>JAHHQQ010000022.1 GCA_020026275.1 Bacteroidales bacterium
GAAGAATACTAGTCTGCAATTCACTGTTTTACAGTAGATGATAAAAAAACAGCAGAGGCTGTCGCTTTCGCGGCAGCCTTTATTGTTATGCACATGAACATTTCCCGAATGGGGGGAAAGGGGGTTATTTCTGCTGGTAGATCCGGACGTCGAGGGCGGTCTCGATAAGGTGGAGGATGACGTCCAGGCTTTCCACTTCGAACTCGCCGGTCAGCTTTTTGTCTGCGGAGTCCGCATCGGGCGACCGCAATGGGGTCCGGTAGTAGTCGGAGAGGGTCGTCAGTACCTGGGACAGTGGTGTTTCGTGGAAGACGAAGCGGTGGGTGTGCCAGACCAGTTCGTTCGGATCCGGGCGGTCACATAGCTGCGGCAGGGCCTTGTCTTGGGGCAGGGTCGCCTTCATGCCGGCGGTGAGAATGATTCCGTCCTCCTGGTCTTTCCGGCCCATATAGACTTTTCCTTCCAGGACATGGGTGGTGGGCTCTCCGGAACGGGTATCCACTTGGAATTGGGTGCCCAGGACGCGTACAATGCTGGTGCCGGCGGTGATTTCAAAGGTCCGGGAGGGGTCTTTCGCCACTTCGAAGAAGATGAGTCCGTCCATCTTGACTTTCCTCGACTTTTTGCCGAAGCGGTGTTTCGGGTATTCCAGACGGCCGCCTTGCTCGATTTCAATACGGGTCTGGTCCGGAAGGACATATTCTGCCAGCTGGGAGCCGGCTTCCAGGACGACGGTCTGCCTCATGTAGAGGTTCCACAGAAAAGCGCCTGCCACCAGGGCGGCTGCCACTGCGGACAGGGCATATATCCATTGGCGGTGCCCCTTCTTTTCCGGACGGGACAGTCCATTGTTCCGCATGAACTTCTCGATCGCGAGTTGGGTGTCCATCGCCCCCTTGCGATAGTACTTCATGACGAAGTCCAGATGTTTCTCTTTAAAATCAGGCATTTTGCTCTTTTTCTATAAAGACGGTTTTCCTCCGGCAATGTACCATCCGTTTCAACCGAAAATCCAAAAATATAATTTGATAGTCCCTTCTTTCAATGTGGTCATCGCCCGGTTGATCTGATTGCGTACCGTATTGACGGAGAGTCCTAGTTTTTCGGCGATTTCGCTATATTTCAGACCTTCCTTCTTGTTCAGCAGCAGGATTTCCCGGCGTTTGGCAGGGAGCGCATCAATGGCTGTCCACAACTGGGCTTCTGTGAACGAATCTTCCCGGACTTCTTCTTCCCATTCCAGGGATTCCGCCAGTTGCGGATGCAATTCCTCATATCGGGAAACAGACTTGAGCTGGTCAAGGCATTTGTTGCGGACAGAAGCATAGAGATAAGCTCTCATATTCTTGATTTCTGCCCCTTCGCCCAATTTGGACCACATGGAGGTGAAACTTTCCTGGACAACATCTTCTGCATTGTCCAGATCGTCCAGATAATGAAGGGCATACAGGCACAAGGGCCGGTAATTGTATCTGAACAGATTCTCAATTTGCTGCAATTCCATCTCTTCCTTTCAAACAATTTCATCAATTTAATCTTTTTTTATTAAAAGCCCCAACATTTGCTTAACTTTATCCCATCCAACACTATAAATTATATATTATTGCAGCTTATGGCAGAAAATCTGACGGTAGCAAAAGGCACCAAAGAAGAAGTTTATGCACAGCTCTATCCACAGCTGGCAGCACTGACGGCAAGAGAAGAAGATGACCTGGCCAATATGGCCAACATCGCCGCCTGTCTGAAAGAGACCTTCCGTTTCTGGTGGGTCGGTTTCTATCGGGTCATCGGGGAGGAACTGGTTCTGGGTCCTTTCCAGGGTCCGTTGGCCTGCACCCGGATTCCCAAGGGGAAAGGTGTCTGCGGCACCGCATGGGCACAGGCTCAGACCGTCATCGTTCCGGATGTCGATCAGTTTCCCGGCCATATCGCCTGCAGCAGTGCCTCCCGTTCCGAAATCGTGGTCCCGGTGTTCAAGGCCGGAGAAGTGGCTGCGGTCTTGGACATTGACAGCGAATTTCTGTCCCATTTCGACAGGACCGACCAGGTCTGGCTCGAAAAAATAGCAGAACTCCTCTTCAAATTGTAGGAGTTTATCCTATATTTACCGCCACATAATAATGACAAATAACAACCTTCTATCATGAAAAAATTCATATTCCTCATCTGTTGTCTGTTTCTCCTGCCACACTTTCTGACAGCGCAGACCATCACCTCCCCTGACGGAAATTTCCAAATGGTTTTCCGCCTCAACGAGGAAGGGACTCCGACTTATTCTCTGACTTACAAAGGGAAGACCGTCATCCAAGAGAGCAGACTGGGATTCCTTATCAAGAGCGGCTATGCCTTTGACCATAATTTCATGATCACGGACTCACAGATCAGGGAATCCGACACCATCTGGAAACCGGTGCTGGGAGAATACAGAGAAATACGCGACCACCACAACGAGCTCTTCATCGCGCTCAAGCAGGAGCAGACCGACTGGCTCCTCAATCTGCGTTTCCGTCTGTTCAACGACGGACTGGGTTTCCGTTACGAATTCCCGATCCAGTCCGGATTGAGGCATTTCGTCATCGAAGAGGAAGAGACCGAGTTCAGACTGACGGGAGACCATCTGGCCTTCTGGCAGCCTGCCGACTACGATACCAACGAATATGAACTGAGCACATCCAAACTTTCCGAAGTCAAGGATCTGAGAGAAGTCGTCTGCTCGGAACCTCTGGCTGCCCAGTCCCCTACCGAGCGGCTGGCCGTACAGACTCCGCTGCTCATGAAGACGAAGGATGGCCTGTACATCCATCTCCACGAAGCGTCCCTTGTCAACTATGCAGGCATGCACCTCAACCTGGATGATTCCCAATTCATCCTCAGTTCGCATCTGACACCAGACCGCAATGGCGACCGCGGCTACATCCAGACCAATTCCACCTCCCCATGGAGGACCATCATTGTCAGTGATGACGCCCGGGACATTCTCGCCTCCACTCTGATTCTGAACCTCAACGAACCTTGCAAGATTGAAGACCCTTCTTGGATCAAACCTTGCAAATACGTGGGCGTCTGGTGGGAATATTTCACCGGAGGTCCTTCCACTTGGGCCTATACCGACTACCAGGACATCCGCATCGGAGAGACCGATTACAGCCAGCTGAAATGCAACGGACACCACGGTGCCAACACCCAGCATGTCAAGGACTACATTGACTTTGCCGCAAAGCACGGTTTCGACGCCGTCCTGGTGGAAGGCTGGAACGAAGGTTGGGAAGACAACTGGGCCTACCACAAAGAAGTCATCTACAGCTGGACCAGAGCCTATCCGGACTTTGATGTGGAGGAACTTCACCGCTATGCCCAATCCAAGAATGTCAAGCTCATCATGCACCACGAGACCACTTCTGCCGTGACAGAGTACGAGCGCAGGATGCACGAAGCTTTCCAGTTCATGAAAGACAACGGCTACGATGCCGTCAAGACAGGATATGTCGGCCCAATCATTCCACGAAGTGAATATCATGACGGACAATGGATGGTCAACCATTACAACAGAGTGGCCGAAACCGCCGCCCAGTATCAGATCATGGTGGACTCCCACGAAGCCGTCAGACCGACCGGCTACAGCAGGACCTATCCGAACTGGATTGCCCAGGAATCTGCCCGCGGCACCGAGTTCGAGTCCTTCCGCGGCAACCACCCGGACCATACCACCATCCTTCCGTTCACCCGACTCAAAGGCGGTCCGATGGACTACACACCGGGCATCTTTGAAGGGGATCTCTCTGTCTATGGAGGCAAGACTGCCAAAGTGAGCACCACTCTGGCCAAACAGCTGGCGCTTTATGTGACCATGTACAGCCCTCTCCAGATGGCGGCAGACCTGAAAGAGAATTACGAGAAATATCCTGACGCTTTCCAGTTCATCAAGGACGTTGCACTCGACTGGGACAACTCCTATTTCCTGGAAGCGGAACCAGGTGACTACATCACCATCGCCAGAAAAGCGAAAGGGAAAGACGAATGGTTCGTCGGAGCCATCACGGACGAGAAAGCCCGCACGGCCAACATCGACCTGAGTTTCCTCCCTGCCGGAAAAAGATATGTGGCGACCATCTACGCCGACGGACGGAACGCCTCCTGGAACAAGAATCCGAAGAGCTACACCATCCGCAGCAGGAAAGTCACATCCAAGACACGCCTCCAGGTTGCCCTGGCACCCGGCGGAGGAGCGGCCATCAGCATCCGTCCGGTCAAATAGCTTTTCCGGCGAAAGGCACATTTCTGTAAAGCATGCAAAGTAAACGGTACCATACATCACTGGCGGTCAGTCTTCTCCTTCTGATAGGACTGGCCACAGCAGATGTGTTCAGCGGATCCGTCCATCTGAATTTCCAGGACCTGGCACAGGCATTCCGCTCTTCCGGTCCTGACTTCATGAAAGACATTCTCTGGAACATACGGCTGCCCCGTCTTGCGACCGCCCTGCTCACCGGTGCGTGTATGGCCTTGGCCGGACTCCAGATGCAGGCCGTCTTCCAGAATCCCCTGGCAGATCCCCACATCATGGGAGTGAGCTCGGGAGCGGGACTCGGTGCCGCCATCGCCTCCATTCTGCTGGGGACGGCCGGTGCGACAGGCCTCCGTTTCCTTTCAGGAATGACCATCGTCACCGCCGCCTTTGCCGGAGCCACCCTCTCCACCCTGATCCTGCTGCCGGTTTCCCGGAAATGCAGAACCACAGAGACCCTGCTCCTGTTCGGAGTCATCCTGGGATTCATCTTCTCTGCCCTGACCTCCATCCTCGCCTATTCGGCCAATTCGGAAGTGCTGAAAACCTTCTACTCCTGGTCCGCCGGCAGTTTTCTGTCCTGCAACCATGAACGCCTGCTCCTGCTGCTGCTCTCCCTGCTGACCGGACTGCTGCTCGCCCTCTGGAACCACCGCGGACTGGACCTCATCCTGTTCGGAGACCCGTTCACCCGATTCGCCGGCGGCAACCTATCCACCATCCGGACCAAAGCCCTGCTCAGCGCCTGCATCCTGACGGCGGCGGTCACCGCTTTCTGCGGCCCCATCGGATTCGTCGGTATTGTTGCTCCCCATCTTGCGAGAAATGTCTATGCGACCTCTGTACACCGCAACATTTTTCTGCCGACCCTATTGTTCGGTGCCATCCTGGCGTTATGCGCAGACATTCTGTCCCAGGCATGGAAAACACCACTGCCCGTCGGCAGTACCATCGCCCTCATCGGCATCCCGATCATACTGTATATCCTTTTGAAGAACCATGCTGGAAACAAATGACCTGGCCATCGGATATGGCAACGAAGTCCTGATCAAGGACATCCACTTTCATGTGGGAGCAGGAGAAACCATCCTGCTCTGCGGCAGCAATGGCAGCGGCAAAAGCACTCTGCTGAAGACGCTTGCCGGCTTCCTGCCCCCTCTGTCCGGTGTCCTCCGCACGGTCCCCCAGCCCCAGAAGGGACATTCCGTCGTCCTGGTCCCGACCCACATTCCCCGGACCAAAGGCTTCAGCGTCATGGAATTCATTCTGACCGCCTGCGGAAATGAAAGCGGCCTGTTCGGACATCCTTCCGCCACCTTGCTGGAACGAATTCACGGACATCTCCAACGGCTTCATCTGGAATCATTCGCCGACAGGGACATCGCCCTCCTCAGTGATGGAGAATTCCAGAAAGTCTGCCTGGCCATGGGACTTTCCAAAGAGTCAGACATCCTGCTGCTGGACGAACCGACCGCCTTTCTGGATGTGGACAACCGGATCAGGATTTTGGAGACCATCAGGCAAGCCGCCCAGGAAACCGGAAAAACCTTCATCTTCTCTTCCCACGATCTGGAAGACAGCCTGAAGGTCTGCACCAGAATATGGGGAATCAGCACAGAGCGCCAATTCGTGGACTCCACCGAAATGGACTGGGAATCCCTTCTGAAAGCCTGTTTCCACAACTACCGCGGTCCCTTCGGCTTTTAAAATTTTCTGACCCTGACAGCCAATTCTACAATATTTATTCGTATCTTTAAAGGATATTGGCTTTGAACAAATATATTTATGCCCAACAAACTATTCCTAATTGACGGACACGCCCTGATTTTCAAGACATACTATGCTTTGCTGAACCGTCCTATGGTCAACTCCAAAGGACAGGACACCTCCATTCTGTATGGCTTCACCAAATATCTGCTGGAACTGATTGAAAAGAAAGAACCGACCCATCTGGCTGTGGTCTTCGACCCACCGGGAGGAACTTTCCGAAACAAGATGTTCACCCAGTACAAGGCCAACCGTCCCCCAACTCCACAACTGATCATCGACGCCCTGGAACCGCTCACCGAAATCTGCGGTGCCATGCGCATACCTGCCTTGACCATCATGGGATACGAAGCGGACGATGTCATCGGCACCTTGGCGAAGAAATTTGGAAATGAGCAGACCGAAGTCTACATGATCACACCGGACAAAGACTACGGACAGCTGGTGGATCCACACATCTTCCAGATCAAGCCCGGCCGCGCCGGCTCCCCGGACGAACTGTTCGGAGAAGAACAGATCTGCGAGAAATACGGAATTGCCCACACCGGCCAGATCATTGACATGCTCACCCTCTGTGGGGACACGGCAGACAATGTGCCCGGAGTGGACGGAATCGGCGAAAAGACCGCAGCCAAGCTGCTGGCCAAATACGGTGATGTCCAGAACATCTATTCCCATCTGGACGAACTGTCCGCCAAACAGAAAGAGAAATTCGAGAAAGCGGAAGACCATATCGAACTGAGCCATGAACTGGTGACCATCAAGACAGACGTGCCTGTTGACATCTGCCTGCGAGACATGGTGACCGAAACGCTGGACAATCCGAAACTGTTCGAACTGTTCGACTTCTATGAGTTCCACTCTCTCAAGAAACATATCAAAGGCGCCGCCCAGCTTGAGCGGCAGCAGGAAACCGAATTCAATGTCAGCCACAAAGAGGCAGCCAGTTTCATCCGGTTGGCCAAAGCCACAGGAAGAATCGCACTCCATCTGGAAGGCGACCAGCTTTTCTCCGAACCGGGAAAGATTACCCTGGCCCTGGAGGATTCCGGCACCCACCAGCTCTTCTCTTCAGAAGGACAGGTGCAGGATTTCAAGAGCATCCTGGAAGACGAAGCCATCGGCAAGGCCGGCTACAACCTGAAACTGCAGCTAAACATCCTGGCCCATGCCGGCATCACCCTCTCCGGAAAGCTCTATGACATCGAGCTCATGCACTACTTGATGAATCCGGAGCAGAGCAGCAAGATTGAAATCCTGTCCAGCAGTCTGCTCGGCATCAACCTGGACAGCATGGAAGAACAGGAGACAGTGCAGCTGAGCCTGTTTGATGCGCCGGAAGCCCTGCCAGAAAAAGACAACAGCAAAGAAACCGCCATCTCCTACCTTCTCTCCAAAGTATTGGAAGAGAAGATTGAAAGCATGGAAGTCTCCAAACTTTACTGGGAAATGGAAGAACCCCTGATCCGGGTGCTGGCCCGAATGGAACGCAACGGCGTGAAGGTCAATCTGGCACAGCTGGACGACTACGCCAAAGAGCTCCGCAAGGAAATGCTGGAACGGGAAGCCCGCATCCGCGAAATGGCCGATGAACCCCAGCTCAACATCTCCTCCCCGAAACAGATCGGCACCGTCCTCTTTGAAAAACTCGCCCTGGACCCGAAAGCCAAGAAGAGTTCCAAAGGCAACTGGAGTACGGACGAGCCCACCCTCAAAGCCATTGAGCACACTCATCCGATCATCCATGAGATTCTGGAGTTCAGAGCGGTCAAGAAACTGCTCTCCACCTACATTGAGCCGTTCGGCACTTACATTTCCCCGGTGACGGGCAGAATCCATACCACCTTCAACCAGGCGCTGACCTCCACCGGCCGATTGAGTTCCTCCAACCCGAACCTCCAGAACATTCCGGTGAGGACGGAAAGAGGAAAGGAAATCAGAAAGGCATTCATCCCGGACAATCCGGACAATCTCATCCTTTCTGCCGACTACTCACAGATTGAATTGAGAATCATGGCGCATCTCAGCGGCGACGCTCATCTGATCCAGTCCTTCAAGGACGGGATTGATGTACATGCCGCCACTGCCTCCAAGATATTCAAGATCCCTTACGACGAGGTGACACCGGACGAAAGGAGAATTGCCAAAACCGCCAATTTCGGCATCATGTATGGCATTTCCGCATTCGGACTGTCCCAACGGCTCGACATGCCGGTCGGCAAGGCGAAGAAATTCATCGAAGACTATTTTGAAGCCTTCCCGGCCATCCAATATTTCATCAAGGACACCATCAGCTACGCTACCGCCAATGGCTATGTAGAGACCATCTTCGGCAGAAGAAGATATATCCCCGAACTTCAGTCCAAGAATGGGACCGTCCGGGCTCTGGGAGAAAGGAACGCCGTCAATGCGCCGATCCAGGGAACTTCCGCTGACATCATCAAACTGGCGATGATTGGCGTGGACCGCCGGATGAGAGAGGAAAAGCTGCAAAGCAAGATGATTCTTCAGATTCACGACGAACTTCTTTTTGACACAAGACCTGAAGAAGCGGAGATTTTGAAGAAGATTGTCAAAGAAGAAATGGAAAATGTAATAACTTTGTCTGTTCCACTAACTATTGATTGTAATTATGGCAAAAACTGGCTTGAAGCTCACTAATCTGACAGACAAGGAACTGATCGAACTGGCCTTGAACCAGAATTCGCAAGCAGCTTTCTTCGCCTTGCACAGCCGCTATTGCAACGGACTGCGCAATCATGTCAGCAAATATGTGCAGGACCCACAAGATGTTGAAGACATTTGTATTGTCAGTTTCCAGAAGGCTTTCAAGGAACTGGCAAGCTACAAACCACAAAACAAATTTTCCACCTGGCTCTACACCATTGCCAGGAACACCGCCTTTGACCATCAGGACAAGGAAATTGTCAGAGGGAAACTGGACAGAACTGACTTCCTCAACAAAGACAACGAGCAAATTGACATCGCAGATGATACCATAAGTCCTGAAGAAAACATCATCAACGGACAAGACCATGATCTGTTGATGAAATGCATTGACAGTCTTCCGGAGCATTACAGGATCATCGCCCAAATGTGCTATGTGGATAATCTCGGCTACAAGGAAATTGCGGAGAAGGCCGAAATACCCATCAATACGGTCAAGACCCGGATCAGCAGAGCGAAGGATCTTCTGATCAAGAAAATGCAGAACATCGAAGAAGAATTATAAAAAATGACTTTTGAAGAATTTGAAAAGATAGCCGCTCCGGCTTTTCCAGAGCCGGATGCCAAACAATGGGAGCAGTTCCGTCAGCTGGAAGGTCTGTACGAAGAATGGAATGCCAAGATCAATGTCATTTCCAGAAAGGACATTGGAGGCCTCTACCCTCACCACATCCTGCATTCCCTTTCCATCGCGACCTACCTCAAAAAGGAAAGGCCCGAAATCTACCGGCAGTTCCAGGAAGGGAGTCTTGAAGGGGAAAAGCTGAAGGTGCTGGATCTGGGAACCGGAGGAGGTTTTCCCGGCGTTCCGCTGGCCATCCTGTTCCCGAAGGTGGATTTCACACTCTGTGATTCAGTCGGCAAAAAGACAATTGTAGCAGAAGCCGTTTCCAAATCTGTCAAACTGACCAATATAAAAGTTGTCAATGCCCGTGCTGAAACTCTGGATGAACATTTCGATTACGTCGTTTCCAGAGCGGTGACCGCCTTGGACAATTTCTATCCTTGGGTCAAAGGAAAATTCGGCCAATCCATCCTCTACCTCAAAGGAGGGGACCTGTCCGAGGAATTTGCCCAGCTGAAAAAGAAGTACAGAATATCCGAAAAATCCATCCGCCAATGGCAAATCCGGAACTGGCTGGAGGACGAATGGTTCAAAGATAAGATGGTAATTGAGATTAGTTCAAAATAATTTTGTTTTTTAGGTCAAAACGATTACCTTTGCAATCCTATTTGAAAAAAATATAAAAAAAATAATATAATGAAAAGAACATTCCAACCATCTAGACGCAGACGCGTAAACAAACATGGCTTCCGCGAGCGTATGGCAACTGCAAATGGCCGTCGCGTGTTGGCAGCCCGTCGTCGTCACGGTCGTAAGAAACTGTCAGTATCTTCTGAGCAGAAGTACTAAGAGCTTACTCATTAGCGAAAAATATAAGAGGATGGTCAAGCCACCCTCTTTATTTTTATGTATTGAACTTTGTAAACACAGCATCATGCAGGAAACAGACACCAGATTCATGAAAGAAGCCTTGGCAGAAGCCAGGAAGGCTCTGGAAGAAGACGAAATCCCTATCGGCGCAGTCGTTGTCTGCAACGGAAGGATCATTGGCCGGGGACACAACATGTGCGAAAGGCTCAAAGACCCCACTTCCCATGCGGAAATGATTGCCATTACAGCCGCCACAGAAGCGATGGGAGGAAAATATCTGAGCAAATGTACCCTCTACGTGACCGTGGAGCCTTGTCCGATGTGCGCCGCCGCCTTGAACTGGGCACAGATCGGAAGAATTGTCTATGGTACGGCAGATGAAAAGAGAGGATACCATCTCTTCTCTCCGAGCCTGCTCCATCCGCAGACGGAAGTGGAATCGGGCGTTCTACAGGACGAATGCAGATCGCTCATGGTCAATTTCTTCAAAGAAAAGAGATAGCAGCCCCTTCTGAAAAGTTGGTGGCGCCGTCCCCCATCGGGCAGAATACCCTTCAGCAATGCTTTGAGATGTTCTAAAACAGAAGACATCGCTTTGAGCAGAAAGAACAGATACTGACAGAAAACAAAAAGACCGGAAATGAAAATTTCCGGTCTTTTGCACTGGTGCGCGAGAGCAGAGTCGAACTGCCACGCCATTGCTGGCACTACCTTCTGAGAGTAGCGCGTCTACCAATTTCGCCACCCGCGCTTGAAGTGGAATGCAAATATAGATATATTTCTTAAATATCCCAATCAAATTGCAAATTTATATGAATAAGTTTTTTTCCACCCCCCAATTTCCACTACCATTGACGTGATAGCGACATCTATAGACATCCGACAGTCCTTTAGAGAGGGGCTGCTCCAATCATAACCGACCTCTTTCATGAATTCTCCAATTGCAAATGTCTGACAAACTATTCCGTCTTTCTCCATAACTAAAGCCAAAGACTCATCCATTTGGCGTGGCAAAAACACTTGGCACCTTCCTTGCTCATCCGGATGAAGCGGATAACGGAAACGGCCCTCCGTCATCTGTCCCCTCTCGTCGTATCCGTCCACCCCTCCCGTCACGCTCATCTCCAGCTGTTCGAAGCCAATCGGATCCAAATAGGAAAATTCCATTGTCAGACGACAATGGTTCTTGTACAAGTGCACCGTATCCCTCACCACGCTGGAACGGGTATCCAAAGTCCGGGCATCCATATAAACAGGAGGACAGTCCTTCCCTTCCGGAATCGGCAGCCGTCCGATAGGAGAAAAGGCCGTACCGAGCGGTGCCGCCGCCAGCAGATGCACCTGACCTCTAGGCACCATACGACGATAGCCTTTGGGATCCAGCTGTCTCAGATCCACTGTATCCCTCACAGAAAACTGATCGCCGTTCAGGAAGACGACCAGTTTTTCCCATTCCTTCCCTCCTTCCGGGAAATGCAGAAACAGGATACAAGGGCAGGCATCCCGGTCCTCCTTGACGGAGCAACCGGAGAGAGACGTTATTGTTAAAGCCACCCCGACCAGGAATCTGGACAAAAGAGACACCCGCTCTTGCATTGACCTGTATTTCATAATTTCAGAACACATACGTAATCGAAAGAATCAGTTCATCTGGCAGAAAAAAAATATCTTTTCCCTGTCCATGTGTCAATCCACAGACCAGACAATCATATGTCCTATAGGAATCCATCCCAGACCAAACTCTCAATCCAAAATCGAGATTGAAATGTTTGCCCAGCATATAGGAATATCCGAGACCGAAACAACCTCCGACTCGATCCCCCTCTCTCACCGCCTTGGAAACGAATCCACCGCGACTGTATTCCTGATATTGTGCTTTCATTGAAAACCACCAGCCAGAATAGATATGCCATGGCCAGAAGCGGACACCAGCCGAGAAAGCCCTCACTTTGCTCTGGAATCCCTGTGTTCCTCTTTTTCCGACAAAATGAAACGGATTGTAACGGAAGTTGGCATCCATGGTCCAGTTCTTTGAAAAAGCAAACGAAGCTTCTGCATTGAACGTGCACAGATTGAAATATTCTATCGCATTGGTAGAAAAGGCAAACTGCTGTGCGGCAATTTTTCGAGGCAGCAGCATCCCCAACAGGACCATTCCAGTCCATAGCAGCGCTCTGCCATTTCTGACTTTCTCTTTCATATCTCCAGCAATTTTCCTTCTCAATTTTCATATCTGTCAAAAGCCTGACGGATTATCCATTCCTTATCCGGAAACTGATTCAGCAAAGCCTCTTTCAAATCTGCCAGAGAACAGACCTTCTCGTCCAATACCTTCAAAATCTCAGATACGGAAAACCCACGTTCATTCAGATAAGACAGAATCTGCGGATGAAACCAATAACACATTCCGCTATCTGACTTCACCTCTCCATAACGGTCTCGGGAAAAGAGATTCTCCAGGAAATATGCCCACATTTCTCCAATCTCGCAATAACCGGCCTCATCTCCCGAACCATCTCCATAGGAAGAACCGGAATGCAGAAAAGACTTCAGCACATAAGTAACGAAACGATTCCAATAGGAGACTCCGACTTGTTGAAAATGTGAAGCATGGGCACATTCATGTATTGCTGATTTATAAATTTCTGCAAATGATTCCTTATTCTTGACCCCAATAGTCAAATCGGGAAGAAATATCTTAATCAGCCCTATGTACTCACCCAAATAACGTTTCAGCAACGGATAATCCAAGACAGTCCCATGCCTCATCATCACGGCGCTGCTGTTCTCATTCTTCTGCATAATCCAGATTCTCAATCCTTCAGGAGGAGCAGAAATAGCAAGGTCATTTTGTTGACAACGAAGCAGATAATCATATACCGCATTGTTGACGACTGAACGACAGAACAATTTTCGATTTGAGTCTGGACGGATATGAACATCGATTCCTGAAGGACTGCCCTTTCCCAAAGCAGACATAGAAGCCGGCACAAGAATAAGATTCATCCCAATATTGAATTTCATCTTGTTCTTGAACATGAGCCGGTATCTGACTTTGGAAGAATAGGTACGCGGAATTTTATAATTTCCATCACGGTCCGTATAGCAGGAAGAGAACTTCACAAAAGAATTGCAAACTATTTTCACGCCGGATACTCCTATCGGCTTCCCTCCGGCAAATTGAGCATCTTCTATGGTAATCCTTCCTGTCGGATGAGCTTTTGAAGCACGTGTCTCCGGTTCAAGCAATTCTCCATTACCCGTCAATTCATAAGAAGTCCGGACTACCTGATCCCAGTCCAGTCCATCTGAACGAGTAACGACATCATGTTCTGGAATAAAACAGTCATCCAGAATTTCATGATGAATGCCGTCTGGAAATCGAAAATCTTTCTTGACTACGGCATACTGCCAGGTAATCTGTCCCGGTTCCACTTGAGGATCAACATAATAGTCACCATCCTGCAATATCTGATAATCAAGAGGATGATCCATCAGATCCATTCCACTACTGACCAGACGGTTATATTCTTCCTCATTTTTGGGAAGAAAACGCACATAAAGGTCGGTTGGAGTCACATCATGGCGTTCTCCCCTCGTGGGATAAATCTGATGCAAGGCCCGATTGATATTCTCTACAGAATACGGGTCCTTCAACTTTTTCCCAAGTACAATCATCTCATGAGCGACTTCCTCAAAGGTACTTTCCTCCTCTACCCAATCTGTCTCGTCCCGGCTGCAAGCTCCTAGTACAGACAAGATAACTGTTACAATCAAAACTTTCCTCATATCAATCATTTTTTGTTTCCACAGCAAACATAAAGGACCTTATCCGTTTGCAAAAAAAAGAAGCTCTTATCAAGAATAAAATAGGTTTCTTGTAATTATATACCCTATTATCTATCTTTGTACAACATAATTTTTTACAAAAATGAACATAAGAATTGTACTGACCACTTTGATGACCGCTTGTGTTTTATCTTCATATCAAGCTGATGCACAGAAATATAAGGAGCTCACTATGGAGAATCCGAGCAGGGTCGCCAACATCTATTATCCGTATCACAGACTGGACAGTGTCTATACCGATGCTCCCAAAGGATACAAACCTTTCTATATCTCACATTATGGACGCCATGGATCCAGATACCACACTTCCGAGAACAAATTGAACGGAGCTGTTGTTTCTCTCCAAAAGATAAATCAAATCGGATTACTAACCGATGACGGCAAGGAAGTGCTCCATCAGTGTGAAGTTCTTCTTGCTGCACACAAAGGCATGGCTGGTGAACTCTCTCCTTTGGGAGCCAAAGAACACAGGGCCATTGCAGACAGGATGTACCGTCATTTTGAGAAAGTTTTCAACAATAAAAACAGAAAAGAGATTCATTGCGTTTCCAGTACCATTCCGAGATGCCTCATCAGCATGGCCAATTTCGCCACCCAACTGAAAGAAGAAAATCCTTCTCTCCAGTTCAGTTTCACTACTGGACAGAAATATTTCGAACAGTATATCTGCCGGAGGGTTGCCTATAATAACTGGTCTAAAGATGCTGGCGTTATTGAAACAGAAGTAAGACATGAAATCTGTCACTATGACAAACTTTTCAACCGCTTATTCACCAATAGCCGAAAAGCTGAAGAAATTTTAGGAGATGCCCATCAATTTGTCAAGGAACTATATACATGCGCCATCATCTGCGAAGATCTTGATTTTTTGAACATTGATCTCTACCATTTCTTTGACAAAGAAGAACTGTACCAGCAAGGTATGGCAAGCAATGTCAGAACATATGGCATGATGGGCAATTCCAAGGAATTGGGAAAATACAGCAGTGAAGCTGCTTTGGGTCTGGTAAAAGATTTTGTTGACAAGGCAGACACAGCCCTCATGACAGGCAACCATACAGCGGCGAACCTTCGTTTCGGACATGACACCGGTATCCTTCCTTTCCTAAACTGCATTGGTGTGGAAGGCATGGGCAAGAGAATGCCGATGAAAGAAGGAGCCGACAAATGGATGGCTTTTGAGATGGTCCCTATGGCCACCAACTTCCAGATGATCTTCTACCAGAACAAGAAGGGCGGCATCCTCGTGAAGATGCTCCACAACGAGAAGGAGACTACCATCGAGGACCTTCCTCCGTATGAAGGTCCTTATTACAAATGGGAGGATTTGAGAAAATATCTGAAGGGACTCTACGAATAAACGACCCTCCTCCATAAATGCAGCAAGTCCGGACCTTGACAGGTCCGGACTTGTTTTCCTATACGTTTCTATTTCTAGAAATAGCTGACTGTCTTCTGCTCGATGGTGGAAAGGAGGCTGTTGGCGAGACGGCTTACGCCGAAACGGAAATAGTCCTTGCAAAGCCATTCCTTGCCGAGGATAGAAGACACGATACCATAGTAGCTGGCAGCATCCAAAGCGGTAGAAATGCCACCTGCAGCCTTGAAGCCGACCTTCCTGCCGGTCTTCTGGTAGAACTTCGCGATGCACTCGCACATGATGTAAGCGGCCATCGGAGTTGCATTCACGTCTACCTTGCCTGTAGAGGTCTTGATGAAGTCAGCGCCTTCTTCCATTGCAATGAAGGAAGCTTCTGCAATCTTCTCTGGAGTAAACAGCAGACCTGTTTCAAGAATGACCTTGAGAGTGACTTTTCTGCCTACCTTTTCCATGGTCTTGTTGATGCACTCACGAATCTGTCTGATTTCAAGAGCAGTACCGGCATTGTCACCAACGAGGAACTTATTGAGAGGAAGAACGATATCAATTTCATCCGCCCCTCCGAGGATGGCCATCTCCACTTCCAGCATCTTCACTTCCACAAAACTCTGGGAAGTCGGAAAACAAGCGGCAACGGCGGTCACCTTCACCTCATCGCATTTCTTGGTCTGTTTCACTACTGAGGCCAAGTTAGGATATACGCAGATGGATGCAGGAAGAGGATATTCAGGGAAATCCTGTGCAAAGGAATTCACTTTCTCGGTAAATTCCTTGATGTGCTCCACTGAGTCTTTGGTTCCCAAAGAAGTCAGGTCCATCAGACCAAAGCACTGCTTCAAGACTTCTCCAGAAGCCAAATTGTCCAAATTTGCAGCAATGACTTCAAGACTTCTATCCATAGCGTCTTTATCGGGTGTGTACCCGTACTTTGCTAAAATATCTGCCATATTTTATATAATTATTGTTATTTCTATCTAATCTGTATCAAGAATCCTTCCTCAATCAACGGTTTGACCAATTCTCTCATCTGGCCGGCGGTGTATTTGACCAAGCCCTTCTGGGGAGTCTCACGGTCCAGGGTATAGACCATTATCTCACGTGGGCGAAGTTCTCTGACAATCTCCATCCAGCCATTGAGGACTTCCGGGGAGGCCGTATCAAAGTCATCGCTCCTAAGGAACATCGTCTGCAGGATAAAATCTCCCTTGAACTGCTTCAGGCTCTCCACCACCTCGGACACATGATAATGACCTGTCGGCTTGTTGATCCGGGCTACCAGTCCATCGGTCGGCGCATCCAGTTTGAGAATCGGGTTGTCCACTTTCCTGAGCGCTTCAAAAATTTCTTTCCGATACACTCTGGTCGCATTGGAAAGGACTGACACCTTCGCTTCAGGATAATACCGATTCCGCAATTCCAGACAGATGTCCACAATCTGCGGGAAATCCGGATTCAAGGTCGGTTCTCCATCTCCGGAGAAGGTGATGGACTCAATCTTGACACCATCCTGTCCACATTGCCGCAATTTGTTTTCCAAAGCCTGTCGGAACCGATCCGCAGTGGGGACAATTCTGTCTCCGGTTCCGTCCTTGTTCCAACCACATTCGCAATATATGCAGTCAAAATTACACAATTTTCCCTTTTCCGGCAAAAGATTGATTCCTAAAGAGACACCCAATCTTCTGCTGGTTATTGGACCGAAAACAAGTTCTTCTCTCATCATAGCCTAAACCAATCTATATGAATAGCTGGCCGTTGTCAGCCGTCCTTCCTTGCCCAGATGGATGATCGCTGCCAATCCCGGTTTCTTTCCTGGAGTCAGCGTACCGTATATGGCTTCTTTTCCCAGGAACTCAGCTCCGTTTCTGGAAGCCCAGCCCAGCATTTCCCCCAATGGGATTTCCGGGAAATTCTCTTGCAGGCAGAACAACTCTGACACCATATTCAGATCGTCATTGCTTGACAGAGAATCGGTACCGACAGTCAGTTTCATTCCCTCTTCCCTCATCAGTCTGACAGGAGGCAGGGCGTTGTGTATAAATATATTGGACATCGGGCACAAAGCGACATAAGGATGTCTGAGCATAGCCTTGACAGCTTCCATTCCTTCTTTGTCCATACATACTTCATGTACCAGCAGTATATTTTCCTCAAAAGGAGCAGGATGGGCCTGCTTCAATCTGTCCAGGAAATACAGCAACGAGGATTTCCCGGTAACAGGTGGGGTACTCATGTGGGCTCTCTTGCGGTTCTCATACATTTTTCCGGAGCCGCTGACCAGCATTTCCTCCTCTTCCGGACTTTCTTCTGAATGAAAAGAGAGGAAACCGGACTTCAAGCCTTCTGCACTGGAGGCTGTCAGCAGTTCGGGACTCATCGTATAGACGGAATGAGGAGTCGGTGCGGCATCGATTCCGGCCTTGACTGCCTCTTCCTGCAATTTGAGCACGCTGTCAATGACACCCTGGCTGTCTTCCGGTTCAGTACCGAACACTTCCAGAAAAGTACGGGTGTACAGGGGGGAAGCCGCCTTGATTCCGAAACTGTCTGCACAGTTGCTGATGTCTCCCATGGCTGAGACGCCCTGGTTCCAGAGCTTGTCCATCCATGTCCGGATATCCTTCAGCTTCTCTTCATAGGACTTGTTGTCCCTCATTTCATTGATCTGGTCAATGAAACCGGCCATTCCCGTCCCTTTGCGGAACTTCTTCCAAAGATAGGACAGTTCAAGATGACAATGTGCATTGACCATTCCTGGCATGACGATACCATCAATATATTCTTTTTCGACACTGATGTCCTCACATTTTCCCACACGGGAAATGACACCGTCTTCATCGAATTCCACGAAACCATCCACGATGGGTTCATCGGTTTCCATGGTATATAGATAATGTGCTGCTATTCTTTTCATCTCTTGTTCCATTTCACTTTTCCAGTATCTGGCAATTTGAGCACAGAGTCATTTCCCGAAGGGGCAATCGCTATCGTATCCGCCTCCTGGGCTGGTTCCATTTTCTCTTCAATGAGGGCCGGACCTTTGAAAAGAATCTTCTTCTGCATCACTCCAATGCTGTCTACCGGGAACATCGGGAAGAACTTCTTGAGAAGGGTGTCCCGTTCTTCATTTTTCAATTCCATCAAGGAAATGTCAATGGCATTCATCTGCCGGGCCAGACGGATACTATCCAGTTTGTTGGCGACCAGCCGTTTTTCATCCACTTCCTTCAGTTTGCATTGGAGAAGGAATTTTGTCTGCTCCAAAACATCTGCAAACTTCTCGGCATCATTCATATACTGATCGACACTATATCTGAAATCATCCACATCGTAGCCGTATTTTTCAAATATCGGTTCATATACAGCCACAGTATCTGTCAGGTATTTCAATTCATGGTCGAAGACCCACTGATCTGCCAGAAACATATCAGCATATACCTCTGCCATCGTATCAGGCGGAATCTTATCCGGCCGGTTCTGACAAGCAGACAGCATGACGGCCGTTATGGCCCATGGCAGAATATTTCTGACAATCTTTTCCATTTATCTCAATGTTGCACCGTATTCGTTCTGGAAGGTAGCCATCAACTTGTTGACCATCTTCTCCACCTCGCTGTCTGTCAAAGTCTTTTCAGGATTCTGGAAGACAAAACTCAGGGCGTACTGTTTCTTGCCGGATGGAATCTTGTCGCCACGATATACATCGAACAGGCTGACACTCTTGAGCAGTTTCTTGGCAGCTCTGAATGAACTGCGGCGCAAATCTGCAAAGGTGACATTCTCATCCAACAGGAGAGCCAAGTCCCTCTTCACTTCTGGGAAACGAGGCAATTCCTTGAACTTGACCTTCACTCTCTTGATCAAAGAGAACAATTCATTCCAGTTGATTTCTGCCGCAAATACAGGCTGCTTGACATCAAAACGTCTGGCCAGTGCCGGCAAGATGGTTCCCATCACAGCCAACTGTTTTCCACTTCCTGGAAGTTTATAGAGCAGACCTTCAGAAAACAGATCGGCTGGAGCAGCTTCCGTCTCCAAAGTATAAATGTCTACTCCATAACGCTTTAACAGCAATTCCAGATAGGACTTGAGCTGGAAATAACTGCCCTTCCGAGGTTCAATTCTCCAAGATTTTTCAGAATTTCCTGTCATGAAAATGGCAAAACATGGATGTTCTTCATAAGAAGCGAGCGTAGTGCCGTCGCCTTCTGGCAGTCTCTGATATACAGAACCGTACTCAAAACTTCTAATTGTATTGACTTGTCTGTTGACATTGTAGGCAATCACCTCCAGTCCATTCAGCAGAAGGGTCTGGCGCATTACATTCAAATCAGAACTAAGAGGATTGACGATGCGAACACAACGTTCTTCCGGGAAGGTCTTGAGACGGGAGTAGTAATCTGCTTTGGTCAGAGAATTGTTCATGGTCTCCACGAAACCGTTTGCAGACAGAAAATTGGAGATGTAGTTGCGGACAGCTTCAGGATCTGGGGATGGAGATGGAGAAACGGACATTTTCATATTGGATGGCAACTCAATGTTGTTGTATCCATAAATCCGCAGAATCTCTTCTACCACATCACATTCTCTGGTCACATCAATCATATAAGTCGGAGCGGCGACCTTGACGCCCTCTTCCTTCTTGCTGATGAAGTCATAGCCAAGATTGACCAGAATCTCTTCCATCACATCGTGACCGATCTTCTTGCCGATAAATTTCTCTATCCAATTGTAATCCAGGTCAATGACCTTCTTCTCCATCTTCACGGGATAGTCTTCCTGAACTTTTCCACAAACTTGTCCACCGGCCAGTTCCATGACAAGACTGGCGGCTCTTCTGGCAGCGAAACCTGTCACAGATGGGTCTGCACCTCTTTCGAAGCGGAAGGAAGCGTCTGTCTGGAGCCCCAGGGACTTGGAAGTCTTGCGGATTGCACCCGGATCGAAGTAAGCGGATTCGATGAACACGTTCTTGGTGTTTTCAGTAACGCCTGAATTCTCGCCTCCGAAGACACCGGCGACACAAAGCGGTTTCTGGGTATCGGCAATGACAATATCTGTTGCTTTCAGCTTGCGCTCCACGCCATCCAAGGTAACCAGGGCCTCACCTTCAGCGGCACGTCTCACAACCACTTTGCCGCCTTCGATCTTGTCCGCATCGAAGATATGGAGCGGCTGACCCGATTCAAACAGAATAAAATTGGAGATATCCACAATATTGTTGATTGGGGTCAGACCGATTGAAAGCAGTTTCTTCTGCATCCATTCCGGTGAAGGAGCCACTTGGACATTCTTCATGGTGATACCGACATATCTTGGAATTCCTTCGTGGTCTTCCACCTGTACAGGGATGGCCTCACCTTCTCCTTCCTGGAAAGCGCCCATCTCCGGGTATTTGTATTTGCACGGAATGTTGTTGTGCTTCATATAAGCATACAGGTCACGTGCCACACCAATGTGGGAAGCGGCATCCACCCTGTTTGCTGTAATTTCATATTCAATGACCGCCTCAGTCTTCAGATGAAGATACTCTTTGGCTGGCGTTCCGACGACTGCCTCTGCAGGAAGTACCATGATACCATCATGAGACTGTCCGATACCCAACTCGTCTTCTGCGCAAATCATACCGAATGATTCCACGCCACGGATCTTGGATTTCTTGATCTTGAAATCTCCTGGAAGGACACTTCCTATCCTTGCGAACAGAACCTTCTGGCCAGCCGCCACGTTAGGAGCACCGCAGACAACATCCACCAAAGCTTCACTGCCATCATTCACTTTCGTGATATGCAGATGGTCGGAATCCGGATGTTCCTTGCATTCTACCACCTCTGCGACTACGACACCTGCCAAGCCACCTGGGATTTCTTCTTGTTCTGTTAAAGAATCCACCTCGATACCGATGGAAGTCATTGCTTCAGCAATCTGAGAAGGTGTCAAATCACACTCTATGTACTCTTTGAGCCAGTTATACGATAATTTCATAACTTAAATTTTATTTTTCCAGATCTTCTTTAGAAAACAAAGAAGATACAAATTCTTTCTTGTCAAATACCTTGAGGTCGTCGATTCCCTCTCCGATTCCAATGAACTTGATAGGAATCTGGAACTGATCGACAATGCCAATCACAACGCCACCTTTCGCAGAGCCATCCAATTTGGTTACAGCCAGAGAGGTGACATCTGCAGCCTTGGAAAATTCCTTTGCCTGCTGAAAAGCATTCTGTCCGGTCGTGCTGTCCAATACGAGAAGAACCTCATGCGGAGCGTCTGGAATCACTTTTCGCATTACGTTTCGGATCTTGGTCAATTCGTTCATCAGATCAATGCGGTTGTGCAAACGGCCAGCTGTATCAATCAATACGACATCTGCCTCCTTCGCGACAGCCGAACTGACCGTATCATAAGCGACAGAAGCCGGGTCTGATCCCATTTCCTGACGGACGATATCCACACCGGCACGGTCTGCCCATATCTGGAGCTGATCAACGGCAGCAGCACGGAAAGTATCAGCTGCACCTATAACTACCTTTTTCCCCTGAGCTTTGAGATTGGCTGCCAATTTTCCGATAGTCGTGGTCTTGCCCACTCCATTCACACCCACTACCATAATGACATAAGGTTTCTTGGAAAAGTCAAAGGGCAGTTCATTCTTGTAGTTGTCCTCGTCTCCTGTCAGGTTGAGCAATTTGGCAATTTCATCTCTCAACATATCCACCAGTTCATCAAAAGAAACGTACTTGTCCTGCTCCACTCGATCTTCCAGATTGTCAATGATTTTAAGAGTCGTATCCACTCCCATATCGGAAGAAACAAGTGCTTCTTCGATAGCGTCCAAAACTCGATCATCCACTCTGGATTTGCCCACGATGGCACGAGAAAGTTTCTGGAAGAAACTTTGCTTTGTCTTCTTTACTCCTTTGTCAAATATTCCCATTGTCAGATGTTTTAAATTACAATTGCAGCATCTTTCAAATGCTCTCAGACTAATTTACAAAAATAATATAATTACTGGTAAAATTAAAGTATAACTGCACAAAAAACCCGGCCATACCAAGATGGCCGGGTTTTCATATATGGCTTGGAATTCTACTTCTTGTTGTCGAAGAATTCTTTTTCCTTACCCAAGTCTACAAGCTGCTCTGTGAAAACATAAGCACCTGTTTTTGGAGACTTGTCCATACGAATGCACTTAACCATGCTCCTTGAGCCTGATTTTGCTGCGAATGTTGCGACTGCTTTCTTTGCCATAGCTTATAGATTATTTAATCTCACGGTGAAGAGTCACCTTATGGAGATATGGATTGTATTTCTTACGCTCCAAACGTTCTGGAGTGTTTTTCTTGTTCTTTGTGGTAATGTATCTAGACATTCCCGGTACACCGCTTTCTTTCTGTTCAGTGCACTCCAGGATGACCTGCACCCTGTTTCCTTTAGCTTTCTTTGCCATAATTATTCAAATTAAACAAGGTTGATGAATCCTTTCTTCTGAGCATCTCTGACAGTAGCCTCGAGACCATTCTTTCTGATGGTTCTGATGCCTTTGCAAGATACTTTAAGTGTAATGAACCTCTGTTCTTCTTCAGACCAGAATTTCTTGGTCTTGAGGTTCAGAGAGAAATCACGCTTTGTACGCAATTTGGAGTGAGCGACATTATTGCCGATCATTCTTTTTCTTCCTGTTACTTGACAAACCTTTGCCATAATATTATTCTTTTTTTAATTATTCTGAACCAATTACGCGGGTGCAAATATCGCGTTTAATTTCCTTAAATCCAAAAGTTTATACCAACTTGAAGAACCGCTTCCAACGGATATTCCATGGAAATGACTTGCTGCTGTCAAGCGACAACCAGACAAGTGAAGGTTTTCCAACGATATGATCTTCTGGTACAAAACCCCAATATCTTGAATCAAGGGAATTATGACGGTTGTCACCCATCATAAAATAGTAATCCTGTTGGAAAGTATAACTTCCGGCCACTTCCGAATTGATCAGAATCTGACCCTCCGGATTCACCTCAAGTTTATTTCCTTCATAGACACAAATGATACGTCTATACAAAGGCAGGTTCTTGAGATCCAGTTGTACAGTCTCGCCTTTTTTCGGTATCCAAAGCGGACCGAAATTATCCCTTGTCCAATGATAATCTTCCGTAAATGGAAAAATACTCTTGAAAGAATCGGGATAATCTGGCGGATAGACATCCAGATTTGCACGGACATCGACAACATTCTTGAAACTCCTGACCTTCTCCAGCATTGCTGCTGTCAAAGGCATTTGCGGATAACCTGGAAGGTTATTGTCAAAATAGAGTTCTTGTCTGTTGATTCCCATCTCTTCCAATAGAATCGGATTGATGAGATTGCCGTCCGTTACAACCGTATAGGAGCTTTGTACCCCTGGCCATACTTCCTGCTTGCGGGAATTGATATAGACCTGTCCATCTTTTATGCTCAAAGTATCACCGGCGACAGCGACACATCTTTTCACATAATGATCTTTTTTGTCAGATGGTCTGACAATGACAGGACCATAATTCACCTCTGTATACTCTTTTCCAAGTGCTCTGCACAAAGCATAGTAGTCATCTGCAGGAGCCTTGGCGAGAACGGTATCTCCATGAGGAAATCCAAAAACCACATAATCACCTTCTTCCACATTCCTTAGACCTTTCAACCTTTTGTAATCTGAACGGATCACCGTTGAATAGGATTCATGCCCCATGAAGACATTGTGAGTGAAAGGAATGGTCAGAGGGGTCTGAGGTATTCTTGGACCGTAAGTCAGTTTGCTGACAAAGAGATGATCGCCTGTATAGAGCGAACTCTCCATTGATGAGGAAGGAATCTTATATGCCTGAAAAAAGAACACATTGATGAAGGTGACGACGACAACAGCAAAGATAATTGCATCAAGCCAATCAAGAAGAGCATTCCTCTTCTCTCCTTCCTTATAGTCTTTCTTCCAGAACAACCACTTCACCTTGCGGGTAATATGGTGATCGAAAATTATCGGAAGACCCAATAGGAACCAATAGTTTCCGAGCCAAGATACCCACACAATGTACAAGAGTGCCCAGAAGGCCAACCTTGTCCAACGGTTATGGTAAAATTCCCTCAAACTCACGGCAAACTACTTTACAGAATTGATGATAGCTTCAAAAGCCTGAGGATTATTCATAGCAAGGTCTGCAAGAACTTTACGGTTAAGACCGACATTCTGCTTAGCTAGCTTACCCATAAACTGAGAATAAGACATACCATACTGACGTGCAGCGGCATTGATTCTCTGAATCCAAAGTGCGCGGAATTCGCGCTTCTTTGCTTTACGGTCACGATAAGCATAAGTAAGACCTTTCTCATAGGTGTTCTTTGCTACCGTCCAAACATTTTTCCTTGAAAGGAAATTACCGCGGGTCTTTTTAAGGATCTTCTTGCGGCGTGCCCTAGAGGCAACTGAGTTTACTGATCTTGGCATAATTTAAATACATTTCTGGAAGCAGTGATCATTCTTCATGATTCTTTCGGACTGCATTCCATAATTACACTTTAATAAAATTACATTACTAGAAGCTCTTTCAATCTAGGCTCGTCAACTTTGTGGATGAGAGCGAAGTGATCCAGATTTCTCTTCTGCTTCTTAGTCTTTTTTGTGAGAATGTGGCTATGATAAGCGTGTTTTCTCTTAATTTTTCCCGTGCCGGTAAGCGTGAAACGCTTTTTGGCACCGGCGTTGGTTTTAAGCTTTGCCATCTCTTTAAAAATTAATGATTAATAAAATATATAATCTTGCGATTATTTCTTCTTGATAGGTGCGATCATCATGATCATCCTCTTGCCCTCAAGTTTAGGCATATTTTCAGCTCTACCGTACTCTTCCAGTTCCACCGCGAATCTCAACAGAAGTTTTTCCCCCTGATCGGAGAACTGGATAGAACGACCTCTGAAAAATACAGAAGCTTTCACTTTAGAGCCTTCATCCAAGAATTCTTGGGCATGCTTGAGCTTGAACTGGAAATCGTGTTCATCGGTATTAGGGCCGAAACGGATTTCCTTGATCACTACCTTGCTGGCATTGGCTTTCATTTCCTTTGCCTTCTTTTTCTGCTGGTAGAGATATTTCTGGTAATCAAGTATCTTGCATACCGGAGGATCTGCCTTTGCACTGATCTCTACAAGATCCAGTTCGAGTTCATCCGCCAACTTGATGGCTTCTGAAATTGAAAAAACACCTGGATCAGGAATATTGTCTCCCACCAGACGAACTTGAGAAGCGGTAATCTCCTCATTGATGTTCAATTCATTCTCTCCCTTTTTACGTGCTCCCTGAAAATGATGGGCACCAGCTGCTGGCCTAGGACCTGCCGGTCTTGGGCCTCCAAACGGTCTTGGACCGCTGAAACTTTTTGGTTTGTAAGGCGTTGCGATAAAAAAGCCCTCCTAAATTTAAGTTAAGTTAAACAAGTCATGAATTATTTCACGTCAATTTCAGCTTTTACAAGCTCCTTGAACCATGTGATAAATTCATTTAATCCCATTGAGCCCTTGTCTTCTCCTTCAAGTCTGAGTGAAACGGTATTCTCATTGACCTCTTTTTCACCGACAATCACGAGGACAGGCACTCTAAGCAATGAAATTTCACGAATCCTTTTGCCAAGGGTTTCGTTACGATCATCCACGGAAGCGCGAATATCGGAATTATTCATCAAATCACAAACTTTTTTTGCATATTCTGCATATTTTTCGCTGACTGGCAATACTTTAACCTGATCAGGAGCAAGCCATACAGGAAGATGACCGGCAGTATGCTCAAGCAAAACAGCTGTGAATCTTTCAATAGATCCGAACGGTGCTCTGTGGATCATGATAGGACGTTTCTTGGATCCGTCCGCATCCGTATATTCAAGTTGGAATCTTTCTGGAAGATTGTAATCAACTTGGATAGTACCCAACTGCCACTTTCTTCCAATAGCATCCTTGACCATGAAATCAAGTTTCGGACCATAGAAAGCAGCTTCTCCATACTCGATGGTGGCTGGAAGGCCTTTTTCTTTACAGGACTCGATAATTGCATTTTCTGCACGCTCCCAATTTTCCTCGCTTCCGATATACTTGTCTCTGTTCACCTTGTCTCTCAAAGAGATCTGCGCAGTGAAGTTGTCGAATTTGAAGACCTTGAACACATACATGATCAAATCAATGACCTTCTTGAACTCATCTTTCAACTGATCTGGACGAACGAACATATGTGCATCATCCTGAGTGAAGCTGCGCACACGGGTCAAGCCATGGAGCTCGCCACTCTGTTCATAACGGTAAACCGTACCGAATTCTGCCAGTCTGAGCGGAAGATCCTTGTAAGATCTTGGAACGACACGATAGATTTCGCAATGATGAGGACAGTTCATCGGTTTAAGCATATATTCCTCTCCTTCCTGTGGTGTATGGATAGGCTGGAAAGAATCCTTTCCATATTTTGCATCATGACCGGAAGTGATATAAAGTTGACGGCTGCCGATATGTGGAGTGACCACTGGAAGGTAGCCCTGCTCACTCAATTTCTTTCTGAGGAAATTTTCAAGGTGATATCTCATGACAGCACCACGAGGCAGCCACATTGGAAGTCCCAGACCGACTCTTGGTGAGAACATGAAGAGTTCCATCTCTTTGCCCAATTTTCTGTGGTCTCTCTTCTTGGCCTCTTCCATCATCGCGAGATATTCATCCAGCAAAGATTTCTTAGGAAAAGTGATACCATAGATACGGGTCAGCTGCTGGCGTTTCTCATCGCCTCTCCAGTAAGCACCGGCAATGGCAGTCAGTTTGACAGCCTTGATCATCTCAGTGGACATCAGATGAGGTCCACGGCAAAGATCGGTGAAATCACCATTTACATAGTATGTGATGGTGCCATCCTCCAGTTCGCCGATCAGCTCACATTTGTACTGGTCACCTTTTTCTTCAAAATATTTGAGAGCTTCTTCCTTTGATACGGAAATGCGCTTGAAGTCCTGCTTCTGTCTGGCAAGTTCAAGCATCTTCTTCTCGATTTTTGGAAGATCGGATTCTGTGATTGTATTCTCTCCGAGGTCCACATCATAATAAAAACCGTTTTCTACTGCAGGACCGATACCAAATTTGACTCCTGGATACAAAGCCTCCAAAGCCTCTGCAAGGAGGTGTGAAGAAGAATGCCAGAAAATGTGCTTTCCTTCTTCATCGTCCCATTTGAGGAGTTTGATGGAGCAATTTTCTTCAATAGGAAGGGTAAGGTCACAAATCTTACCTTTATCTCCCTCATCAGCTGATTCCGGATAAACCAGTACGCCCAAAACCTCAGCCGCCAATCTTGGACTGATCCCATTTGCAATTTCAAAGCCAGTAACACCTTTTTCGTATTCTCTGACACTGCCATCTGGAAATTTAATGTTGATCATAATTTCTTAAAGTACTAAAATTTAAATTGGACTAACCAGTATTTACAAACCAAGTACTTAAACTTGATTAGCCATAATATTAGTCATTTTACAAAGATAAGAAAAATTTCTATCTTTGTCTATATAATCAAGATATAGAATCTATGGATACTCGAAATGAAATCAATGGCAGCTTACAATGGAAGGAAGCAAGTAAGGGCGGAATCATTCTGGGATTGATTTCCTTTTTCTACATATTGCTCTCCAGCTTGTTGGCAAAATGGGCAGGAAATGGCAATGCCTCTCTTATGCTTTCATTCCTGAGCATTGCTCTTTGGTGTCTGAAATTTTATGGTTGCATCGCTCTAATGAAGCTTTTCCTAATCAAATTGAAAGCATCGTACCGAGGAGTCGACAGTCGCGTGGCTTTCTCTTATGGCGCAAAAATTGCTTTTCTTTCGGCTTTTGTCTACTCCGTCTGCTATCTGGCCAATATACTCTACCTTTCCAATGACGTCTTCCAGGCGCAGCTGGAAATGGTTGATACGATAGTCAGCCAGAATTCATCCATGTTTGACAGCAACTCCCTGGCCGCATTTGACAAGGTCAAGGAATCCATGCCGACCATGATGACCATCTACAATCTGATCTACTGTACCCTATACGGTGTCGTCCTGTCACTGATCCTTTCCAAGAATCTGATTCCGGACGATGACTTTGAAGAGGAAGGAGAGAATAATCTCCAATAGAACCTGAAACTGATATAATATTAATTATGACGAATGAATTCGAGAAACAACTTTCAATAGTAGTACCTCTTTTCAATGAAAAAGAATCACTTCCAGACCTGATCGACTGGATTGCTTCTGTAATGAATCAGGAAGAACTGAGTTATGAAATAATTCTAGTAGATGACGGAAGCGTCGACGGATCATGGGACAAGATTCTAGAACTGTCCGCCAAGAACGGAAATATCAGAGCCATCTCTTTCAGAAGGAATTACGGAAAATCCGCAGCCCTCTATTGTGGATTCAAGGCAGCCATTGGAGAAATTGTAGTGACGATGGATGCGGATCTTCAAGATTCCCCTGAAGAGATTCCAGAAATGAGAAGAATGATCCTGGAAGAAGGATATGATCTGGTTTCCGGATGGAAACAGCATCGTCAAGACAATACACTGACCAAGAACATTCCATCAAAACTATACAATGCGACTGCCAGATGGGTGACAGGGATCAAGCTGCATGACATGAACTGCGGTCTGAAAGCCTATCGCAACGAAGTGGTCAAACATATTGAGGTGTATGGAGAAATGCACCGATACATCCCTTTTCTGGCCAAGAACGCAGGATATACCAAGATTGGAGAAAAGAAAGTGCACCATCAGAAAAGAAAATACGGCACCAGCAAATTCGGTATGGAAAGATTTGTCAATGGAGCGCTGGATCTGATCACACTTTGGTTTCTCGGCGCATTCGGCAAAAAACCGATGCATCTATTCGGATTCTCCGGCATTTTGATGTTCCTGATAGGATTCATCATCACCATCTGCCTCATTGTGAGCAAAGTTACCCACCAGGCCCATGGACTCGCATTCCGGCCTGTGACCGACCAGCCCTTGTTCTATCTTGCATTGGTCGCAGTCATGCTGGGAGTCATGCTTTTTCTTGCGGGCTTTATCGCAGAACTGGTTTCCAGGAATTCTACAGACAGGAACAACTACAACATCAAAGACGAAATCAGATAACAAAGAAATTTTGACTGACAGATAGCCGCCTTTGCCACATTGACCGCAGAGGCGGTTTATTTTATCCTGTAGGCAATGACTACGTTCATGGGAGAAAAATCTGGAAACAGGAAGAAAGACCTATCTGCCAGCAACACTGCACAGAATAAAACCATATGCAAAACTGAAGGAATCCTGGCAAACAGGGAGCACAGACAACTACCAAGACAACAACCGGACAGGGACCGCTGAAGAATGAGCGGC
>JAHHQQ010000023.1 GCA_020026275.1 Bacteroidales bacterium
TCAGATTACCAGTTCAGGATCTTGGCGAAGTCGTATGCCTCAGGATTGATTTCTGGGAGCATTTCCTTCAAAGCGGCATAATCTGCTGGAGTGATGTAGTGTGCGATGTACTTGTAGTAGTTCTGTGCCTGGCCAGCGTTGATGTCAACCACTCTTGGTGGAATCTTGCCAGTCTCAGGATCCTGCAGGTCAGCAAGATAGAGAGGAGAAACATTACCATAAGAATCTACATAAACCATGCAGCCGGTCTTGCCTTCGCTGAAAAGCTGGTAAGCACCCATTGCAAGTTCTGTGCAGTATGTAACATCGTATGCGATAGGATCCTGGCAACGTACGTCGTAACCGATCTCCATTGGACGGCTCTTGACCTTGAGACCAATCTTCTTGAACTCGCCTTCGAGAAGGTCGTTGAAGAGGACAGCCTTGGAAACTTTACCAAGCTCCGGGTGACCGTGATCGTCGTAAGTGAAGTGTACGCCAGCTTCTTCCAGCTCGGAAGCCTTGAAAGCGTGGAACAGACCCTCAGCAGCTACGATAGTACCGTAGTTGACGCCCATGAGTTTTCTCTTGAGGATAGCGGAAACGGAAAGTTTCACCACTTTGTCAAGGGAGATCTCAGTCTTGTTGAACATTTCAGGGATGATGGTCATTGGGCAGTGAGTAGCCTCACCGATACCCAGTGCGAGAGAACCGCAAGTACGGCCCATTGCAGAAAGAACCAGCCAGTTGCCTGAAGTACGGGCATCCTCGTAAGCGGTTCTGGCAAGATGAGCGCCCTCGTTCTTTGCAGAATTGTAACCGAATGTAGGTGCATTTGCAGGAAGAGGAAGGTCGTTGTCAATGGTCTTAGGGCAGTGGATATTTGCGATAGGATAGTTCTTAGCAGCCAGGAATTTGGAAATTCTGTTGGCAGTAGAAGCAGTATCATCACCACCGATAGTCACGAGAAGCTTGATGTTGTTGTCTTTGAAAAGATCAAGATTGAAGTTCTCCTCGAAATCTTTGTCAGTTGGTTTGAAACGGCTCATCTCAAGATAAGAACCACCTCTATTGAAATAACGGTCTGCTTTGAAGAAATCAAGATCCTCAGTGCGTGCGTTCTTGCTGAAAAGACCTGAGTAACCACCGTGAAGGCCGATTACGCGATAACCTTTTGCAAGGAATGTTTTAGCCACACTCATAGAAACTGAGTTCATGCCTGGTGCTGGACCACCTCCGCAGAGGATAATAATTGCGTCTTTCATCTTAAATTGTTTTTAAATGAATATGTAGTTGATTATAATTTTCAACCTGACGGGAAATGAGAATGTGCCCCATTCGAAAGCCCCATCTCAAATCATGCAAATTTAACCCTTTTCAATCAAAATAACACGAAATTTTTAGTATTTTTGTTCTATTGAATGAAGATACAATGCCAGGCGCTCCCGATTCATGATTGACGGCGCTTGGTAATACTATGCTAACTAGTTAAAGGTTAAATATTTGTGCCAGATGGACAGGACCAGTGCAGAAAAAAGGATAGTGGAACTCAGGGAAATCCTCTGGGAGAACAGTCGCAGATACTATGTTGAAAATGCCCCCACCATGAGTGATTATGACTACGATCACCTGATGTACGAACTGGAGGCATTGGAGCAGGAATTCCCCGACCTGATCACCCCCGACTCCCCTACCCAGAAAGTCGGCAGCGACCTCGCCGATACCGAAGAAAACCGGAAAGCGGCCGAGCACGAAAAGGACGCCCGTTCCGGCCAGCCCACTGAACGTGAAATGTCCATGTCCGAGGACTTTGAGGCCAAGAACATTTTCCGGCAATATGCCCATCAATATCCGATGCTCTCACTGGGCAATACCTACAGCATTGAAGAAGTGGAAGCCTTCGCCGACCGCGCCACCAAGACGCTGGACCGCCCTTTCACCTTCAACTGCGAGCTCAAATTTGACGGAACAGGCATTTCCCTCACCTATCGGAAGGGAAAACTCTTCCGGGCGCTGACCCGAGGAGACGGCACCAAGGGAGATGACGTCACCAAAAATGTCAAGCACATCCAGAACATCCCGCAAAGCCTGAAAGGCAGCGGCTATCCCGAGGAATTTGAAATCCGCGGAGAAATCGTGATGCCTTATGACTCCTTTGACCAGCTCAACAGAGAAAGGCTCATCAACGAAGACACCCCGTTTGCCAATCCGAGAAACGCCGCCTCCGGCTCCCTCAAGCTGATTGACCCGAAAGAAGTCGGAAAAAGAGGACTCTACTGCATCCTCTACCACATTCCGGGCGACATCATGCAGTTCGGCACCCACTCCCATGCGATGGAATGTGCCAAAGAATGGGGGCTGCCCATTTCTGACAAGAGCAAAGTATGCAGAAACATAGACGAAATTGAAGAATACATCAATTTCTGGGATACAGAACGCAAGAAACTGCCTTACGCCACCGACGGCATCGTCATCAAGATCAACGAGATTGCAGCGCAGATGGATCTGGGCTACACCTCCAAGTCGCCACGCTGGGCAGTCGCCTACAAATTCAAGGCGGAACAGGCCCTGACCGAAGTGCTGTCCATTGACTATCAGGTGGGCAGAACCGGTTCCGTGACCCCGGTCGCCAACCTGGCCCCGGTCCTGCTTTCCGGCACTACCGTCAAACGGGCAACCCTCAACAATTCCGATTTCATGGCATCCCTGGACATCCGGATCGGAGACTATGTCTATGTGGAGAAAGGGGGCGAAATCATTCCGAAGATCACATCCGTGGAGCTGAAGAAGCGTCCTGAACATTCACAGCGGCCCGAATTCCCGACCCTCTGTCCGGATTGCGGCACACCGCTGGTGAAAGCCGAAGACGAGGCCCGTTTCTACTGTCCCTATTCCGAAGGCTGTCCGACCCAGATCAAGGGAAGGCTGCTCCATTTCATGAGCAGGAAAGCCATGAACATTCTCGCCGGAGAAGCGACTGTCGACCAGCTCTACGACCTGGGGATGGTCAGAAGCATCGCCGACTTCTACGACCTCAAGATGCCGGACCTCCTGAGACTGGACGGCTGGAAAGAGAAATCCGCCATCAACTTCCTCAACAGCCTGGAGAAATCCAAACAGGTCACCTTCGACCATGTGCTCTTCGCCCTGGGCATCCGCAACGTCGGCGAAATCACCGCCCGGACCATGGCCAGACATTTCAAGAACATTGATGCCATCCTGGCCGCCAGCATCGAAGAGCTGACCGAAGTGGAAGACATCGGCGGCATCATCGCCGAAAGCATCTACAGCTATTTCAAGCAGGAGAAACATATCGACGAGATTGCCCGGCTCAGAGAGGCAGGACTGCAATTCGCCATGGCTGAGGACGAAGGCCCCCGTTCCGAAATCCTCAAAGGAACGACCATCGTCATTTCCGGCAACTTCAGCATTTCTCGTGAGAGCATGAAGAAATTGATTGAAGCGAACGGCGGAAAGAACAGTTCGTCCCTCAGCAAGAAGACGGCCTTCCTGCTGGCCGGCACCAAAGCAGGTCCGGAGAAGCTCAAGAAAGCGGAGACGCTGCAGATTCCGGTGAAGACGGAAGAGGAATTCTTCCAAATGACCGGTCTCGAAAAAGAGATTGCCGAGCAGCAGACTCTCTTCACTCCCCCTTCTGTCTCCACCGGAGAAGAAGGACCGGAAGAAGAACCCAACCTTTTCAATATGTAAATTTATTTATGAAGAAAATCAAATATAAGATAGCAAAAGCTAAGAAATTGCTCAATGGAGGCATCTGGGAACTGAACATGGAACATCTGAGCAAAACCAAGGCCAGAATTGTCCAGGACGTCAAGGTCATCATGGTCGCCCTTGACAATTTCCGTGAGAACCGGACCGGGTTCCAGAGCATTGCACTCTGTTACTTCTGTCTGATGGCAGCAGTTCCCTTTCTGGCTGTCTCATTCGCCGTCACCGATGGTTTCGGTCTGGCCCCCAAACTGACAGAACTGCTATACCAGCACATCAGTTCCAATCCAGAGCTCATCAATCAGATCCTGCAGGCTGCCAACAACATCCTCATTTCAGCGAAATCCGGTATTGTCGGACTGGTAAGCGCCCTCATGTTCATCTGGCTTATCATCTGGATGATGAACCGGACAGAAGTCGTGTTCAACGACATCTGGCATGTGAAAAGATCCCGCAACTTCTTCAAGCAGCTGGGCATTGACATCGTCATCATGATCATGACGCCTTTCATCATCCTGCTGTTCTTCACTGGTTCCATTGTCTATTCGAATATATTGGACTACATCATTCCCGGCTCCATCAGCATTTCAAGCGAAATAAAATCTGCTTTAGGTTGGGTAATATTCGGTGCAATTGTTATCTTTATATTTTCAGCGATGTACAAGTTCATCCCTTCTGCCAAAGTCAAATTCAAATTTGCGTTGAAGGCCGCAATACTTTCAGGGACCGCTTTTACAGTGCTGCAGTATTTATATCTGGAAACACAGGTCATGGTAACCAGGATCAATGGTGTATACGGAACATTAGCCGCAGTCCCACTTTTCATATTGTGGCTGCGTTTCGGATGGCTGATAGTCTTATACGGCGCCCAATTTTCCTATTCTTTCCAGAAAGTAGAATTCAATGAAATTGAGCAGCTATGAGACTTTCAGAATTTAACCAGAACGACTACGAAATCATTGCACGCAATTATGCCAACTTAAAGGAATCTGCCATCAAGCGATGCGGCAATTCCGAAGAACTGGAAGTCGTCCAGCAAGCATTTGACTTTGCGAATGAAGCCCACAAGAATGTCAGAAGAAGATCAGGAGAACCCTACATTCTCCATCCGATTGCTGTTGCCAAAATTGTAGTGGACACCATCGGCCTGGGTTACAAATCCATTGCGGCCGCCCTGCTTCATGATGTGGTGGAAGATACAGATGTCACAGTCGATGACATCAAAAACCTCTTTGGTGAAAAGATTGCTTCCCTTGTGGAAGGACTGACCAAAATCAAGAATGTACTTGACAATGAGGACAAGAGAAAAAACAATGAATACAGAGAATACAGCGCAAGTCTGCAGGCTGAAAATTTCAAACGTATCCTGCTGACCATGAATGACGACGTCAGAGTCGTTCTCATCAAATTGGCGGACCGTCTGCATAACTGCCGTACCATTGAATATATGCCAGAACACAAGAGAGACAAGATCTTGAGCGAGACCATGTTCATCTTCATTCCGCTGGCCCATCGTCTGGGACTTTATGAGGTGAAGACCGAGATGGAGAACATCTGGCTTCGATACAACGAACCGGACACCTACAATGAAATCAATGCGAAAATCAACCGCAACATTTCCGACAAGGAAGAGGAAATCAACCATTTCATCGCACCGATCGAAAAAGCATTGAAACGTTATGGTTTTGATTTCAAAGTACTCAAGAGAGTCAAATCACCCTACTCCATATGGCACAAGATGAAGACCAAGAACCTCCAGTTCGAACAGGTCTATGACCTATATGCCATCCGGATTGTATTCAATCCGAAAGACACTGAACTGGAATCGGAAAGAGACCAGTGCTTCCAGATTTTCTCCATCATCACAGGCATCTACAGATACAAGGCTGACCGTGTAAGAGACTGGGTCAAACATCCCAAGAACAATGGCTATGAGGCACTCCATTGCACATTGATGAGTGGCACCGGCATCTGGGTAGAAGTACAGATCCGAACCAAGAGGATGGACGATATCGCAGAAAAAGGTATCGCCGCCCACTGGGCCTACAAAAAAGACGGCTACATCAAGGAGAACGACAGCGAAATGGATAAATGGCTGAACAAAGTGCAAGAAATTCTGGTCAGCACAGATGTGAATGCACTGGAACTGCTGGACATCATCCACAATGAGCTGAACAGCTCCGACATCATGGTATTCACGCCAAAAGGTGAACAGAAAACTATTGAAAAGGGAGCGACTGCCCTGGATTTCGCCTACATGATCCACACCCAGATCGGCAACAAGGCCATTGCCGCCAAAGTGAACATGAAACTGGTTCCCCTGTCCTACGTACTCAAAATCGGAGACCAGATTGAAATCATCACCGCAGAAAATTCCTGTCCGAAAAAGGAATGGTATCAGTTCCTCCACACCCGTCATGCCAAGAACAAGGTCATGGACTACTTTAAATCCAACTGGAAAGAAGTAGCTGAAGAAGGCAAGACAGAACTGGAAAAGAAGCTCTATTCCGTTGGAATCCAATACAATGAGCACATCGGCCGCAAACTGGTCGCCAGTATCGGCCTCAACAACACAAATGAACTCTTCTTCCGATTTGGTCTAGGTGAAACCACTTTCGACAAGATCATGGAGAAGATGATTCCGGGCAATCTGGGTCAGAAGCCAGACAAGAAAAAAGATAAAGACAAGAAAGAAAAATACATCATCAACTCCCCGGCAGACCCGCACCGCTATGCCATCTGCAACTATTGCAATCCGATACCAGGAGATCCTGTCGTCGGCTTTCTGTCACCGGACGGCACCGTCACGGTACACGCCAAAACTTGTCAGATTGCAGAAAGTATCGCCGCCGTACATGGAGACTGGATCGTCCATCCTGAATGGAACAACCAGTCTGACCAGGCCTTCCAAGTAAGGATCAACATCAAAGGCATTGACCGACGTGGTCTGCTCAATGAAATCACAGGATACATCTCACTCGTGATGGGTGTAAACATGAACAAAATCAATTTGGGCAGGAATGGAGAGATATTTGAAGGATATATCGATCTGCTTGTCCATGACAAGAACGCTTTGTCCGAAATCATCACCAACTTGAAAACCATAGAAGGAGTCCAGAATGTCATGAGGACAGAACTATAGAATGAACATGAAGAAAATTATATCAAAAATAGCCGCAGCCACACCTCTGGTCCTGCTGATCGGGTCCATCCTATTCTCACATTCCTGCGCGAACACAACAACCCCACCAAGTGGAGGAAAGAAAGACACGATTCCACCGGTCATCGTCAACATCCATCCCCTGCCGGGAACGACCAATGTACCGGTGAACAGCAATATCATCATAACATTTGACGAATATGTGAAAGTGGTAGACGCCAAGAGCATCTTCCTGTCCCCTCCTCTGGAGAAGAGACCGAAGTACAAAATGAAGGGGAAGAGCCTCATTATCACGAATGAAAGCCCCATGCAGCCCAACACCACCTACACGCTGGATCTGACCAACGCCATTGCCGACAACAATGAGAACAATAAGTTCCCAGGTTACACGCTGGTTTTTTCCACAGGAGATCATATTGACTCCATGGTTGTAACCGGAACAGTAGTCGACTGCAATAATCTCATGCCAATCAAAGGTGCGACTGTCATGCTCTACAAAGACCATTCAGACTCTGCCATCTTCAAACGCCGACCAGATGCCGCCGTCAAGACCGATGAATGGGGTTACTTCTCTCTCCGCAACATACAGGACACCTCCTACCGTCTATATGCCTTGCGTGACGAAATGGGAAACAACCTATACAATCCAGAAAATGACCGCATCGCCTTTGCTGACAGTTTGGTCATTCCGACGATGATTGCCAGTGACACCTTGAAGGAACTGCTGAAATATGATATGGAAGACACTCTGAGATGTCTTGCCAGAATTTCCGAACACGAATTGAGGGTCTTCAAGGAGAGACCGGTCAAACAAATGATTGTCAACAAAGAAAGAGTCGGTGACAGAACTGCCTACATGACCTTCATGGCAGAAGATCCAATCATCGATTCCATCTGGATCGCAGGAATTCCCGGCAACCGGATCATCACCCAATTCAACGACCGTAAGGATAGTCTGGAACTTTGGGTCAATGACCGGAGACCCCCTTTGGACACCATGCATATTTTTGTAGACTATCTCAAGACAGACAGTACAGGACGCCAGGTTCCTCACGTAGAACATCTGCGTCTGACCACTGCAAAGAACAAATCCGGAAGATATACGCGAAGAAAAATCAATCACGAAGATACCATCTGTGTCCTGACAGTAACGGCAGAACCTGAAAACATTGAGCAGAAAGGGTTCGGCTTCGAATTCAAATATCCGCTCATCAACGAGCACTTTGACTCCCTTATCCTGAAATCCATCAATCCGAGACAACAGGAAAAGAAGATGAAATTCAAGGTACGCCAGGATTCGGCCAATTTCAGGAAATTCAGCATTATCCCAGAAGGCAAACTGCTGAAAGGTTATGAATACAAGCTGAAAGTTCCGGAGAGAATGTTCCGGGACATAAACGGTTTCTACAATGACAGCACGGAAGTGAAAGTATCCCTGCCAGACAATGACAAGCTCAGCACCCTCATCGTCAGCCTGAAAAACGTCAAGCACCGTTATATCATAGACCTGCTAAACGAGAAACGTGACAAAGTTATCCGTTCTTATCAAATTGCAGGAGATCAGAATCTGGTCTTCCCCTACCTTCAGAAAGGCAAATACTCCATCCGAATTACCGAAGACATCAACGAGAACGGAATCGTGGACAGCGGCAACCTGCTGCAGCACCGACAACCAGAGAAAGTCAAATTCTTCAAACTGAAGAACAACTCTTTCATCTTTGAACTGATGGAAGGAATTGAACTGACTCAGAATATCAATCTCGGACAACTGTTCAAAGACTAGAAAATGAATACATTCAACATCATACTAACTATTCTGGCAAGCCTGTTGCTGCCTGTCCATACACAAGCGGCAACATTGAAGGACACCACTGAAATCCAACCTCTCCAGAACAAAACAGACTCCTTGCTGGTTCCTCTTCCCAGCATAGAATACGAGGTCAGAACCCTGACCGATGAATATTTGGATTCTTTGGATATCCAGAAGAAACTTCTGATCAATGACTACAGCATGATCGGACTCTCCTATGGAGTGGGTTTCAACAGCATGAACTTCAACCCGGTGAAAAAGAACTCTTTCTTCTTCATTCCGAACCAGATTGGAGTCATCTATACAAAATATTGCAAAATGTTCGGCTATATGCCCTATTTCGGTGTCCAGACGGGCCTTTTCTATGGTCAGTACGGCTATCGCTTCAAAGCCAATTCTGAAGGGAATATTACCGATATTGACGGAGCGACTGGCGCCCTATTCGACTATATCGAAATACCGGCCATGGCTCATTTCCACATAGATTTCTGGAAAATGAAATTCATGGCTAATCTGGGCCTGTACGGAGGATACCGGCTGAAGGTTCACAGAACGGGAGAACAAGTCCCTGCACAATTCACAAACCACTTCTATTCCTATGAAAACAGATGGGATTTCGGATTCAAGGGCGGACTAGGCATCGGTTTTATCTTTGATCCATGCGAACTGCACATCAACGCCATCTTCAGCCATTCCCTCTCCTCCATCTATGAGCCGGACTATGCAGACAAATACTATTATAAATTTGCCTATCCGATGAATCTGACCATTTCGGTAGGACTTCATTTCCAACTTGGAAAAAGAACAGGCAAGACGAGAGCCCAGATCAGGAAAGAAGCCTACGACAGGGTCTACAATCCACCAGCAGAGGAAGAAAACAAGAAATAAAAATGAAGACACTTACAGCGAAAATTGGCAACGTACTGATTGGATCTGACCATCCGATCGTCGTACAGACCATGTGCAACACTCACACCTATGATGTGGATGCGACAGTCGAACAATGCATCCGACTCTATAACGCCGGATCACAGATTGTGAGAATTACCGTTCCGGGAATGAAAGATATCCCGAGCGTAAAGGAAATCAAGGAAAAGATTCAGGCGGCTGGCTATGACATTCCACTAGTAGCAGATATCCACTTCTCTTCTGAAACAGCGATTGCCGTCGCCCCTCTGGTTGAGAAAGTGCGTATCAATCCGGGCAATTTTCATCGAGACCATTCCAAGGCATGTGAACAATTTTCTCGCCTGGTCCAAGTATGCAAGGAACACGGAACAGCTATAAGGATTGGCATCAACCACGGATCCCTTGGAGAACGTATCACGTCTTTATATGGCAATACGGCCAAAGGTATGTGCGAAGCCGCATTGGAATGGATTGGCCTGGCCATACAGAACGATTTCTATAATATTGTCATATCCCTCAAAGCCAGCAACACCTTGGTCATGGTAGAAGCCTATAGAAGGCTAGCTGCTGAAATGAGAGAAAAAGGAATTAATTTCCCGCTTCATGTCGGTGTGACAGAAGCCGGCAACGGAGATTCTGCACGAATCAAATCCTGTGTCGGCATTTCCGCCATTTTGTCCGAAGGAATCGGAAACACCATCCGTGTCTCCCTGACAGAAGACCCTGCCAATGAGTTACCTGTCGCACAATATCTTGCAGACCGATATGACGGATTACTTCGCTCTACCATGACCAACATCAAAATAGAAGGCAGAAAAGCTGAAGCCACCTATGCTTCTCCATCCAGAGAAAGACTCCTCTGTGATGTATCTTGTGACTTTGGAAAAAGACTGTTGGACAAAGAAATAGATGAAGTTGTCATCAAAGGGACCTTTCTCAATGAAAAGTCAGAAACCGTATCCATTGAAGACTCAGGACTCGGCGCATACCTGACAGATGAACTGATGCAAGCAGCCAGAAGAAGATTCTACAAACCGGAATACATCGCCTGCCCAGGCTGTGGCAGGACCATGTACAATCTGCAAGACACTTTTGAAGAAGTGAAGCACAAGACAGCGCATCTTAAAAATACGGTCATAGCAGTCATGGGGTGCATTGTGAACGGACCGGGAGAAATGGCCGATGCGGATTGGGGCTATGTTGGAGAGGGCAACAATAAAGTGTCCATCTATCACAAGAGCCAACCTGTTCTGCGTCATATCCCAGAACAGGAAGCCGTAGACAAATTGGTTGAACTGATTGAAGCACACCAGAAAAAAGACTGAGCTTGCTCTTCTATACATAAGACGAGAGCCTCCCAATTTGTGAGGCTCTCGTCTTTTCATATGGCAACCAAATTGTATGATATCCAATTATCTCATTTTACGGCTTCATTCAATCACCTTCCGACTCCCTGCGATTTTTGTGGGATTCACGGTGTTTCTCTTTCGATTCATCCACACCATCAACAGGATCGTGCTCTGGTTCAGGAAGACGTTTGACAACAATCTTGTCGATACGTGCCCCATCCATCTTTGCAACTTTAAAGGAGAATCCATCCCATTCAATCACTTCTCCAGCCTCGGGAACGTGTTCCAGTTCATCCAGAATAAGTCCCCCCACAGTGGAAAAATCATAATCCTCAATCGCATTGTCAAGTTCAAAATAGGACAGGAAATCATACATGGAGCACTGCCCCTCCACAAGCCAATCTTGAGTATCCGATCTTTCGATAATATCCGGATTCGGATCATCTTCGGCATTGTCCAAATTGCCGACCAGGGCATCAAGAATATCTTTGATGGAAACAATACCACTCAATGAGCCAAACTCGTCACAAACCAAGGCCCTGTTGAAACGCTCTGCCTTCATCTGCTCCAGAACAGAATAGACACTCATGTTTTCATGAACATATTTTGGCTCCTTCATCATCTTCTCCAACGAGAATCCATTCTCCTTACGGATGCTGAGTACATAGTCCTTGAGAGAAAGAATGCCGACTACATGATCCAAATCACCATCAACAACAGGATACTGTTCGAATATATTATCCTCGATGGTCCTGATAATTTCCTCTTCGGTCATTTTTAGGTCCAGCCAGACAATGTCATCCCTCAAGGTCATGATTGTGCTGATACTCAAATCACCTAACGTGAAGACTCTTTCCACGATATCCTGCTCTACGAGAGATACCTCTCCATCGTCTGTACCCTCCTGAATCATGGACTTGATTTCTTCTTCGGTAACCTTGCTTTCAGATTCCTTGATGCCCATCAACCGAGTAATTCCGATGGTGCTTTTGGACAAGAACGTAACAAGAGGACTGACCAGCACTTCAAATACCTTCATTATGCCGGCAACTGCCTTTGCCACTTTTTCAGCATTGCCGAGTGCAATCCGTTTTGGAACGAGTTCCCCAAATAAAATCGTAAAATACATTACCACCAGGACAATGATAGTCTGTGACAGAAATGAAGCAAACATGGAAGAGACGCCCCACCCTGTCAAGAGACTTGTGAAAGACGCGGCAATCCTGTTGCCAGAAAAAAGACCGGTCAGGATACCAATCAAAGTAATTCCAATCTGAACAGCGGATAAAAATTTCTCAGGTTCTGATGCCAACCGGAATGCCGTCTTGGCACTTTTGTTTCCATCCTCCGCTTCTGACTGCAGTTTTGATTTTCTGGCGGATACCAACGCCATCTCTGACATGGAAAATAATCCATTCAAAAGAATGAGACAGAATATTATGAATGCTTCCCACATAATTACTTCAGCACAGCGATGACAGTTTCAGAGGCCCTTGTGTAATCCCCCACCTTGACCTTCACATCTGCATCCAGAGGAAGATACATATCAATCCTGGAACCAAATTTGATGATGCCACACTGTTCACCTGCTTTCACCTTCATCCCTTCCTGAGAATAACATACAATTCTTCTGGCGAAAGTACCGGCAATCTGCTTGAACAATATCTCACCGTGATCATTTCTGATTGCAGTTGAAGAATGTTCATTCAATTCAGAAGCCTTTGGCAGAAAGGCCAACTTGTAATTGCCAGGATGATACTGATAATAGCAGACCTCACCTGTCATCGGCCAGAAATTGGCATGGACATCAAAGAAATCCATATAGATGGAAACTTGAATGCAGTCTCTCTTCAAGAACTCCTTCTCATATACGGTGTCAACAATGACCACCTTGCCGTCTGCAACAGAGGAAATGACGGTATCACCTCCCACTGTCTTACGATCCGGTACCCTGTGGAACCACACTACAAAAATGTTGAACAATACCAGAAGGCCTGCAATGGTATAAGCAAGCGGCTTGTATCTGAAAGAAAAAACAACGAGCAAAATCAACGAAACAATGATGATTGTCGCTATGGTAATTAGTTTATAGGAGTCTTTATCGATGACCATTCCTGTTTAATTTCTTAAAATAATTACAAAGATAATAAATATTCCCAAATATTAAAGACCGCACAAGACAAGATACATCACACCAGCCGGTACGGCAAAAAGGGTGGAATCAAATCTATCCAACATTCCGCCATGACCAGGAATCAGATGTCCTGAATCCTTGATTTCATAGCACCTTTTCCACTGAGATTCAAACAAATCTCCATAGACACCGGCGACATTCATCACGATTGCAAGCAAAACACAGTGAATGACAGGATATTCCAGCCATCCGACCTGCTTCATGACAAGAGAAGCAGCGATCGCCAACACAATACCTCCCCAAAAACCAGCCCAAGATTTCTTGGGAGAGATTTCAGGAAATAACTTTTTCTTGAAAATCTTGCCTAAAGTGCTGCCGAAAACAAAGCCTCCGACATCGGAAGACCAGATTATGACAAAGAAGCACAACAGCAACATGCCGTTAAATTCCTGCTCTTGGAACACAATGAGATTGGACAATGCCAAAGGCACTGCAATATACAAAAGACCGACATAGATATGTGAAAATCTCCAGAAATCATGCTTGTCTGAAACATATAGAGAATTGATCATCACGATAAAGAGCGGCAACATCGTGAATGAAAGATACTGGAGAGGAATGTGATAGGCGGACCAGGAAAACAACAACGCAAAAATCACCAGTCCAGCCAGAATGGCAAGCATTCTGGAAAACTGATACCTCTTTCCCAAAGTCATCCGGTAGAACTCTCCCATCATCGTCACCATCATGAATACCAGCAGACCGGCATAGAGGAATTTATTGATTATCAAGCCAGCCACCACGGCCAGGACACATATAACACCGGAAATAGACCTTTTAATTGTTTCGTTCATCTTGAAAATTTAAAGATTTACATAAATCCAGAAAAACAGCTCAGCAGAATCCGATTTACTTCAGATCCTGCTGGGCTATCATCATTCAGCAGACTGAGACTCTCCAGTCTTTGTATTTTCATCTTCGATTGTATCTCCCTGATCTGCTTCAGACTGAGAGGATGCAGTCTGACATTCGGGAATCTGAGCGGCCTCAGCCCCTTTCAATCCAATCTGCTGGTCTTCCTGACAGGACGCCCCAGCCGACTCATCAGAAGGAAGCACCTTCGGTCCGAAAATCTTCTCAATGTCAGAAGCCAGAATCACTTCTTTTTCAAGAAGCAAAGACGCAACCTGAGAGAATCCGTCAAAATGATCCATCAGGATCTTCTTCGTACGCTCATGTACCATATCGACGAGCTCTCGGACTTCCTGGTCCATCATTTCGGCAGTCTTCTCACTATAAGGCTTGGTGAGGTCATATCCCCTGGAGCCAGTCGAATCATAGAATGACAACTGGCCGACCTTGGCACTCATACCATAATATTGCACCATACTGTACGCCATCCGTGTGATACGTTCCAAATCATTCAAAGCACCGGTTGCAGGTTCTCCGTTGATGATTTCTTCAGCGACACGGCCACCAATCAAGGAACACATCTTGTCAATCAAATAAGACTTGGCAAGAATCTTTCTTTCATCCGGCAAATACCAAGTCAAACCCAATGCATCTCCACGAGGAATCAGACTCACTTTAAAGACTGGATCACAATATGGAAGCAACCACCCCACTACAGCATGCCCCGCTTCATGATAAGCGATGGTCCTCTTTTCAGCAACCGTCATGATAGTGGAGCTCTTACGTTCCAGACCTCCGATAATTCTGTCCACCGCATCCAGGAAATCCTGCAATTCTACTTGCTGCTTGTTCCTACGTGCAGCGGTCAGCGCCGCTTCATTGCAGACATTCGCGATATCTGCGCCAGAGAAACCAGGAGTATGTTTGGCCATGAATTCAACACTGAAATCATCCGCCACCTTGATATTTCTAATATGAACCTTGAAAATCTCTTCCCTTTCCTTGAGTTCAGGCAGTTCGACTCTAATCTGTCTGTCGAATCGACCGGCACGCAACAAGGCTTTGTCCAAAATGTCAGCACGGTTAGTCGCCGCCAAAATAATGATACCTGAATTGGTTCCGAAGCCATCCATTTCTGTAAGAAGCTGATTCAAGGTATTCTCTCTCTCATCATTAGAAGAAAAGCCGACATTCTTCCCTCTCGCACGGCCGACGGCATCGATTTCGTCAATGAAGACGATACATGGTGCCTTTTCCTTTGCCTGGCGGAACAGATCTCTCACTCGTGAAGCGCCCACGCCCACGAACATTTCAACGAAATCGGAACCTGAAATGGAGAAGAACGGTACGTTCGCTTCACCGGCTACTGCCTTGGCGAGCAAGGTCTTGCCGGTTCCAGGAGGCCCTACCAGAAGGGCTCCCTTCGGAATCTTGCCGCCCAATGTCGTATATTTCTTGGGATTCTTGAGAAAATCAACAATTTCCATGACTTCTTCCTTGGCGCCATAAAGACCGGCCACATCCTTGAATGTAACATTGACGTCATTCTTGTCTGCCAACTTTCCAGTAGATTTGCCCACACTGAAGATGCCACCGGGGCCTCCCCCATTTGCTCCTCCGTTCATATTCTTATTGAAACCCCTGAACATCCAGACCCACATGAGAATAAGAAGCAACGGGAAAATCAGCCATTCCAAAATCTGTCCCCAAAAATCATCGTCGTTTTCCAATATCACCTTGAACTTGCCCGTTGCAGGCAGTTTCTGATTCAGTTCTCCAAAAGTTTCCTCTGGATTGAACTTGTTGGACACGAGAAAGACAAAATGAGGAGACTTGGCTGGCACCTTTCCTCCGAACTTGTCTTCATATTTTGCAAGACGCTCCGGACGCACGGTAATGCTGCCCTGGAACTTGTTGCGGACAAATACAATTTCCTTCACGTCCCCAGCCTGAATCATGGTCTCCACTTCCGGCCATTCGATTTTCTGAGGGTTGCTGCCTCCCTGTCCAAAAAGCATGAAGCCCAGACCGATCAGCAACAATATATAGAACCAAGAGAAGCCAAAATTAACTCTGATCACTTTCGGCTTCTGATTTCCATTATCTTTATTTTCTGCCATCGTTATTTTTCTACATTAAATTTTTTTGCGGATGCGCGGACTTTTGAAGAAGCCTTCGGCTTCACCTTCTTGTCACCAACCACCATAGAAGCCTCTATCGGCTCATCCTCATAAACCTGCTTCGGAGCATCGGCCCAAAGGTCTTCAAGATGGTAAAACTCCCTGTATTCAGTCTGGAAGACATGTACGACCACGTCACCAAAGTCAAGAATAACCCAGAAGTCATTCTCAAGCCCCTGCATACGAAGCACTTTCTGGTCACACTTCTCCTGCATTCTGACAAGGACATTATCGGCAATGGCTGCAACCTGTGTAGTTGAATCAGCGTTGCACACCATAAAATAATCTGTAATTGAGGATTCAATAGGTCTGAGGTCAAGTGATATCACATTCTTGGCTTTTTTCTCCAACATGGCATCAGCGATGACCTGAACAAAATTCTTTTCCATTATTTATTATAAATTTGTTATCGTATATTTATTCAATTTACAAATATAACACAAATTCCAAGCCGATGAAGTATAACTTTGATATAAAATGGTACGAAATTCTCGAATCCACTAACAGTGAAGCATATAGACAAATAAGTGACCTTGACAATTTGTCAGTACTGGCGGCCGGTTACCAGACAGCTGGCAGAGGACAGAGGGGAAACAAATGGCTGAGCAAGGCATGGGAGAACTTGACCTTTTCCCTTATCCTAAAGCCTTCCAAAAAAGAAATTACAGCCAATAACCAGTTCATCATCAGCAAAATAGCAACACTTTCCGTCAGTGACTACCTCATGTCGAAAAAAATTGCCTGCAAAATCAAATGGCCCAATGACATCTATGTCAGAGATAAAAAAATCTGCGGTATGCTGATTGAAAACCTTCTGTCCGGAAGAAATGTCTCCTGCTCAATCATCGGTATTGGTCTGAACATCAACCAGACCGAATTTGATCCTCAATTGATGAATCCCACCTCGATAAAGAATTTGACGGGAAAAGAATACGATGTGAAGCAGGAACTTCCCACTCTCCTCTCCTATTTCAGCCGATATTGGGAACTGTACGAGTACTGCGGAATGGAAGAAATCGACCAGCTCTATCTCAATCGACTATACAGGAAAGACGAAATGTACCGATACAGGGACTGCCTGACGGACAAACTCTTCTATGGCCGGATCAGAGGGGTCACCTCAAACGGCTGTCTGCAAATTGAAAAGGAAGACGGCCGCAACGAATCTTTCGGTTTCAAGGAAATCGGATATATCCTCTGAGTTCATGTACCATCATATAAGGAAACACTTGCTGAACCCCATAAAGTACATGGATCATTTAAGACAAGAAAAAATCAGGGCAAAACTTGACAGTCCCACCCTGAAAAACATAACATTATGTAAAGCAAATTCTTTTCTATCTTCCTCGGATTGCCTTGGCGAATTCATCTCGGTCGTCAGCTTTGAAATAAGCGCTGCCTGCAACGAACAATTCCGCACCGACTTCTGCAAGCCGGTCCACATTGGCGACACTTACACCTCCATCCACTTCTATCAGACAATCCAATCCTCTACGATCAATTTCCTGCTTCAAAGTCTGAATTCGACCGTAGGTATCTTCTATGAATTTCTGTCCGCCGAAACCGGCAAATACAGACATGATGAGGACATAGTCGCAATGTTCCAGATAAGGAAAAAGCTTCTCGACCGGGATGTCAGGGTTGATGACCAGGCCTGCCTTGACTCCGTATGAGCGCAACTGTTCCAGCAGGATGGCCGGATCCTGTTCCGCCGCCCATGCCGCTTCCAGATGGAAACTGATCATGGAGGCGCCGGTCTTGGAAAATCTTTCAAGATACTTTTCAGGATGTACAATCATGAGATGCACATCCATCGGCAATTTTGCCTCCTTGGCAATGGCCTCGATGATAGGAAAACCAAATGATATATTTGGCACAAAGACTCCATCCATCACATCCAGATGGAAGAGATCGGCATTACGGTTGACACAAGCGACATCATCTGAAAGATGCAGGGAATCAGCCGAAAGCATGGAAGGCGCTAATTGTCTCATCATTTCTATATCAAAAGATATTCTTCTCTATTTGAAATTGGTCACCAGGTCGACCAGGAGCTTGACAAATTTCTCGTTGGACTCGAGATTGAGGCGCTCTCCTGGAGCATGTACTCCCCGGAGGGTCGGTCCAAATGAAATCATGTCAAGATATGGGAATTTCTCCAAGAACAGACCGCACTCGAGACCGGCATGGATGGCTTTCACCTCCGGATCCACTCCAAACTGTCTCCTGTAGGACGCAACGGTTTCTTCCAGAATATGGGAATCCATGTTTGGCTTCCAGCCCGGGTAGAGACCACTGCGGACCACTTTGCCGCCGGCCAGTTCAAAACAGGCCTTGACCTTGTCTGCGACAGCGATCTTGGCACTGTCCACTGAACTTCTCTGGCTGGTTCCGATAGTGATGACTCCTTCTTCCTGCATCTTGATGAATGCGAGGTGGGTGGAGGTCTCGACCAGTCCTCCAATGTCCTGGCTCATGGCCATGACACCATTGTGTACCGCCACCATGGAGGCGATGACGTTATGTGCCACTGCAGACTCGACGGCCTGACAGCTGGCGTCCATTTTCTCGACGGAGGTCTTCACTTGAGGGTCAGACGCGTTGAATTCATGGGCGAGCACTTCACCGAACGCTTTCACTTCAGCGCTGACTTTCTCGACCTCTGCGGCAGGTACAGCGATGAGGGCTTCTGCATCTCTTGGGATGGCATTGTACTTGTTGCCTCCCTGGAACGAAATGAGCTGGCAGCCACGGCCTTCCAGACCGTAGAGGAAACGTGCCATCTGCTGGACGGCATTCGCACGGTTCTTGTTGATATCGTCACCGCTATGACCGCCCTGACCGTCAAAGATTCTCAATTTGAGAATTTCACTGCCGGCCTTGACCGCTTCACGTTTGTAATCGAATGTGATGGTGGTATCCAAACCGCCGGCACAACCTACAAAAAGCTGTCCTTCATCTTCTGAATCCAAATTGACCAAGGTCTTTGCCTCGAAAAAACCCTCTTCCATGCCAAAGGCACCGTCCATTCCAGTTTCCTCAGAAATGGTGAACAGACACTCAATCGGCCCCATTGGGAGATCACATTCCAATAGAGCAAGGCTTGCAGCCACACCAATACCATCATCTGCGCCTAAAGTGGTTTCCTTGGCGACCATCCAGCCGTCTTCGACAACATACTGAATCGGATCGGTATCGAAATTGTGATTGGAATGAGGGAGCTTTTCACAAACCATATCCTGATGGCTTTGGAACACCATGGCAGGAACACTCTCTTTCCCTGCTGAAGCAGGTTTGAAAATAACCACATTGCCGATTTTATCTACTTTGTATCTGAGAGAATGTGATTTGGCGAAATCAACAAGAAATTGGGTCATTTTCTCCTCATGACCGGATTCCCGAGGGATCTTGGTAATCTCCCGGAAAATCTCAACAACTGAATTTGAATCCATATTTTACCTGTTTTAGCATTTTTTTAATTTTCAACAGGCACAAGCATTTTTTCGATATCGGTAACGTATTGTCTGAAACCCTTGTCCACTGACATCAGATCGGAAACGGTCGAACATGCATGCAACACTGTCGAATGATCTTTTCCTCCAAGTTCAGAACCAATTGTCGCAAGTGAACACTTGATCAGGTTACGGCTGAGATACATAGCTATCTGGCGGGCCTGGACAATATCACGTTTTCTGGATTTGGAAAGAAGGACTTCCTTGGTGATCTTGAAATAATCACAGACAGTCTTCTGGACCTTATCAATCGTCAAATCATTCTTTTCATCCCCCACGATATTGCCGATCACCTGCTCTGCCAGCTCAATCGTCACTTCCTGACGAGCCAGCGTGGCATGAGCTATCAGGGATATGAGAACCCCTTCCAGTTCACGGAAATTGGATTTTATCTTATTGGCAATAAATTCAAGTATATCTTCTGCTATTTCAACGCCTTCCCTTTCACATCTGGCCTTGAGCACATCGAGACGAGTCTCATAGGAAGGAGTCTGCAACTGAACGGACAAGCCCCATTTCAGACGGGTAAGCATTCTCTGTTCAAAATTCTGCAAATCAGCCGGAGCGCGATCTGAAGCGAAAATCAACTGCTTGCCATTATCGTGCAATGTGTTGAAGATATTGAAGAATGCCTGTTGCGTGGCGGGACCGACCAGATCTTGAATATCATCCACGATCAGCACGTCAATCCTCATATAGAACGCCATGAAATCTGTCAATTCATTCTTCACACCGGCCCTGTCCATATATTGGGTCTTGAACTCATTGCCCGTGACATACAGCACCACAAGATCGGGGAATCTTTGTTTGATGGCGATACCTATTGCCTGAGCCAGATGGGTTTTCCCCAAACCTGGACCTCCGAAAATGAACAGAGGGTTGAAAGGCGTCTTGCCTGGCGCTTGAGAAATGCTCAAACCAGCAGAGATTCCCATCTTGTTGCACTCACCTTCGACCAAATTTTCGAAGCAATAGACAGGATTCAGTCTTGGATTGATATTCACACGTTTGAGACCCGGATATACAATCGCTCCAGGGTTACCGCCAGTCGGATAGGTATTGACAGAAACACTTTTATTGACTGGAGTCTGCACTTTTGCAGCGGCGAGTTTCATAGGCGGCTGCCCACTGACTGCCTTCACCATATATTTGAGCCCTGCCTTCTCTCCGATAACGCGTCTGATGGCGAATCTGAGCTGATCCAGATAAGTGGATTCAAGATATTCCCTGAAAAAATCCGTAGGAACTTCCACCGTAATCGTATTGTCTACAAACGAAACCGCCTTGAGCGGAACGAACCACGTATCAAACTTCTGCGGCTCGACCAATTGTCTGATGATCGAGAGGCAGTCGTCCCACACTTTAACATGTTCGAGATTATTCATAGTACAAAAAAACGATTAGCGACGGTTCAGCCGACTCTTGCGGAAAACCGTTGCAAATATGGGTTAAAAATTCTTGATAAAAAAACAGAATATCTATTGTTTATTAATTTTATTTTACTTTCATCCGTTTCTGAAATCATAAAACGACTAAATTGCAACTATTTGACAACCAGCATATTACAATTATCATAAACTTGATAACTACCACATTATTAATAAGTTGTATAAAATTTTTAAATTATACTTATTAAAAATTAAAAACAATCGTGGCGAAACCACTTTCAGCCCTGTTCATCGGACTCTTTCGATTGAATTTCCATTGACTTTCACGACAAAGGAATCTGGAAAAAGACGAGACATTTCTTTTCGGATCTTCATCACATTTTCCAACGATTTGTCTGGGCAGACCACATACTTATAAACCTTTCCAACCAGAACAGCCTTATTGCCATATCCCCTGAAAAACGGATCTGCCTCAGACATCTTCTTGCTGGAAACCAACACTTGGATTCCGTAATATGGACTTTTCTCAGACAAAGTTTCTTCATTGGCTTCATTCTTGTCCGATTCGACAGACGGAGCCATTTTTCCAACAGATGCATTTGAATCCAGATTCAAACTGCTGTCATAACGTTTCTTGAATTTCACAAACGCACGGTAAATGCCTTCGGCGATTTCCTTTTGCCCTGACCTGGAAGTCAGCTGACGACAATCTTGCTCATTGGTAATGAAACCAGTCTCGACAAGAACAGAAGGCATCTTGGTCTTCCATAGAACCAGAAACGGATTCTGAGACATTCCCTTATTGTTCTTGATAGGACCTTTTGCCAACTCCACATCCACATCTTCCGCAAACATGAGGCTATGTTGCAGATTGGCATTCTGCATGAGATTAAAGAAAATGAAGGACTCCGGGTCATTCGGGTCAAATCCCTGATAAGTGGTACTGTAATCCTCTTCCAACAAAATTACGGAGTTTTCTCGTTTGCAAAGTTCCATATTGGCACGAAACAAATCGCGATTCTTTACAGAGGACTGTCCGAGCGTATGGACGGAAAAACCAGAAACTGACCGGGCGCCCTTTCTTCGGATGTCAAGAGAATTGACATGAATCGATATAAAAAGCTTGGCATCGTTCCGGTTGGCAATCGCAGCCCTTTCCGCCAGCTCGATAAAACGGTCATCGGAACGGGTCATCACGACCTTCACATCTGGGTAGGCTTTCCTGATCTTTTCCCTCAACTCCAAACCAATGGAGAGCACAATGTCCTTTTCACAGTATTTCCGGTTGGGACTGATACAGCCAGGATCTTTTCCTCCATGTCCGGGATCAATACACACTGTATTGAGTCCCAATGGCTTAGGCTTCTGCTCAGCGTGGAGTGGCCATATGAAACCCAACAGCACGACAAATAGTGCTGAAACTAAGTGGATATGTGTTTGCGTTTGTTTCAAAATGGAATTATATTTGCATTTTGCGAATTTAATGAAAAATTAGATTTTTAGCACGTTTTAAAAGATATTAATGTTTCATTACGGTAATATATCAAATAACAATCATATAGGTGGCATCCTTCTCGGGCTGCTGATTTTCATGTTGCTAGGCATGTCTTTCACTGGCTTTTCCCAGGACGACAAACGTAAAAAGAAAAGGCAGACTTTCAATCAGGCGGTAGTTTTCAACCGTGACAGCATTCCTGTTTCGGATTCAATCAAGGCATTGCGAGATTCTCTCCATGTCGCCGATTCCTTGTTTAAAATAGATTCCATGGCCCTCCAGACCCAAAGTTCCCTGAATAGTCCAGCATTTTCATCTGCAAAAGATTCCATTGTCCAGGACTTTTCTGACGGTCAAAGAAAAATGTACTATTACGGAGACGTATCAGTAACATACGGCAACATGAAACTGACTGCCGATTACATGGAATATGACATGAAGACAGGTACAGTCTATGCCAGAGGCACGAAAGATACCATCTCCAATGAAACTATCGGACTTCCGACTATGACAGAAGGCTCTTCCACTTTCAAAATGGAAGAAGTCAGATATAACTTCAACACCCGAAAAGCACGCATCACAAATATGGTCACCCAACAGGATGAAGGTCTCCTCCAGGGAAAGAACATCAAGATGATGCCGGACAAATCAATTAACATCACCGACGGGAAATATACGGTCTGCGATTTGGACGAACCGCACTATTATCTCCATCTTTCTGCAGCAAAAGTCATTACCAAGCCATCTCAGAAGACGGTATTCGGTCCGGCGTGGCCTGTCGTGGAAGATGTACCGCTTCCGATTGCCCTACCTTTCGGATTTGTACCGAAACGACCGACTCGTGCCACAGGTTTGCTCATGCCGACTTTCGGAGAAGAGAACGCCCGAGGTTTCTATATGCGAGGTTTGGGTATGTACTTCGTCTTTGGCGACCATTTCGACCTGTCCCTTACCGGAGACTTCTATACATTGGGTTCATGGAGTGTGGACATCAATTCCAGATATAAGGTGAACTACAAATTCAACGGCAACTTTTCCTTCACTTATTCCAATGACCAGACAGGAGAAAGAGGAAGCAGCGACTTCTTCCAAAGCAAGAACTTGGCCTTGAGGTGGTCACATCAACAGGACAGCAAAATGCACCCGGGAACGTCCTTCAGTGCCAATGTGAATTTCTCCAGCCCATCCAACAACCGGTACAATTCAACCAATATCCATGATGCGCTGCAGAATCAGGCCAATTCATCCATCACCTACTCAAAGAACTGGAACGGAAAGGTCAATCTCTCTTTGAACTTGCTGCACAACCAGAACTCAATTGACAGTTCCTATTCATTTACCTTGCCAAATATTACCTTGTCTGTAACACAGTTCTACCCGTTCAAGAAAAAGAACAGGGTAGGTAAAGAAAAAATCTACGAAAAGATTTCATTTGGCTACAATACGACACTACAGAACAAGATAGCCTTCAAGACAAGGGATTTGAAAAAACCAGGCTTTGTGGACAAGTTCCAGAATGGAATGACCCATAATTTTTCCATAGGACTGCCGAACTTCACCCTCGCCAAATACCTGAACATTACTCCAAGCATCAGCTATGGCCAGAACTGGTTTTTCAGGAAATCGGAAGCATTCTACAATGAAGAGACCGACCGGGTGGAGACCAAAGACAAGGGACAGTTCAGTTCTTTCGGCATCACACAAAGATATTCCGGCAACATTTCCATGAGTACACGACTCTACGGTATGTTCAATTTTGGCAATGCCCATAAGATCCAGGCCATCCGACACGTGATTTCTCCTTCCCTGTCCTTTTCTGTCAGCCCGGAACTCGGAACCAGGGCCAACGGCTGGAGAACCCTCAAATACAAAGACAAGAACGGGATGGACAGGACCTATGACTACAACATCTACGCAGGACAGTTGAATTCTCCTCCAGGAAAAGGAAAATCAGCGACTGCCAGCCTGTCAATCGGCAATAATCTGGAAGCCAAAATCAGAGATTTGAGAGATACCACTGGAACAGGCATTCGGAAAGTCAAGCTTATCGACCAGCTCTCATTCAATACCGGCTACAATTTTCTGGCAGACTCCATGAAGATGAGCAACATCAACATGAGCCTGTCAACCAATCTGTTTGAAAAAATAAACATAAGCGCCAGTGCCAGTTGGGACCCATATGCTCTCAACGAGCGCGGACAGCGCATCAACACATACAGCATCGCGAAGTATGGATGGAAGAAGCCACTGCGCCTGACCAATGCCAGTGCCTCTCTCTCCTACTCCATTTCAGGTAAAGGCGCCATCAACGGAAATGACGGACGAAAAAATGTGGAAGGCGGTGGAGAAAGCGGTCCTGCCAATTATTATCAGAGAAGATATTACCATCCAGTGACCAATGAATACATTCCTGGCGGTTGGCTTTACTACACAAACCCAAATGTTCCGTGGTCACTTAACTTCAATTACAACATCTCTCTGTACAAGACCCACCAGTTCATCAACAACCGGCTGGTCTCCAAAAACCAAATTACCCAGACGCTAGGCATTACAGGAAATATCAAATTGACTCCTAAAATGTCCATCAATGCCACCTCTGGTTTTGACCTTATGGCCATGAAGCTGACAACGACCCAGTTCAGTGCAACCTATGACTTGCATTGTTTCAACATATCGGTCAGTTGGATTCCGACCGGAAACTGGCAATCCTGGAGTTTCCGCATCGCCGCCAATGCTTCAACACTGGCAGATTTGCTGAAATTCAAGAAGAGCACCAGCTATTGGGACAGATAAAAAAATGGTAAAAACGTACAAAATCCAGGCAAAACTTCAGTAAGAAGACTGAGAAAATTGCGATATTTAAAAATATTGACTACCTTTGCACACGTCTGATAAGGTAAATCTATCTATTCATTCTATATCATTTTTTCCATAAAAATATTAGTATTGAATATATTGCACACCTGTGAATGGCAATATCAATCTTTACAGTTGAGATGAGTCCTGCATTCTCGCGATGTCGGGACATTAAGACAACAAGAATTTTTTAATCAACAAAATAACCGTTGTATGACTCACAGTATATTTGAGTTGAACTCAATGACAGAAGAGCAACTACGTGCTCTTGCAGATGAATTGGAGATCAAAGGAACCAAAAAGATGGACAGAGAAGCTCTCGGCTATGCCATTTTAGATCAAGAAGCACTCATCGTCTCCAAAAAACCCATAGAGAAGCCCGCTAAAGTTAAACGAGGCCGTTCTAAAAAAGAAACAGCAAAAACATCTGCGACACAGGAAGCCAATGTTTCTGAAAACAACCCGGAAAAGACTGCAATGACAGCTGAAAAAGCTGAAAAAGAAGTCAAGACCGAAAAAACAGGTAAAACAGGCAAATCTGAAAAAACGCCCACTTCCACCACACTGAAACAAAAAGCGAAGAAAAATACAAAAGCCGTAAAGGCAGAGGCTAAAGAAAAAACATCCCAACCCGTAGAAATACAGGAAAAAGAGACGGTTGAGCCAACAAAAGGCAGCGCAGAAACCAATGCTGAGACTGCAGAAGCTCCAGCCAACAAAACAGCCAAGAAAAGAGGACGCCCTAAAAAAGCAGTAAAGGCAGAGAAAGCGGAACAAGCAGAAACGGCAGTTAGCGAAATCCCTGAAAATGAAACGAAGGAAGAGGTAGTGGCAGCTCAGAAACCATCTCCAAGAAGAAATGGAGTCAAAGAAGTTTCCGCAGAAGAAATTCTGAAAATTACAGAAAAAGTCAGGGCGAAGAATATGGAAAAAGTGCAGGAAGAAGAGGAAAAGAACAACACTTTGGCAAACACAGATGACAGTCCCAATGACGGAGTACAGCAGAATGCACAGAATTTCCAGAAGAAAGACAAGAACCATAACAACCAGCAACTCAAACAAGACACTCCGAAATATATCTTTGAAGGAACAGTTGAAGCGACAGGCGTTCTTGAAATCATGCCCGATGGCTATGGATTCCTCCGCTCTTCTGATTACAATTATCTGAACTCCCCTGACGACATCTACGTTTCTCAGAACCAGATCAAATACAACGCCCTGAAGACAGGCGATACAGTCACAGGTGAAATCAGGCCACCGAAAGATGGAGACAAATATTTTCCACTGGTCAAGATCAAATACATCAACGGCCGAAAACCAGAATTTATCCGTGACAGAGTACCATTTGATTTCCTCACTCCTCTTTTCCCGAATGAAAAATTCAATCTTCTCGGCAACGGACACAGTTCCGATATGTCCTGCAGAATTGTTGACCTCTTCACTCCTATCGGAAAAGGCCAGCGCGGACTGATTGTTTCCCAGCCGAAGACCGGTAAGACCATGCTTCTGAAATCCATTGCAAATGCAATTGCGGACAATCATCCGGAAGTATATGAAATCGTGCTGCTCATTGACGAACGCCCTGAAGAAGTGACAGACATGAGCCGCAGCGTAAAGGCTGAAGTTGTAGCATCAACCTTTGACGAACCTGCTGAAAGACATGTGAAAGTCGCCAATATGGTATTGGAGAAAGCCCGCAGGCTCGTGGAATGCGGACACGATGTAGTCATCCTTCTTGACTCCATCACCCGCCTTGCCAGGGCTTACAATACAGTTCAGCCGGCATCTGGCAAAGTCCTCACCGGTGGAGTGGATGCCAATGCTCTCCAGAAGCCAAAACGCTTCTTCGGTGCAGCCCGAAACATTGAAGGCGGAGGTTCTCTGACTATCCTCGCAACAGCTTTGACGGAAACAGGTTCCAAGATGGATGATGTCATCTTTGAAGAATTCAAGGGTACCGGCAATATGGAGCTGCAGCTCGACAGAACATTGGCCAACAAGCGTATCTTCCCTGCCGTCAATGTCGTCCTGTCCAGCACCAGACGTGATGACCTGCTCTATGATCCACATTCCGCTTCTGAAATCTGGAGACTCCGCAAATTGCTGGCAGAAATGAATCCGACAGAAGCCATGAGTTTCATGAACATGCAGATGGACTATTTCAAGACCAACGAGCAGTTGATTGACAATATGTCCCAAATCATTCCGGCAGACATGAAATAGAAATTGCAAACTATATAGAAAATCCAGACGGTGATATGAACTGAACCCCGAAAGTCAGACAAAAACTTCCGGGGTTTTGTTATACACGAC
>JAHHQQ010000024.1 GCA_020026275.1 Bacteroidales bacterium
GTTATCTGCATTGGATTTTGTTATCTGCATTGGATTTTGTTATCTGCATTGGATTATTTTACAATTTGATTCTCCCGGCCGCCTAACATTTTGCGGACAAGAAGAGGCTCATTGGTAGTGATGCAGTCAACTCCCAGATCAATCATGTTCTGGATATCTTTTTCAGCATTGACGGTCCATGCGTTGACTGTCATTCCAAGCTCATGGGCTCTCTTTACCCAATCAGGGTTTTTCGTGAAGACACTGTGGTGGTAGTCAAGTCCGTTGATTTTCAACGAATGAAGTTCATCAGGAGAAAGATTTCCGTTGAGATACTGGTTGGTGAACTGAGGTGCGACGATTGCCAGATGTTTGCAGACAGCAAGGCTGAAGCTGATGAAGATGACTCTGTCAGGATCATAAAGGCCGTGGTCCATCAATTTCTGGATACAGAGGTCGGTCAGAAGAATGGAACGGGCTTCATTCTCGGCTGGTTTGATTTCAAGAACAAGAACGGTTTTCTTGCTTTTTTCCACCTGTTTGAGGAAAGAGTCAATGTTGGGAAGTTTCTCTCCGTTCTTCAATCTGATGTTTTTCAGATCAGCATAGTTGGTAGAGTTGATATGCAGTCCATTGATGTCATTGTCATGGTTGACTACAATGAAATTGTCTTTTGTGAGCTGGACATCACATTCATTGCCCCAAAATTCATATTTCTGTGAGAGTTGCAGGGCTTTGATGGAATTCTGTGCCTCTTTGCAGGCTTCAGTTTTCCAAAATCCGCGATGTGCACCGATGGCAATCTTGTTCTGGGCATTTCCATTGAATGAGAGCAGCATAGAAGCTGTGATAGCAGCAACGGCTATTTTCAGAAGTTTACGTGTCATAGTGATATTATAGTTAATTTGTTTTTCTTTTTAGGCATCTTCTTGGGGGGAATTCTTTTTTCTTTTGGAAAAATTGGAAGATGCATTTCGACGTCAAATATACGAACATTTCGTTGAGTTCTAAGTAATAATATTTAAATTTGTGTCTTAGTGTAAAGACAAAATTTTTAGCAATATGGTTAATATTGATCTTAAAGGCTGCAATTCTTTTGTAAAGGATGCAGATTACAAAGCTTATGTTGAGAAGGCATTGACATGTTTCGATGTGTTGGAACAGGAAAATGGAGAAGGAAACGATTTCTTGGGTTGGAAACATCTTCCATCAGAGACTCCGGAATCTCTAATCGCAGAGTGTGAAGAGGTAAGGGATTCTTGGAAGGCCAAGAATGTGGATTTGGTTATTGTTATCGGTATTGGTGGCTCCTATCTTGGTGCCCGTTGTGCTGTAGAGGCTCTTTCACATAGCTTCGCTTCCCAACTCAAGAACAAAAACGGAGTGCCGGAGGTTGTTTTTGCTGGCAATAGTCTGTCTGAGGAGTATCTTGCAGAAATGATGGATTTGGCGGCAGAGCGTAATGTCGCATGTGTTGTCATCTCCAAGTCCGGTACCACTACAGAACCTGCTGTCGCTTTCCGTATTGTAAAACAGTTCATTGAAGAAAACTATCAAGATGCCGCAGAACGTATTGTCGCCATCACAGATGCAAAGAAGGGTGCGCTCAAGACGCTTGCTGTCCAGGAAGGTTATAAGACATTTGTCGTTCCAGATAATGTTGGTGGCCGTTTCTCTGTGTTGACTCCAGTGGGTCTTCTTCCAATCGTATTGGCAGGTATTGATGTCAGATCCATGCTCGCCGGTGCCAAAGAGATGGAACTGGCTCTTGCCAAGAGAGAGGAATCCAATCCTGCTGTGCAGTATGCTGCCATGCGTAATCTGCTTCATTCTGAATATGACAAGTCCACAGAGGTGTTGGTTTCTTACAATCCTAAGTTCATGTATTTGGGTGAGTGGTGGAAACAGCTCTATGGGGAGTCTGAAGGAAAGGATGGCAAGGGCATTTTCCCTGCATCCGTCAATTTCACAACGGATCTTCATTCTATGGGACAGTTTATCCAAGATGGCGCCAGAATCATGTTTGAGACTGTCCTCAATATTGAGAAGAGCAACCGCAGTGTTGTCATCGGAAGTGATGAGCAGAATTTGGATTGCTTGAACTATCTTGCAGGGCAGCATGTGGAGCATTGCAATGCAATGGCTCAGCTCGGCACCAAGCTGGCTCATATTGATGGCGGTGTTCCGCAGATTGTCATTTCAATTGATCGTATCAACGAATTCAATCTTGGATCTTTGTTCTATTTCTTCGAATTTGCGTGTGGCGTCAGCGCTTATCTGTTGGGCGTCAATCCTTTCAACCAGCCAGGGGTGGAAGCTTACAAGAAGAATATGTTCGCTTTGCTTCAGAAGCCAGGCTATGAGGAGCAGGGCAAGGAACTTCGCGCCAGACTTTAAACTGCTCCGATGGAGCAGATAGAAAGCGCGGTCCGGTATCATCTGCCGGACCGCGCTTTCTGTTTTCGTCTGACCAGATCATTTCTTTCGGAGGGTGGTCTGTGCCTTCTTGTGTCGGCTCGCCTTCTGGATGTGGTTGCTTTGCGTTCTTTCAGCGGCTGTCTCTTCAGTACTGTAGGCCTGTACTCTGTACATGGGATATGGCAGTTCCGGTACAATGCCGTTGTAGGTCAATATCGGCAAATCTTCATTTTCAGGAATGTCCTTCAAATGCATGAAATTGAACGTGAAAGGATACATATGTCCATCAATTTCGGTTTCAGAGATGACACCGTTCACGATAGTCTTGTCTTTTCTGTCAGGATAAGAAGCCTTGGCAATCGTGCTTGGACCGATGACGGTGAACTGATCGAGGACTTGCCCGTTTGGCTGATAATAGAAACTGCCACAGAACATGATGTCATACCAATTTTTCTTTTCGTCCTGAAAATTTCCAAGAATTTGGTTATAGAAAACCATGTCTCCATTTTTTCGGTCAAAATCTGTCAGGATGATGTAGTTTTCAGTATCTGGAACATTCCCTTCCCAGCCGGAGATGGCAAAAGTGTAATTGGGCTCATCTTGACGGATATGTATTTTGTAACGGTTCCGCTGGTCACCAATTTCCCATATTCCCAACCAGTTCATGTATTCGATGGTCGGATTTTCAGCATTGATGCGGAACTGGAGCACTTGATAATCACCGCTCAGTTTTCCATCATTCCACATTCCAAAGCAGTAGGCGAACCACCAGCCGGAATTCAGTCGGTTGAATTCGATGGTGTTGGTTCCATGCAGAAGCTCCTTGTCCAGATCAATATATCCGTCTTGGTCATCTGAGATTAAATTCTTTGCCTGATCTTTGATTCTTTCAAAGATGCTTCCGTTGTAGTTGTTCCTGAGTTCTTGTTCTGAAATGATGTCCATGTAGTAGGTCATCCGGTCATTGGGCGGAATTTGTATCCTGAAAGGGTCAACATAGACATCCCGGCCGTTTTCCATGACCGCGAATCTTCTTTCCGGTGAAATCTTCCATGTATTGTTCTGATAGAAGTTTACCTTATTGATGTCATAGTCTGGCAGGGACGGTGGGGTGACAGGCCGTTCCATTCCAATATCCAGGATGCCGATGCATGATACAGATGAGATCATGCTTATCAGCAGCATGGCTGTTCCGAATAAAAATCTTTTCATTACATTCTTTTTTTCTGTCAAATGCTGAAATTGTGCCAATGAGGGCCAAATCGTTCAAAAGCTTCCCTGTCCAGCATTTCTCTGTCGTCAGGATGGGCGATGTTGATCATCAGCTTGGCACGCTGCTGGAGCGATTTGCCGTAGAGATCCACCGAACCATATTCGGTGACAATATAATGTGCATCTGCACGTGGGGTAACGACCCCGGCACCCGGATTTAGGGTGGAGACAATCTTGTTCTTGCCATTTTTGGTTCTGGAAGCGAAGGCGGTCAATGATTTTCCTCCTTCAGACATGGTCGCGCCTTTGACGAAATCCACTTGTCCGCCGGTTCCGGAAAAAATGCGTGTTCCGATGGAATCTGCACAGATTTGTCCGGTTAAATCCACTTCTGTTGCAGAGTTGATGGCAATCATATTCGGATTCTGGGCAATGGTCCAAGGGTCGTTGGTATACTTGATGTCTTTCATGAGGACATTCGGATTATGGTCGATGAAATTATAGACATCATTGGAACCTAGCAGGAAAGAAGCGACGACTTTACCGGTATCGATCTTCTTGTTGGCACCATTTACAACTCCCATCTTGATTAGTTTCAAAATGCCGTCTGCGAACATTTCGGTGTGGACACCGAGATTCTTGTGATGAGTCAGTTGAGTTGCCAAGGCATTTGGCAGAGCTCCGATACCCATCTGGAGACAGGCTCCATCCGGTACCAGTTCCGCACAATTTTTGCCGATGAGCACTTCGGTAGGGGTCGGCTCTGCGAATTGGGCCGTGACCAGAGGGGTGTCATCTTCCACGAAATAATCAAACAGGTCTGTGGAAACCAGGTCTCCGTAGGCATAAGGGACGTTCTTGTTGACAACGGCAATGGCTTTTTCAGCAGACTCGACGGCTGCCAGGGAGCAGTCTACAGAGGTGCCGAGAGAGACATAACCATTTTCATCGGGAAGAGATACCTGGACCATGGCGACGTCGCATTTCAGAGCTCCGCTTCTGTACAATTTTTGAGATTCACCCAAATGGACCGGAAGGTAGTCGGCATAACCGGCATTGACATTTTTCCGGACATTTGGCCCGACAAAGAAACCTTGGTCAAAGAATATTCCGGCATATTTGGGTTCAGAATAAGGTGCAGGACCTTCTGTGTGGAAATGGTGAAATCGGATATCTTCAATTTCACCGGCATCTGCCCGACGGCAAAGTGCCTGGATGAGAATATGTGGAACACTGGCGACACTGCTGAGATGGATGTGGTCATGGGATTTGACGATCCTTACGGCCTCGTCTGCTGATACGTAGTGAATCTGTTTCATTGGAATATTATATAGTGTTGATAAATGTTATTTTCAATTTTCCAAAGATAATCAATTTTAGTAATTTTGTATAAAAGATAATCATGTCAGATATGCATACGAAAGAGGAAAAACTAGATCAGTTTGGTCGCCTTCTGGATATTATGGATAAGTTGAGAGAAAAATGTCCATGGAATGCGGCCCAGTCATTTGATACACTGCGGACAATGAGCCTGGAAGAGGTTTATGAACTGAGCGATGCCATTATGAAACACAATGATGCAGATATCCGTAAAGAATTGGGTGATATTATGTTGCATCTGGTTTTCTACTCCCGCATAGCGCAGGAAGAGGGAAAATTTGATGTGGCAGATGTGATTGATGGAGTGTGTGAGAAGATGATTTACCGTCATCCTCATGTGTTCTCCACTGTCAAGGTGGAAGATGCAGAGGAAGTGTCCCTCAATTGGGAAATGCTCAAGACCAGGGAAAAAGGAGGCAACAAGACTGTCCTGTCTGGTATTCCAGATGCCATGCCACCAATCTTGAAAGCTCATTCCATGCAGGATAAGGCGAGAGGGGTCGGATTTGACTGGGAAGAAAAACAGCAGGTATGGGATAAGGTAAAAGAGGAAAGAGATGAACTGCAGGTAGAGTTTGAGGCAGTGGACAGAGCCAGTAATGAAGAGGAAAGAACAGCTGCCATGGATCGGGCAGAAGATGAATTGGGAGATTTCATGTTTGCCGCAATCAATGCTGCCAGACTTTATGGAATCAATCCGGACAAGGCGTTGAACCGGGCATGTGATAAGTTCCGCAGACGTTTTACTTATCTGGAAGAGCAGACTATCCGCAAGGGACGTAACTTGACGGACATGACCTTGGCTGAAATGGATGCCATTTGGGATGAAGGGAAGTCAAAGGGATTATAGGTCATCCTGTCAATCGCCACCTTGAACATTTCGGATTTTCCAGTGATTTTAGTATATTTGCCAAATTTATATTTTGTCAGCAGTCCTTTCGGCACAAATAGAGATGTATTGAAAGTTTTGTCATACTAATGAAAAAGATATGCCTGGGTATAAAATCGTAGAGGTTCGGAGCAAGAAGGAGTTGAAACAATTCATCCAGTTTCCTGATGATTTGTACAAGGATTGTAAGCAATATGTTCCTGCTTTGCATTCAGATCAGAAGTATAGTCTTGCCAAGGTTTCCAGTCTGACCTATTGTTCTCGAAAAATGTGGTTGGTATATGACGGAAAGAAGGTGGTCGGCAGAATTTGTGGGATGATCAATCCTCATTACAATGAGCGTTACAAGACAAAGAGAGCTCGCTTCGGATGGTTTGATACAATCAACGATCTTGCGGTGGCCAGACTTTTGTTGGAAACTGCGGAGGCTTGGGCCAAGGAAAATGGTATGGACGAAATCCATGGACCTTTGTACTATAACACCTTGGGAAAACAGGGAATGGTAGTGGAAGGTTTCGAGAATACGCCTCCATTCAATTGTCTGTACAATTATGCATATTACAATGATTTGGTGACAGCATTGGGCTATACGAAGGAGGTGGACTGGGTCCAGTATCGTTTGAGAGCCGATCAGGGAGCCGCCCCAAAATTGCGCAGGGTTTCAGACCTGTTGACAGAAAAATATAAATTGCATGAAGGCAATCTCAATGAACTGAAGAAAGACAAGGCGATGGTGAGGGAATTTTTCCATATATACAATGCCAGTTTTTCTAAAAGCGTATATAATTTCATTCCTTTCACGCAGGAGGAGATGGATGAAGAAGCAGCGAGTGTCATGCCTTACGTCAATGACAGAGTCAGTTCTGTCGTGATGGACAAAGATGAAAAGTTGATTGCATTTGGCATATCTTTTCCAAGCATTTCTGAGGCGTTGAAAAAGTGCAAAGGTCACCTGTTTCCGTTCGGATGGATTTATCTTCTGAAGGCGATGAGAGACTATAGCAATGTGGACATGATGTTGACTGGAGCTGTGCCAGAATGGCAGAATACCGGAGTTTCTTCAATTTTCCATTGTCTGATTGCAGATAAGTTCAAGGCCAATGGGAGCAAATGGGCTGTCACCAATCCTCAGATTGAGACCAACGGGGCAGTCAATATCTGGAACCGTTACCAGGATTGTGAACTCTATATAAGACGTCGCTGTTACATCAAATCCATATAGAAGTACATTATAAAAAAGAAAGTAAGAGAATTCAAGCATCTATGGCAGAAAATAATACCCTACTCGAAAAAGTGTTGAGTCTTCAGGATAAGTTCAAGGAACTTCAGGACCAACTCGCAGATCCGGCAGTGATGTCGGATATGAAGAAATATGTCCAGCTCAATAAAGATTACAAGGAGCTGGAGCCAATCATCAAGGCTGGCCTCGAATACAAGAAAGTGATGGAGGAACTTGAAATGGCCAAGGAAATCGTCATGCATGAAAAGGACGAGGACCTGAAGATGATGGCAAAAGATGAAATTGCGGAACTGGAGCCACAGATCCCAGAGATGGAGCAGAATATCAAACTTCTTCTCATTCCTGCCGATCCTGACGACAGCAAGAATGCGATGATTGAAATCCGTGGTGGCGCCGGTGGTGATGAGGCGGCGATTTTTGCTGGAGACCTTTTCAGAATGTACACTAAATTTGCTGAAGCCAAAGGCTGGAAATTGGAAATGCAAGAACAGGCACCGGGAACTTCTGGTGGTTTCAAGCAGGTGGTGTTCAAACTTTCTTCTTCTACAGAAGGTGTGTACGGTATCATGAAATATGAATCCGGTGTGCACCGTGTGCAGCGTGTCCCTCAGACAGAGACACAGGGACGTATCCAGACTTCAGCTGCGTCCGTAGCGGTTTTTCCAGAGGCCGGTGAATTTGATATCGAGCTGGATATGAATGACATCCGTAAGGATACCTATTGTTCTTCCGGTCCTGGTGGACAGGGCGTGAACACGACCTATTCTGCTGTCAGATTGACCCATATCCCATCCGGTATTGTGGTACAATGTCAGGAGGAACGTTCCCAGTTGAAGAACTTCGACAGAGCTTTGGCCGAATTGAGGACGCGTCTCTACAATATGGAGCATCAGAAATATCTGGACAGCATTGCCGCCAAACGTAAGACCATGGTTTCCACAGGAGACCGTTCTGCCAAGATACGTACCTACAACTATCCGCAGTCACGTGTGACCGATCACAGAATCAACTGGACCATGTACAATCTTACAGGATTTATGGATGGTGACATTCAAGAGTGTATCGACCAGTTGCAGATTGCAGAGAATGCGGAACGTCTGAAGGAAGCTGGAGAATAGCTGTTGCAGTTCATATAAAATGAAAGCGGTCCGGTACCACCGGACCGCTTTCATTTTCATTGTCCCCGCATTATTTATTTTGTTTCTTCAAGAGGGACTAGTGCAAAAGCAAGTTCACCTTTGCAACAAAGTTTTCCTCCTACACAAAGTTGAGCGTTGCAGTAGAACAGTTGGGAGGCAGGGGAAATCTTGCGGCTGTTGGTCAGACTGGTCGTAATCTCACAGATATCTCCAGGTTTGACTTGATTCTTGAATCTGACCTTGTCAAGTCCTGCATAGAGGGCCAGATGACCAGGAATGGCTTCCTTGACCAATAGAGAACAGCTTTGTGCCATGATCTCGCAGAGAATCACTCCAGGAACAATCGGATTTCCTGGAAAATGCCCCTGTGTGAAGAATTCATCTTTCTTGATCTGATATTTCGCATGAGCTTTTCCCTCCTCGTCAATGTATGCTTCTTCAATCAAAAGCATCGGAGGTCTATGCGGAAGAATCCTTTTGATATCCTCTAATGTGAATTTTTCTTCCATGTCAGTCTTCAAATTTTCTGAATGCGATGCAGCTGTTATGACCACCGAAACCAAATGAATCGGAAATGGCAAGTGTGATGTCTGATTTGACAGCTGCATTTGGGGTATAGTCCAGGTCACATTCCGGATCTGGATTGTCGAGGTTAATGGTCGGAGGAACAATACCATCTCGCAGGCACATGATTGCTGCGATAGCTTCGGCTGCACCGGATGCGCCGAACATATGGCCAGTCATGGATTTGATGGAACTGATGTGAGCCTTATAGGCAAAGTCACCGAGAGCAGCCTTGTAGGCAATGGTTTCAGTAACATCATTCAGTTTGGTTCCAGTGCCATGTGCATTGATGTAGAGATCGTCTTTGTTCGGATCGAAACCTGCTTCGGTAAGGGCGTCCGTGATACATCTTGCCTGGGTCGTTCCATCTGGTCTTGGGGCCGTGCTGTGATAGGCATCGCAAGTGTTGCCGTAGCCTACGATTTCAGCGTAGATGTGGGCCCCTCTTGCTTTGGCATGTTCGAGTTCCTCTAGAACGAGGATGCCGGAACCGTCTCCCATCACGAACCCTGCCCTATTGGCATTGAATGGAAGAGAAGCATATTTTGGATCTTCTGCTTTGGACAATGCCTTCGCATTGGCGAAGCCTGCGATTCCAAGCGGAATGGTGGCGTTTTCACAACCTCCTGTGATGATGGCATCTGCATAGCCGTGCCGGATGGCTCGGAGTGCTTCTCCAATGCAGTTGGTGGAGGTGGCACAGGCTGTTACCACATCAATACATGGTCCTTGCGCATGGTGCTTGATAGCAATGTTTCCGGCAGCGATATTGGAAATCATGGTTGGGATGAAAAGTGGAGAGATCCATTTCCCGGAAGGCTCGTCGAGCATATTCTTGGTCTCTCTGTACTGAACTTCGAAACCGCCGATTCCAGAACCCACATAGACACCCAATCTGAAAGGGTCAATGTTCTTTCCTTCACCTTCTGATTTCAATCCGGCATCATTCATGGCCTGAAAAGCGGCCGCCATGCCAAATTTTGTAAAGTTGTCCTGTTTCCTGATGAATGGCTTGTCCATGCCGTAATCTTCAGGATTGAAATTTTTGGTCTTTCCCGCAATTTTGACAGGCAGACCCTCTGTTGGAAATTCGTCAATGTAGTCAATTCCGCAGACACCATTGATCAGATTGTTCCAATAGGTTTTCAAATCATTTCCGACAGGAGAGATAATACCCATACCTGTCACTACGACTCTTTTATTCATGTTTGTTTTTTTAATCGGTAAATAATGATGGAGCATTCTTGAGCAAGTGTTCTGCACCTTGCATCACATCTTCTACGATTGTTGCGGCAGGTTCAATCTTGTTGACCAGACCAGCCACTTCTCCTGCAAGAAAACTTCCACCTGTAAAATCTCCATCTACGACTGCTTTCTTGAGGGAACCTGTTCCCAATGCAAGCACTTCGTCTTTGGATACAGTTGGATCCAATTCCATTTTATAGAATTTTCTAGAGAACGGATTCTTCAGACAGCGGACAGCATCACCCAATGTCTTTCCTGTTACGATGGTTCCGATGTCACTAGCTTTGATCAGACGCTCCTTGTAGTTCTGATGGACCAGACATTCTTCAGCTGCAAGAAAACGTGTACCCATCTGAATGCCACATGCGCCGAGCATGAAGGCTGCTGCCGCTCCTCTCCCGTCAAAAATGCCTCCTGCTGCCAAGACTGGAATCTTTACGGCTTCGACAATTTGTGGAACAAGTGCCATGGTGTGCAAATCACCGATGTGGCCACCGGATTCTGCTCCTTCTGCAATAACGGCATCAGCGCCAAGTTCTTCCATTTTAATGGCATAGGCAGTAGAAGCGATAACAGGGATAACTATGATTCCGGCTGATTTCCATTTCTGGATGAATGCGGCTGGAGAACCCGCTCCGGTTGTTACAATCCTGATTCCTTCTTCAATGACAAGGTCTGCCACTTCTCCTGCATTTGGCGCCTGCAACATGATGTTGACTCCAAAAGGCTTATCTGTCAACGTCTTGCACTTCCTGATTTCATCTCTGACAGCTTCTGTTGAAAAGTTGATAGAAGAAATCAGACCTAGACCTCCTGCATTGGAAACTGCCGCTGCAAGATTTGCATCGGCAATCCATGCCATACCTCCTTGAAATAGCGGATACTTGATTTCAAGTAATTCGCATATAGGGCTTTTAATCATAAAGTGTTTTGTTTGTACAAATATTTGGCAAAGATATAAATTTTATCTTTAATCATATATATCTATATTTGTATTAGGTGTGTATGAATCCGTGATGTGTTGGAGCATTGCTGTTTGTGACAGAACGGATGCTGTTCGTTTCCGGATTCGGTTGCAGCTGAAACTAACGAAGGTTGTGCAATGAAAAATTTCAAATCTTATCTTTGTGTGGTATTCCTGATTCTGATGAGCTCCGTCAGAATGGACGCTCAGGCATACAAGCCTGTGACAGGAACTTTTTTGAATATGGTGTGGCAGGATCAGCGTAACAATTACATGAATCCTCATTCCATAGATATGACGGATCCGCAGTTGTGGCGGACAAAAGTGGATGAATTGCATGAATTGGGGGTAGATTATCTGATCATCATGCAAGTGGCCAATGAACAGCAGGCTTTTTATCCTTCTGATTTTATGGAGAAGGCCTATTCAGCAGAACGTGAAAGTCCTGTTGAGGCGATTGTGGATGAAGCGGATAAGAATGGAATGCATGTGTTCTTGAGCAGCGGTTGGGCCCGAAATCAGTGTGACGACCAGAGAGATCCGGAAATCAAGGCAATCCAAATGCATATCATGCAAGAACTGGTGGCTCTTTTCGGGGACAGGAAATGTTTCTATGGCTGGTATCTTCCGGTAGAAGATTGCTTTAATCCCTATTTGTCAGATGAAGCTATCCTTGCGGCCAATGACATCACACGGAAGGCCAAGGAACTGGCTCCTGGAAAGAAAGTCATGATTTCACCTTATGGTTTGTTCCAATCTGACGTTTCCGATCCCAAGTTTGGCGAGCAGATTGCCAAGCTGGATGTGGATATCATTGCTTATCAGGATGAAATCGGTTGTGTGCGGAAGTCATTTCCAATGCAGGAGATGAAGGATCATTTCGCCCAACTTCGTAAGATACACGATGAGACAGGCATTGAACTATGGGCTAATGTGGAAAGTTTCGCATGGGACAGAAATACAAACAACTGGTTCTCTGCTCTTGTCCCTGCACCATTTGGGCGCTATTTGTCGCAGATTATAGGAGTAAATCAAGCTCATGTAGACCGGATAGTTTCGTTTGCTGTCAACGGGATTTTGGACAAGCCGGATTCTCCTTACCCTTTGGGTATGCCGACTCAGGCTGGACTGGCCTACAAAAATTACAAGAGTTGGCTAGACGGAGAGGGCCGTTGGCCTATATTGGCTGCCAGTTTCGCCGGAAAGCTGGAAAATGGGGCAAAAGGTGCATCCGTTCGGGTCATTGGAGAGGATGACATCGTTGAGGAATATGAAACCAGTTTGCTGACTGACAACGAACTGGGATATGAAGATCCTAATCTGGATGAATGGATGGAATTTGATGAGGGCCAGATGGAAGTAGTGGTGGACTTGGGAAAGAAGAAGCCGATTGGGCGGCTGGCTGTCCGTTTTCTGCATCACAAGAAGTCCGATGTCGCTATTCCTCCGATGGTCCAATTTTATGTATCTTCCAACGGAAGGAGATTTTTTCCAGTTTCAACTGTCTTGACCCATGTTTCTCCGAACGATCTCCATGATTGTTGGATTGATATCGCTGTGACGGGCCAGTTGGATCGGAAAGCGCGATATGTCAAAGTGGTGGCTCTGTCTGATCCGGATGCTTTCGGACGCTATGAGACCCCTTCCATTTTATGTGATGAAATCTATGTCAATCCGGTCATCTCGGAGTAGGGCGGAATATTTTTCTGAAATAGAAATTTAAAGTCATAAAAATATGTTGATTGTAATTGAAGGTTTGGATGGATCTGGAAAGTCCACTCAAGTCAGGAATCTCAGGAAATATCTGGAAGATGTTTGTGGAAAAGTGGATTATATCCATTTCCCACGCTATGATGCCCCAGTTTACGGGGACTTGATCAGTACTTTTCTCAAAGGAGGATTCGGCGAAATTGACAAGGTTCCTCCCAAACTGGTGGCGCTGCTCTATGCAGAAGATCGTCATGCTGCTGCCGCTGATCTGGTGAAGAAACTGGAAGCGGGAGATGTCGTTCTGCTAGATCGCTATGTCTATTCCAATATTGCTTACCAATGCGCAAAAGTGAAAGATGAGAAGGAGAGAGAAGAATTGAGAGAGTGGATTTCCGATACTGAATATTGTCAGTTCGGTTTGCCCGTTCCGGATCTCAATATCTTCTTGGATGTTCCGATCGGTTTTGTGGAAGCCAAATTGTCTGGTATCCGCCAGGGTAACGATCGTTCCTATCTGGACGGATCTCAGGATATTCATGAAGCGGATATTCATTTCCAAAAGGCGGTCAAGGCTGTTTATCTCCGTCAGACAGAGATTGATCCGCATTTCATCCGGATTGATTGCTCGGACGAAACAGGTGGCATGTTGCTCCAGAACATTATTGCAGAAAGAATAAAAAATGCGGTAAATCAAGTTCTCAAGTAGAAATTTGGTATATTGGGCGAAAATAATAAAACATATTGTCATGAACTGGTTTTATAAGATTCTGAAACAAGGCAGCAAATTGATTCTTGGGCTGGTTTTTTTCATTGCCGGTATATTGAAATTGATGGATCCGACAGGAACAGGTCTGATTGTTTCTGAATATTTTAGTTTTTTTCATCTTTCCTTCATGAAGGTGATTTCGCTTCCATTCGGATTGATGTTGGCATTTCTTGAGACAACCATCGGTGTCGCTTTGCTGACAGGAGTGTTCCGCAAGGTGGCTGCCACGGCCTGTGCAATCTTCATTGGGGGCTTTACTATGATTACTTTCATTCTCTGGATATTCAATCCCAATATGGATTGTGGTTGTTTTGGAGAAGCTGTTCATCTGACTCATTTTCAGTCTTTCATGAAGAATGTCATTTTGCTTCTTCTCGCTTTGGCTGCATTCCGCCCCTACAGAATGTTCGAGCCGATTGACAAGACGCGAAAATCCAAGTATGCCGTCTTTGTAGTCGCGATGCTTTCTGTCATTGTATTTTCCGTGTATTCGCTCATGTATATTCCACTGGTGGATTATACACCTTTCAATACAACTTCCATGTTGGCTTCTTCTGTTGCACAGGATGAAAAGAGCGGAGAAGAAGAATATGTTTCTACGTTCATCTATGAGAAGAATGGTCAGACTGGAGTCTTTACATTGGACAAGCTGCCCGATTCTACCTGGACATTCATCGAGACCAGGACGGTCCGCAAAATGGACAAGATTGAAGAGACGGATTATCCTGTTCTGTCTTTTCGTAATCAGGAAGGAGAATATTGTGATTCTTTGGCCGCCAACGGTAATGTCTTGGTTTCTTCTGTCTTTAATATGAAGAAACTCTCTGACAAAAAATTGGCTTCCGTCTGCAATATGCTCTCTGCCGCCGATTCTGTCGGCATGACTGCTATGCTTCTTCTGTCTTCAGATCCGGAATATTTCAGACAAGTTCTTGAAAAATCTTCGTTGTCACAGCAAGATCGTTCTTTCTTGATGGGGCATACCTATTATTCCGATTTCAAGACATTGATTTCTTTGAACCGTTCCAATGGAGGGGCAGTTTTCTTCAATGAGGGAAACCTCATTGAGAAATGGGCGTTTAGAAGTCTGCCTTCAGAAGCCAAAGTCGCAAGGTTGCAGAAGAAGGATGTGACTGAACTGATGCTGTCATCCAATACCAAGGGGCATCTCTGGTTCCAAGCATTCTTGCTATATACATTGGTCATTATGGTTGCTTTCTGAGGAGTCAATGGGAAATGACAGAGCAAGCCCCCTGTCCTCAATGGAAGGACAGGGGGCTGCTGTTAGTTTTTTTTATGTATGCGATTGGAGGGTTCTTCCTGGATAGGCCTTCAAACCAGCTTCAAGAATGTCCAGAGCTTTTTCCAGTTCTGGAATTTCCAGAACATATGCAATTCTTGCATGATTCTTTCCCTTCCACGGAGTCTTGTAGAAGGAAGCGGCAGGCGTGACCATCGTCGTTTCGTTGTTGATACGGAAATGTTCGAGCATCCAGCGGGCAAATTTTTCAGTATCATCGACAGGCAACTCTGCAATGGTGTAGAAGGCACCCATAGGAAGTGGTGTGAACACGCCTTCCATTTGATTGAGACGCTGAATCATATAGTCTCTCCTCTTGATATATTCTTCTTTTACTGTCGTGAAATATTCTTGAGGGGTATCCAAAGCTCCAATTGCTGCATATTGGCCAAGAACTGGTGGACACAGTCGAGCTTGTGCATATTTCATGGCGGCAGTCATTACTTCTTTATTATGTGAGACAATGCAACCGATACGTGCGCCACACAGATTGTATCGCTTGGAAACAGAATCGACTAAGATGACATTCTGATCCAAATCCGGAATGTTCATGGCTGAGAAATAAGGTTCATCTGTATAGCAGAATTCGCGATAAACTTCGTCAGAAATCAAAAACAGGTCATGTTTCCGGGCAATTTCTCCGAGTGCGAGCATACTTTCTCTGGAATAAAGGGTGCCGGTTGGATTGCCTGGATTACAAATCAAGATTGCCTTGGTCTTTGGGGTGATCGCCTTTTCGAATTCTTCCATTGGGGGGATTTGAAAACCATTCCTGATGTCTGTCGAGATAGCTTTTAAGGTAATTTCATTCAAAAAGGCGAAGGTGTTGTAGTTGGTATAGAAAGGCTCCAACACAATGACTTCATCACCGGCATTGCAGGTGATTTCCAATGACATAAGGACGCTTTCACTACCTGCTACAGTTACCAGTAGTTCTGGAACTTTGATGTTTATTCCGATTTTCTTGTAGTATTTGTTGACAAGTCCTTCACGTAATTCCATCAATCCTGCAGAATTGGTATAGGAAACATTTCGCATCTTCAGATTTCTGACGGCTTCCATGCAGCAGTTGGGGGAAGTGATGTCCGGTTGTCCGATGTTGAGGTGGTATACTTTGACTCCTTCCTTTTTTGCCGAATCAGCAAGTGGAACGAGTTTTCTGATGGCAGATGCCGGCATCTGCTGAGCTTTTGATGAAATACTAGCCATAGTCAAGTATCAGTATTTTGAAATTAATATCTAACCAAAGATAGTGCGAATATAATAAGAAATCGGGTCAATGTAACTACATTGACCCGATTTCCATATCATGAAAAGGTGGAAACCTCTTACAATGTCCTTTTGATTTCTACGATGTTAAATGCTTCAATTACATCCCCGTCCTTGATATCGTTGTAATTTTCGATGCCCAGACCGCACTCCATTCCGGAAGTGACCTCCTTGGCATCGTCTTTGCCACGTTTGAGAGAAGAAAGCTGGCCGGTGTAGACTACGATACCGTCTCTGATCAGACGTACTTTCGCATTTTTGACCATCTTTCCTTCCTTGATCAGACAGCCTGCAATGGTTCCCACCTTGGAAATCTTGAAGGTCTGCTTGACATAGGCGGTTGCGGTAACCTCTTCTTTCTTCTCTGGTTCCAGCATACCCTCGATACCGTCAGTAACTTCATTGATGGCATCGTAGATGATGGAGTAGAGTCGGATTTCGATACCCTCTTTCTCAGCCATGTTACGTGCTTCAGCGGAAGGACGTACCTGGAAGCCGATGATGACGGCATCAGAAGCGGTCGCCAACATGACATCGGATTCAGAAATGGCACCGACAGCCTTGTGGATGACATTCACATGGATCTCTTCTGTAGAAAGTTTGATCAGTGAGTCAGACAAGGCCTCGACAGAACCGTCCACATCACCTTTGACAATGATGTTGAGTTCCTTGAAGTTGCCGATGGCGATACGACGTCCGATTTCTTCGAGAGTCATGTGCTTCTGGGTCTTGATGCCCTGGATACGGAGCAACTGCTCACGTTTGTTGGCAATGGACTTGGCCTCTTTTTCATCGGTCATGATATTGAACTTCTCGCCTGCACTTGGCGCACCGTTCAGACCGAGGATGGAAACTGGTGTGGAAGGACCTGCTTCATCGACATTCTGTCCACGTTCGTTCATCATGGCTTTGATTCTGCCGTAGTAGCTGCCGCAAAGCATCATGTCTCCCTTGTGTACGGTTCCGTTCTGGACCAGGATGGTGGCCAGATAACCTCTGCCCTTGTCCAGAGAAGACTCGATGACGGCACCGGTTCCCAATTTCTTGGGATTGGCCTTCAGATCCATCATTTCTGTTTCCAGCAGAACTTTGTCAAGCAGCTTGTCCACATTGAGCCCCTGCTTTGCAGAAATTTCCTGGCACTGATATTTTCCGCCCCAAGCCTCTGTCAGGATGTTCATCTGTGACAGCTGCTGGTAGATTTTCTCAGGATGGGCGCCTGGCTTGTCAATCTTGTTGATGGCAAACACCATAGGGACATTTGCCGCTTGGGCGTGGTTGATGGCCTCGATGGTCTGTGGCATTACGGCATCATCCGCAGCGATGATGATGATGGCCAAGTCAGTCAGCTGGGCGCCTCTCGCACGCATGGCAGTAAAGGCCTCATGACCAGGAGTATCCAGGAAGGTGATTCTGCTTCCGTTCTTCAGGACCACATTGTAGGCACCGATATGCTGGGTGATGCCACCGGCCTCGCCGGCAATCACGTTGGCATTTCTGATATGGTCAAGGAGAGAAGTTTTACCGTGGTCAACATGTCCCATGACGGTCACGATCGGCGGTCTTGATACGAGATCCTCTTCGTTGTCGATTTCCTCGTTTTCCTGATTGATTTCTTGGGTCAGTTCCGCTGTGACGAAGTCTACCTTGTAGCCGAATTCTTCCGCTACGAGAACCAAAGCTTCAGCATCCAGTCTCTGGTTGATGGAAACCATCAGACCCAGATTCAGACAGGCACCGATTACCTTGTTCACAGGAGTGTTGTTCATCAAGACAGCCAGATCATTGACAGTCACGAATTCAGTCACTTTCAGGACTTTCTTCTCCGCATTCTCTTTCTGGAGCTCCTCCTGCATTTTCTGGGAAGCGAGTTCACGTTTCTCCTTTCTATATTTTGCACCGAAGTTGCTCTTTTTGTTGTCATTCATGCGGGCATACGTCTCTTTCACCTGTTTCTGGATTTCCTTCTGCAGCTCCTCCTCCTCGGCCTCTGTCATGGCAGGTTTGAATTTCTCATTCCTGTTTCTCCTTCTGCCCCTGTTCGCATTCTGAGCATTTCTTTCGTTGTTGTTCCTGTTTTCGCGGCTGTCTTTGTTTTTCTTGGAATTGCCGTTCTTCTTGTCGTCTGCATCCACCTTGTTGATGTCCACTTTCTGGCTGTTTCGGTTGATGCGCTCTCTCTTCTTGTTCTTGCTCTTTTTAGGTTCGAATTGGGATAGATCTACTTTGCCGACAATTTTCAGACCAGTGTGTTCGTCCTCTTCTTCTGTCTTGGCGGAAGCGGCCTTTTTTAATTTGTGCTCTGCCTTGAGTTTGGCTTTGTCCTCATAAGGGTTGAACTCATTGTTCTGTTTTGTTTCTTTTAGAGCATTCTTCATTTGCTTCTTGTGATTTTTGGACGCTGGGGTAGGGGCGTCTGTGTCTTGTATTTCAGCTTCTTTGTGCTCTTTTTCCTCCACCTGTGGAGCAGCTTCATTCTTTTCTTCCATGGCAGGGGTCTGTTCTTCTACTTTTTCAGCAATTGGAGCAGGAATTTCTTTTTTGACTGGTTCTGCCTGTATGGATTCCATTTTAGGCTCGCTGGCAGGTACTGGTGCATCTGAAGCAGGCTCAACAGCATTTGTCATTTCAGCGACTGGCTCTACCATGACGGTTGCGGTCGCTTCTGGTTGAGGTGCAGGAGCCGGTTCTTCTGCAACGTCTGGCACTGCAGGTTTTTCCTGAGGCTGTTCTATAGGAGCGGGTTCAGCCTTCTCCTCTTTTTCAGGAAGGTTGGATGACAGACCGACGTTCTTGATGATGGTCTCATTGGTCGGGTCCTCTTCTTCTTCGTTCTGATGCTTGCTGCTCTTCTCAATGATTTCCTTCATTTTGATATCCACTTTGGCTGCTTCCTGCTTTGCCTTGAGGTCGTCACCGAACTTCTTTTCAATTGCAGGAAGGTACTGGTCAGATACCTTCAGGTTTGGATTGACATCTTCAATGCCAGCCCCTTTCTCGTTAAGAAAATCAACCAAGGTCTGAAGTCCTATATTGTATTGTCTTGTTAATTTATTTAATCTTATTTCTGCCATAAATACCCCTTTATGTTAATATTCCAAATAATAATTAGTCCTCAAATTCAGATTTGAGAATTCGGCGGACTTCTGCTACAGTCTCGTCTTCCAGATCCGCTCTGACAGCGATATCTTCAGGAGAAAGTGCCAGAACGCTCTTGGCGGTGTCGCATCCGATGCTCTGCAGCTTCTCGATGATCCAATCATCGATTTCGTTGCTGAACTCGCTCAGCAGCACATCCTCTTCCTCTTCGCCGGCCACATTTTCAGTGCTCTTCGGGATATCTCTCCAGACCTCAATCTCACGGCCTACGAGAAGGCTGGCCAACTTGATGTTGCAGCCGCCTTTACCGATACCTTTCTTCACTTCTTCAGGTTTCATGTAAACCTTGATCTTGTCTTCTTCGTTGCCCAAGATGATGCTGGAAATCTCTGCCGGATTCAAAGCTCTTTGGATGAGGAGGGAAGTGTTGTTGGTCCACTGGAGAACGTCAATGTTCTCGTTTCTCAGTTCACGAACGATGCCGATGATACGGGAACCTTTGACACCGATACAAGCTCCGATCGGATCAATCCTGTCGTCATAGGACTCAACAGCAACTTTGGCTCTTTCACCTGGGATGCGGACCACTTTCTTGATGGTGATGAGACCGTCGTAGATTTCAGGCACTTCTTGCTCGAACAGCTTTACAAGGAACTCGTTGGAAGTTCTGGAAAGGACAATGTAAGGAGTGGTATTGTTCTTCATCTCCACATTCTTGATGATTGCCTTTACTGTATCGTTCTTCTTGAAATGCTCGCCTGGAATCTGTTCTGATTTAGGCAGTCTCAGTTCGTTGCCTTCCTCGTCCAGAATAAGGACTTCCTTGGCCCAGGTCTGGTAAACTTCACCTGTAAAGATTTCACCGATCTTTTCCTTGTACTTGTTGTATAGATTGGCTTTCTCAATATCCATGATACGCCCCTGAAGATTCTGGCGGATATTCAGGATGCCACGTCTTCCGAAATCTTTGAGTTCCACCTTCTTGGTGAAGGTTTCTCCGATTTCGTAGTCATCGTCGCCTTGTGCGGCCAGTTGCTCCAATGAAATCTGGGTGTTCGGATTTTCCACCTCTTCCACGACTTCAAGGTTCTGGTAGATTTCGCAATCTCCCTTGTCAACATTGATGATCACGTCGAAATTGTCTGCGGAACCGAATGTCTTGGCGAGCTGGGTCATGAACACATCTCTGAGTACACCCATCATGATGGGCCTGTCAATCTCTTTCTCATCTTTGAAAGATGCGAAAGCTGTTTTAAGATCAATTTTCTCTGAATCCATTTTTATTTGTTTTATTTTTATTCAAATACGATATGCGGGGTGACCGCATTGATTTCCTCGAAAGTGAAAGAGTCCAAATGCTCTACCATTTCCTTTTTCTTTTTTCCTTCTACCGTTTCTTTCGCGCTGTACCTTAAGGAAATGCCATTTTCATCAGCATTTTCCAAGATGCCAATCAACTTCTTGCCGCCCTTGACCAGAACTTCCACTTCGGAGCCGATGGCCTTGGTGTATTGTTTCAACACCTTGAACGGCTGGTCCAATCCGGCAGATGTGACGGTCAGGGAATAATCTTCCTGGTCCCTGTCAAAAATTTCCAGAAATGCGTCATTGACTGCGACGCAGTCATCCATTTCCACAATACCTTCTTCTGATTCCATGCTGAGGACGATGTCGTTGTCTGCACTGACGGTGACATCTACAATGAAACATCCTCTCTGTGTGATGATGTCCTGAATTTCTTTTCTGATAGCAGATGCTTGCATATATGTGACGTATCTATATGAAAGATAGGGAAGACCCTGCTCCCCTATCACTCTAACACTTGCAAAGATAAGAATATTTTGCGTAAATAAAAAAAATCGCGGTATATAGTTGAGAATATGTTTATTTGACTTCAATAATTCATAGAAAAGTGCTTACTTTGTAAAAGTTAAACAATAAGGAATATTATTATGGAATTTTCAGCTAGACAACTGGCTAAGGTCCTGAATGGAACAGTGGATGGCAATCCGGAGGCAACTGCGACTGGTTTTGCGAAGATTGAACATGGCAAACCCGGCAAGCTCTGTTTTTTTGCCAATCCAAAATATGAAGAATATGTCTATACCTGCAAGGCATCCATCCTGCTTGTCAAGGATGATTTCAAGCCTTCCGCAGATGTGACCCCGACCATGATCAGAGTAGCTGATCCGTATACTGCCATAGCAGATCTTCTCAAATATGTCACTGTACAGAAACGTACTTACCGCAGTTACAGAGGAGCCGGCTCTATCCGTAGGTGGACGTCCAAGATTGGCAAGAAGGTCTATTTGGGGGAACATTCTTATGTCGGCCGCCGTTCTGAAATCGGCGACTACACTAAAATCTATGAAAATGTCACGGTTGCCGATGATGTCAAGATCGGAAAATATTGCATTATTTATCCGGGTGTCAGCATCTATGCCGGTACCATCATTGGAGATAACGTCATTATCCATTCCAATGCTGTCATCGGATCGGACGGTTTCGGCAATGCTCCTCAGAAGGATGGTACTTGGGAGAAGATTGAACATATCGGCAATGTCATTGTTGGCGACAATGTGGAAATCGGTGCCTGCACGACCATTGACCGTTCAGAAATGGAATCCACAATCATTGGCGACGGCGTGAAGATTGACAATCTTTGTCAGATTGCTCACAATGTGGAAATCGGTGAGAACACCGTGATGGCCGCTCAATGTGGTATCGCCGGTTCAACCAAGATAGGAAAGAATTGTATTATAGCTGGCCAGGTAGGTATCGCCGGTCATCTCCATATTGCAGACAAGACCACTCTAGCTGCTCAGTGTGGCATCATGAGTGACATCAAGGAATCCGGTAAAGTGCTGATGGGAACTCCTGGTTTGCCGATACGCGACTATTTCAGAAGTTATGCCCATTTCAAGGCTCAAGGCAACCGGTCCAAGTAACATTTATCAATATCCGGTCCTTGAGGGATATTGTTTCTTGAGGTGAAATATTGTATATTTTCGCCATTTTCGCTATATTTGCAAACCCAAAATAACGAATATATTGCAATTCATGCAACAAAGAACATTAATAAGCGCTTGTAGTTTTGAAGGCAAAGGCCTTCATACAGGTCGGGTATCCCGGATGAAGGTGCTTCCTGCTCCTGCAAATTCAGGAATCGTCTTCCATCGTACGGACCTCGGTCCTGGTGCCTTTATCCGTGCTGTAGCAGAGAATGTCACTTCCACGGCCAGAAGTACCACTATTTCTTCTGGAGAAGTGTCTGTCACGACCATTGAACATCTCATGTCCGCCTTGTTCGGGCTGGGAATTGACAATGCCATTATAGAAATCAATAATGTGGAAGTCCCTATTCTTGATGGAAGCTCAAGTTGTTACATCAGGGCATTTGAAGGGAATTCGAAGGAACTTGAAGCGGAAAGGAAATTTATAAATATAGACAAGGCATTGGAAATCAAGGATGAGAAGACGGGGTCCTGGGTCAGGATTGAACCGGCGGACCATCCTGTTTTTGACATTACGGTTGATTTTCACTCCAATGTGTTGGGTGTGCAGACGGCCCACTGGGATATGGATGTGGATTATGCCAAGGAAATCGGAGTTTGCCGTACCTTTGTATTTTTCCACGAAATCGAATATCTTTTCTCCAACAATCTGATCAAGGGAGGTGATGTGGACAATGCCATTGTCATTGTCGAACATCCGGTTTCTGCAGAGACTCTTGAAAGAATGTCAGCCCTGTTCAACAGACCTGCCCTCAAAATTACAGGGAACGGTTATCTTGATAACCTGAAACTTCATTTCCCAAATGAATGTGGAAGACACAAGATGCTGGACATGTTAGGGGACATGTCGCTTGTCGGCTCTTATTTGAATGCCCACATCACTGCTTTCAAGCCGGGGCACACTATCAATACAAACATGGCCAAGAAGCTGCGCGCTTGCCTTGGTCAATAAAATATCATTTACGTATATGAACAAAATTCATCCGTTGGCAACCGTAAGCCCAAAAGCGAAATTGGGCGACAATATTGAGATCGGACCATATGCTTACATCGAGGATGATGTAGAAATTGGAGATGGATCACACATCCATCCTCATGCTGTAATTTATCAGTATGTGAAAATCGGAAAAAACTGTGAAGTCTTTCCCGGTGCTGTAGTAGGAGCGATTCCTCAGGATCTCAAATTTGAGGGAGAGGTAACTTATGTTGAAATTGGAGACAATGTGACTATACGTGAGTGCGCTACCATCAACAGAGGAACCAAAGCAAGTGGAAAGGGGGTGACCAAGGTCGGTGACAATACACTTGTCATGTCCTATGTGCATATCGCACATGATTGTGTCGTTGGAAAACATTGTATCCTTGTAAGTTATACCGGTATAGCCGGTGAAACAGACGTGGAAGACTGGGCCATTATCGGTGGCGACAGCAAAGCCCACCAATTTAGCCGTATCGGTACGCATGCAATGGTGGGCGGTATGTCTCGAATCAACAAGGATATTCCTCCTTATGTGCTTTGCGGACGTGAGCCTATCTGTTATTGTGGTGTGAATATGGTCGGCCTCCGTAGAAGAGGTTTCACTTCAGACCAGATTCGAAACATCAAGGACATCTATGATACCATCTATTACCAGGGACTTAATGTTTCAGACGGATGTGCCAAGGTAGAGGCCGGCTTCCCTCAATCAGAAGAAAGGGATAATATCTTGAGATTCATCCGCGAATCTAAGAGAGGTATCATCAGAGCTATGGGCTCTGCAAGCAAAGAAGAATAAGCAGTGCTGCTTGCGACAGCATATTTTCCACCAATATCGTGGTTCGCGGCAATCGCAGAAGACTTTACTTTATCAGCTGATGAGGTGAAGTCTTCTTGTGTATATCTGGAGGCATGCGAAAATTATCAGAAACAGAGTTGGAGGAATCGATGTTGCATTGCCTCTTCACAAGGAAGGGAGATGCTCAATGTGCCGGTCATCCATACGGGAGGGCGTATCAATCATCCTATAACTGAAATCCAGGTGGATTACAGCACCAACTGGGTACTCAAGACAGAACGGGCCATTGTTTCTGCCTACATGACTTCTGCCTATTTTGAATATTACAAGGATGAACTTTTTTCCATCCTCGATTCTCATCCGATTACTCTTTGGGAGCTGAATCGGAAATTGATCGATTTCTTCGTCCGCAAGATTGGACTGGCTGTTGATTTCCATGAGACTGTCCGATTCGTCTTGCCCGCAGAGGAAGGGGAGCCCCTTTCTTTCTATGGCAAGGACCATCGTTTTGACATCCATCCCAAAAGGCCGGATACACTTCTTGAAGACCTGAAACTGGAAAAGCCATATTTCCAGGTCTTTTCCCAGAAATATGGCTTCCAATCCAATTTGTCCATTATGGACCTTCTCTTCAACGAAGGTCCTGAATCCATCCTATATCTCAAGAAATTAGAATCTCCAGCCTAAGGTCAGCAATATGTCCCACATATGAGATTTGACCCTGATTTCAGGAGAACTGACGCCGTCATCCAGATAATTGTTATATGGATAGGTATATTGTACCGGTCTGAATGTTCCTCTGCAGGCCAGATCACAGAAGAAGGAGCGTTTGCTCTGCCATCCCAGACCAAAGGCGATGCTTTGTGTATAGGCATGGACATATTCCTTGTCTCTCAGAGAATTTTCCCATTCACGGAACTGGTTGTCGGTCAGGTTGCCGTTGTGGTACATCTTTTCATACACTCCGGCATCCACGGTTCCTTCGCTGTCTCTCCAGGTGCGTTCTGGTGAGGTAATCAGGTTGTAGCCTGCTCTGACTGAAAGTTGGTAAGGCAATCTGACTTCCGCTCCGACTCTGAGATTGTGCTGGAAACCGAAGAACTGGCGGTTCAATCTGTTGACCAGATTGAACTGGTCGTCAATATTGGTGCCTCGCTCTTTGAAACGCATCATACTGTAGTCGCAGAATTCATAATCGACACTGATCAGTCCCAGTTTGTTGGTATAGGCGACACCGAAGTTGGCGCGATAAGGAGACATCAGCCTATAGTCGTAGAGTCCCATATCGGAAGATGCCTTGTGGTGGCGGTCGGAGAATTTGGTCTCTCCTCTGTACTGCCATTTCTCGCTGATGCCCATCATGGTCGGAGTCTGGATGGCCGCACCGATCCGGAGTCCGTTGATTGGCAGGGCGATGATACCAAATTTCAAATAAGCGCCGTTGGCCTCGGCCATATAGTAGTCTCCATTGAGTCCGCTCATGAATTTTGTCTGGGTGCCGTCGTTGAAATTATTGACGAAATCGTCCGGATTGACAGCCTCTTCTCGGAAATAGGAATCTCTCTCGTAGGAGAGGGTGGTGATACCTAGGTTCAAACCCAGATGAATGCGGTCGCTGATGTTCATGCCAAAATTGGTGATGATGTCGTATTTGAATCCATAGGAGGACCTGGCATAGGTCTGGTCCAACGGTCCGCCCAAGGCTATTTCATTTTTTCCATTGGAATTGGTGAACATTTTTTCGGTGGCGGCCAGATATTTCTTCTTGGCAGCATCGATGGTGGAAATCATGCCGGACTGGTAGGCGACCATATGACGCCAGTCGTATCCGCCTTCCCATGTATTGCTGTTCAACTGAGAAGAAGGAACTCCATTGGCGGTGGCTTCTGCTGCCAGACTGGCGAGCATGGAGGTCTGGTCGTTGGTGCCATAAGCCAGCACCTTGTCCATATAGTTTGAGGTGCCGTTCATCACGATACCGAAAGTCATGCTTTTGATTCCATGATGTCTTCCGGTCCTGAAGTTCATGCTGACCCCCAAGTTGGGCAGGTAGAATGTGTTTTTTCTTGAAGCGATATTTCCGCCAAATGCTTTGCTCGAAGAGGGGTTGGCATTGAAGCCGGCCCCAGTTGTGAGAATGCTCAGGTTCGGTGTGACGGTCACTTGTGAAAATTTATTGACACTGGATCCTGCAGGATTGAGCCCGATGGCTCCCAGGTCTCCACCTAGAGCGGTGAAGGCATTTCCCATGGCAACGGTCCTGGCTGATCCGGAATAATAATTGTCGCTGAACCAGAAGGCATCATACATAGTCTGCGCTCCAGCATAAGTAGTGATAAGCGAAAGGGCTGCTGCCGTGATTAAAAATTTTACTTTCATTGTTTAATGAATCATTAGAATTTTGAAAGTCTCTCTTTTCATGTTCTGTGATTATCTTCTTCTGCTGCCGCTGGAAGAACCGGAACGGCTGCTGGAAGTAGAACTGCTTCTGCTATAGCCGCCTCCGCTGCTGTAGCTGGAACGGCTGGTACCGGAAGAACTGCTGCGGTAACTGTTGCCGGAAGAACTGCTGTAAGAGGAATTGGAGGTTCCTGATCTTCTGGTGGTAGAGCTTCTGTCATAGGAAGAGGAACTGCTTCTGGCAGTGGAACTTCCTCTATTGTAGGAAGAAGAGCTGCTTCTTCTGTAATTGCTGTTGCTTGGCTGGTAGCTGCTGGACCTTCTGGTCGTGCTGGAGCTGCCTGAACGGTAAGTTGTTCCTCTGTTGGAAGAACTGGAACTTGCTCCGCTTCTTCTGATCACGCCATCCGCATAGGAAGAACGCCTTGCGGCCGTTGCAGAAGAACGGGATACGCTGCCATTTCTGGAAGCCACCGTACCGGAAACTCTTTGGGCGCTGCCGCCCCGGCTGGTGGTGGAACCTCTAGACACGGTCCCACGACGGGTTGAGCCGCTGTTGGAAGTGCTGACTCTTCTGCCTGAAGAAGTGTAGCCGCCCATACTGTTTCTGGAACCGGAACCGGTCGTTCCGATTCTGGAACCCCAGGTTCTTCCGCTACCCAGATATTCTCGGGTGCCAGGGACGCCTCTCCGGCTGTTCCAACCGTCGTAATAGCCTGCATGCCATCCGTTATGATAACCACCGTACCAAGGGTCATGCCATCCGTACCAAGGGTCGCGCCATCCGTACCATGGGT
>JAHHQQ010000025.1 GCA_020026275.1 Bacteroidales bacterium
CATTTCCCGGACTTGGGAAAGACAAGGGAGCAAATAGGGGACATGAGCATTTCCCTGACTTGGGGAATCTGAAGGGGCGAAAGATGGTGACATAGACATTTCCCGGACGGGAAAAATCGTAGGAGGTGACTTGCGACGGGTGATTTTTGAAGGTATTTCAACCGATTGTAGTTCAGTGTTTTACAAGGGTGGAAATGAACAGGGAACAAGTCACCGTTTTTTAGACTTTGACTTGCAACCTGTGAATTTTAGTGGTCGTACAACCAGTTGTTTTTCAGAGGTTTACGATATCCTGGAAATTGCGCTGGAACAAGTCGCTTTTTTCGGACAGATCTGCGGTGCGACCTCAACTCCCAGGGGAGTCGGAAATCCCAAATTTTGATATCCTTGCAACCTGTTGTACATCAGCGCTTTACAAAAGTAGAAAAAATCAACATTTCCCTCTACCCCCTTAAAGATTGGGGAGTCGGAAATCGAAAATTTTGTCTGTCTTGCAACTTGCTGAATTACAATGTTTTACAGAAATGAAAAAAAGAGCAATTTCCCTCTACCCCCAAGGCGGTACGAGGCTGGACATGAGCATTTCCCGGATGTGGGAAAGACAAGGGAGCGAATAGGGGACATGAGCATTTCCCGGACTTGGGGAATCTGAAGGGACGTAAGGGTGTGACATAGACATTTCCCGGATGTGGGGAATCTGAAGGGACGAAAGGTGGTGACATAGACATTTCCCGGACGGGGGAATCGACCTCAGAAACAGAAATAGACATCCACATGAGACAACTCATGTGGCATATTTTTTTTATGCATGAAATCCTATTTACCTTTCCTGCTCTGAGATTTGGGAAAAAAGCATATTCTATGTATATTTGTGAGATTGCGGACGATAGCGGACTGCAACACTCGATACTGAGACAATTGACAAGAAAAAACAATAACAATATATGGCATTAGCAGATATCATCAAAAAACTGTTCGGAACCAAATCCGATCGAGATATGAAGCAGGTGAGACCTATCTTGGAGAAGGTACTTGCCGCTTACAAGGACATTGACGCCCTCAGCGACAACGAACTCAGAGCGCATTCCGCGGCCCTGAGAGCCAAGCTGCAGGAAGTGGAGGCTCCTTTCGAGAAGCGTATCGAAGACATCAAGGCTGAACTGGAGACTGACATTCCAATCAAGAAGAAGGAGGAACTGGCTACCGAGTCTGACAAACTGGTCAAGGACGAGGATGAAGCCATCGAGAAAGCTCTTGAGGAAATTCTTCCGGAGGCCTTCGCCATCATGAAGTCCACTGCACGCAGATTTGCGCAGAATCCGACCATTGAGGTGGATGCAACCGATTTCGACCGCGATTTGACGGTCAACCACGATTTCGTGACCATCGAGCCCCGTACCGATGCTGACGGCAACGCACACGACGCAGCTATCTATCAGAACCATTGGCTCGCCGGCGGCAACGAGGTGACTTGGGACATGGTCCACTATGACGTGCAGCTCATCGGTGGTATCGTTCTGCATCAGGGAAAGATTGCCGAGATGGCGACCGGTGAGGGCAAGACTCTCGTGGCTACTCTTCCTGTATTCCTGAACGCCCTTGCCGGCAAAGGTGTCCATGTGGTGACTGTCAACGATTATCTGTCCAAACGTGACTCCGAGTGGATGGGCCCTCTCTACATGTTCCACGGCCTTTCTGTGGACTGCATCGACAAGCACGAGCCGAACAGCGAAGCCCGCAAGAAAGCGTACAACTGCGACATCACCTTCGGTACCAACAACGAATTCGGTTTCGACTACCTGAGGGACAACATGACCGGCAGTGTCAATGACCTCGTACAGCGCAAACATCATTTTGCCATTGTCGATGAGGTCGACTCCGTCCTCATTGATGATGCCCGTACTCCGTTGATCATTTCCGGTCCGGTGGCAAAGGGCGACGATGAAGCGCAGTTCAATGAATACAAGCCATACGTCGAGAAACTCTACTCTCTCCAGAGGCAGTTCGTCAACCAGACTCTGAATGATGCCAGGAAGGCCATTTCAGAGGGCAAGGAAGACGAGGGCGGCATGCTCCTTCTCAGATGTCACAAAGGTCTGCCTAAATATCATCCGCTCATCAAGTTTCTGAGTGAGCAGGGCATGAAGCAGCTTCTCCAGAAAGCGGAGAACTTCTACATGCAGGACAATGAAAGGGAGATGCACGTGGTGACTGATCCGCTATACTTCGTCATCAGCGAGCAGCTCCACACCGTCGATATGACCGACAAAGGTTTGGATCTGCTGGCCAACAGCGTGTCTGACCCGAACTTCTTCGTATTGCCGGATGTGGGCAGCCAGATCGCATCCATCCAGCAGAATGAGGAACTCAGTGACTTGGAGAAGCAGGACAAGAAGGACGCCGTCATGGAAGACTTCTCCCTCAAGAGCGAGCGTGTCCACACTGTCATCCAGCTTCTCAAGGCGTATGCCATGTTCGAGAAGGATGTGGACTACATCATCGTGGACAACAAGATCAAGATTGTGGACGAGCAGACCGGCCGTGTCATGGAAGGAAGACGTTGGAGCGACGGACTTCACCAGGCAGTCGAGGCCAAGGAGAACGTAGCCGTTGAGGCTGCCACCCAGACTTTCGCTACCGTCACTCTCCAGAACTACTTCCGTATGTACCACAAACTCGCCGGTATGACCGGTACTGCCGAAACCGAGGCAGGTGAGTTCTGGTCCATCTACAAGTTGGATGTGGTGGTCATCCCGACCAACCGTCCAGTCATCAGGGAAGACAACGAAGACATCATCTACAAGACCAAGAAGGCAAAATATGCCGCAGTCATCAATAAAGTGGAAGAACTCGTCAAGGCAGGCCGTCCGGTTCTGGTCGGTACCACCGATGTCGAAACTTCCGAGCTCCTCAGCCGAATGCTGATGCTCAGAGGCATCAAACACAATGTCCTCAATGCCAAGCAGCATGCCAGGGAGGCAGAGATCGTCGCTCTTGCCGGTCAGTCCAGCACGGTGACCATCGCCACCAACATGGCAGGCCGTGGTACCGACATCAAACTTTCCAAGGAAGTAAAGGAGGCAGGCGGTCTGGCCATCATCGGTACAGAACGTCACGACAGCCGCCGTGTGGACCGTCAGTTGAGAGGTCGTGCCGGCCGTCAGGGAGACCCAGGTTCTTCTACCTTCTATGTATCTTTGGAAGACAAGCTCATGCGGCTCTTCGGCTCCGAGAAGATCGCTTCCGTAGTGGACCGTCTCGGTATGACCGACGATGACGCACTCGAAAGCTCCATGCTTTCCAAGAGTATCGAGAAGGCACAGCGCAAAGTCGAGGAGAACAACTTCGGTATGCGCAAGAGACTGCTCGAGTACGATGACGTGATGAACTATCAGCGTGAAGCCATCTACTCCCGCCGCCGCAATGCCCTCTACGGAGACCGTATCGAGATTGACGTCATGAACATGATGCTCGACGAGGCCACTGTCATCATCAACAACGCCAAAGGTTATGGCTACGATGATTTCACAGAATACCTCATGGGCCAGCTTTCCATCGATCCGGGCTTCGACCAGGACTTCTACGAACACTCCGACGACCAGGAGAAGATTACCAAACTCTCCGAGCACATGCACGAGGTCTACAACAGAAGAATGGAGACCATGATCAACAAGGTCTATCCGTTCATCCAGCAGGTATACGAGAAACAGGGCCAGATGTATGTCAACATCGCCATTCCAGTATCCGACGGACGCAAGGCCATGACGCTTGCCATCAACCTCAAGAAGGCTTACGAAAGCCAGGGCAAGGAACTTGCCAAGGGGCTGAGCAAGAACATCATCCTCTGGCAGATCGACGAGAAATGGAAACAGCACCTGCGTGATATGGATGACCTCCGTGAATCCGTACAGAACGCTTCCTATGAGCAGAAAGATCCGCTTGTGGTCTACAAGATCGAGAGCTACAACCTCTTTGCTTCCATGCTGGAGGAACTCAACAGAGACGCCCTCTCCTTCTTGCTGAGAGCCTTCATCCCACTTCGTGAAAATGACGAAGCCCGTGAGGTGAGGACCCCAGAGCGTGACCGTAACATGAATCATCTCAACGCCCATCGTGACGACCTCGTTACCAACGGAGAGCAGAAAGCCAAGACTCCGGTCCATGCCGAGAAGAAGATAGGCAGAAATGACCCATGTCCATGTGGTTCAGGAAAGAAATACAAGAACTGTCACGGAAAAGGACTGGTTTAGAGTACGTTTCCAACAAAGCATGGGCATATTTTAGGATTGTATGGTAATTAATTTATGAACTTTTGGATTCTTTCGAATAATTTCTGATTTTTGTCTCAATGATTTGAAGGAAAACAATAGTTAGTAGTTGCCGCTGATCCAATAGAAATTTTTAAAAACCTGAGCAATCGGGTTCCTACCAAGATTTATTTTTTGATATGGCAAAGATTTCAGAACCTGCTGCAAACATCAACATTGTCAGCAGAATTTCAATGGGAACTCTAGTTAAAGGTGAAATAATGTCTCCTGAAGATATCAGGATTGATGGTACTTTCATCGGCAAGGTGAAATCCCAACATAGAATTATCATTGGAGAACAGGCAATGATTGAAGGAGATGTCATTTGCGAAGACGCCGAAGTTTGGGGCGAATGCCACGGTAATTTCTATGTGAAAGAAAACATGATTTTGCACGAACCATGCATAGTGGTCGGTGACCTTCATGTCAAGAGGTTGACAATCGAAACCGGATCTCAGTTTGAGGGAAAATGTTCTGTGATAACTGAGGAGGAGTTCGAAAGCATCTCTGACAAACTGAATGCTTCATCTTCTGAAAGCAAGTAGATTTGGATAGAAAGTCCTGGAGTCTCTTGGAATCTCCTAAAGATGAGCCGGTTTTAAATCTGATCCAGGTTTAAAATTGAAATATTTTATAAAAATGCGTAATTAAATTTTAAATTAATTGCATTTTTAAATAATATTTTTTAAGTTTGTTACTATATGTAGAATACTCCAACTCTACATCTAAGGTTGTAGTATTATATATTCGTATAGGTTAAGTTTAGTTTTATTTAGGGTATGCTCGGATGGCTGTGAAGGTTCTCCGAGCATTTTTCATTTTATTTATGACCCGAAATTGTTTAAATTTGCCGAATGGCGGGGAAGTGGTGGCCGTCGGCCAAAAAATCCTTTCGCGCCTACGTAACTGATTGAATAATTAAAGACAACCAATTATGGCAGACGAGAAAATCATTTTTTCCATGAATGGCGTAGGAAAAGTCCTACCGCATAACAACAAGACCATCCTCAAGGACATCTACTTGTCCTTCTTCTATGGTGCCAAGATCGGTATCATCGGTCTGAACGGCTCTGGTAAATCCACACTTCTCAAAATCATTGCAGGGGTGGAGAAATCTTATAGAGGGGAAGTCGTGATGGCCCCTGGCTACACAGTCGGCTATCTGGAGCAGGAACCTCAGATGAATCCCGACAAGACAGTTATGGAAGTTGTGCAAGAAGGCGTGCAGGAGGTGATGGACATTCTCAACGAGTACAACGAAATTTCCAACAAGTTCATGGAGCCGATGAGTGATGACGAGATGAATTCGCTCATGGAGCGCCAGGGAGAACTCTCAGAGAAGATTGAGGCGCTGGATGCTTGGGAAATCGACTCCAAACTTGAACGGGCGATGGATGCGCTCAATTGTCCGCCAGCCGATGCCATAGTTGCGAACCTCTCCGGTGGAGAACGCCGTAGAGTGGCTTTGTGCCGCCTTCTTCTTCGCCAACCGGATGTGCTTCTTCTGGACGAGCCGACCAACCACCTCGATACGGAAAGTATCCAGTGGCTTGAGGAACACCTCAGACAATATAAGGGTACCGTCATTGCCGTTACCCACGACCGATACTTCCTGGACAACGTGGCCGGCTGGATCCTCGAACTGGATCGTGGAGAAGGTATTCCGTGGAAAGGAAACTACAGTTCTTGGCTGGAACAGAAGACCAAGCGTCTTGAGATGGAAGAGAAACAGGAAAGCAAGCGCCGCAAGACCCTCCAGCACGAATTGGAATGGGTGAGAATGGCACCAAAGGCCCGTCAGGCCAAATCCAAAGCCCGTCTGGGCGCTTACGAGAAGATGGCATCTGCAGATGCCAAGGAAAAAGAGGCCAATCTGGAAATCTATATTCCAAATGGTCCGCACCTTGGTAATAAAGTCATTGAATTCCACCATGTGAGTAAATCCTATGGAGAGAAGTTACTTTTCGAAGATCTTGACTTCGCCCTGCCACCTGCAGGTATCGTGGGAGTCATCGGGCCGAATGGTGCCGGCAAGACTACACTCTTCCGCCTTATCATGGGGATTGAGCAGCCAGATGCTGGAGAGATTAATATTGGAGAGACTGCCAAGATTGCCTATGTGGACCAGCAGCACAAGAGCATTGACCCTGAAAAGAGTGTCTATGAAACCATTGCAGGTAATTCTGAATGGGTACGTCTTGGCAACAAAGACATCAATGCCCGTGCTTGGGTGTCTCGTTTCAACTTCAGCGGCGCCGATCAGGAAAAACTCTGCGGTGTCCTCTCCGGCGGTGAACGTAACCGACTTCATCTTGCCCTTACTCTCAAAGACGAAGGAAATGTCCTGCTTCTTGACGAGCCGACCAATGACGTGGATGTCAATACCATCCGTGCCCTAGAGGAAGGACTCGAGAATTTTGCAGGTTGTGCAGTTGTAGTCAGCCACGACCGTTGGTTTCTCGACCGTATTGCCACGCATATTCTCGCCTTTGAGGGCGATTCCAAAGTGGTCTTTTTCGAAGGCAACTACGCCGAATACGAAGAAAACCGCAAAATGCGCCTCGGCGACGAACCAAAACGCTTCAAATACAAGAAACTCATGGAGTAACCGTTCTATCAGAGATTCTGGATTTGTCCCCGGAGGTCCTCGTGACTCCCGGGGATTTTTATGGGGACACCCATATTCTGTATCAAGAAATTATCCTTTTGTATCCGTGAAAAGTTTTTTTCTCTCGAACCTGTGTCCTGTGTCTCCAGTTGGATTTAGGGAGAGTTTGCGATTATGATTAGGTTTTTCTAACTTTAGAAAAAGTTTCTCCTTATATGCGGAGAACAAATGGCAAATATTAACGGTAACCGGGCCAAAGGACCCGAAATCGCTGCCGGAAACTGAAGCAAGATGTTCTGTGAGGCTTTCAGCAGTGAAATGCAAGATATATGGATAAATTCAATGAGGCACTTAAAGGAAAAGTTGGTGGACACGTCGCACTGGCATTGGCCTACCTTATCTATGGGGTCAATCTCGTCTCCACAAAAGATCTCTCACAATCACAAATCTTCACTCCGGCGGCCTTATTTTATATAAGAGTTGCCGGTGCCGGACTCCTATTCTGGCTCATCTCCATCTTCCTGCCGAAAGAAAAAGTGAGCAAAAAAGACATGTTGCTCATTCTCCCGGCATCCATATTGGGATTGTTCCTGAACCAATACCTTTTCCTTGAAGGAATCGTCCTGACCACGCCATTCGACTCCGGCCTCATCATGACCCTGATCCCAATCTTTACCCTGATTTTCGCCCACTTCTTCGTCAAGGAAGCCATAAGCTGGCAGAAAATCATCGGCATAGGACTCAGCCTCGCAGGTGTAGTCATTCTGCTCCTCATGTCCGGTACCGGCGGCGCAGGCACCTCCTCCATCAAAGGAATCATTCTGATCACCCTCAGCATCATGGCCTTCTCGCTCTATCTGGGCATCTTCGGACCACTTCTGCAACGCTACCACGTAGTCACCATCAACAAATGGGTCTTCCTCTACTGCCTGGTCTACAGCCTGCCATTTTGTGTAGGCGATCTGCTGCACACCGACTTCACCGGCGGAAATACTCCAGACCTGCCCGTCATCTACGCCGAGCTGGGCTATCTGGTCCTCTTCGCCACCTTCCTGGTTTATTTCTGCATCAGTTACGGCCAACAGAAACTCTCCCCAACCGTAGTTTCAATGTACAGCTATATCCAACCCATTGTAGCTGCTGTTCTCGGCGTCCTTATGGGCATGGATGTCATTACATGGCAGAAAATCTTAGCCATTTCTTTAGTCTTTATAGGGGTCTATCTTGTCAATCTGGTCCGCAAGCCTGTCAATTGACGATGTGCTCCTGTCGATCTCTGCCTTTCTGGGACATGCAAGTGCCCCATTTGTCCCGTATCGGTAACTTGTTCCTTTTGTTCCGTTCTCATATGACATGGACAGAATCATAATTCAAATTTCTCAAGAGCGCCGACACTTTCGTTCCATTCTGCTTTCAGATATCGCGCACATGGAAAACCAGCGAATGTAAATGACGAATGATTAAACGTCATTTACACTTTGTAAGTATATCTATCTCCTTTTGGCGGCAATGCAGTTCGGTATCTTTCGTGTTCCCTTGTGATCGAAGCATTTGTTGTCACTAGGATGGTTGAGAACACCTTCGGTTTTTGTCCAGAGTGTTGAAGAACCACCCCCATCTAGATTGATGGCATCTTGCAAACCTAACAATTTGGCAATGATCGCTGTCTCTTCTATGGTGGCACCGGCAGCTTGTTCAAACCGACCGTCAATGACAGCCATTACGATTTCGCCATTTTTATTGTAGCCAATCAATGTCCTGGGATGTCTATGGGTGAAGAAAGTCTTGTCACTATTGTATCCGATTATCTGGCCATCCTTTACCAGAACAGGCCCTGCAGCCAGTACGGAATACCATTTTTTGCAGATGGTCTCATATTCAGTTGTATCACATAACGTGATAGCTGGTTTTTTCCCTTTTTTGTCCTTGAAACCGATGACACCATTGACTCGATACAAATCCTTTCCATTGGTCCGGCCATATACTTTTCCGCCGATTCTCGTATAGGTTACAGGTCGAAATGTCCTTGTATTGAAATAACTTCCATTGACCCCCATTGTATAATCGGCCTTTTGTATGATTTGGTCTGCAGTATCATTGCCACCGTCTTCCAGTTGGAGAATGGAAGATTTGTATGTCTTGGATTTGTATGCTATGATGGAAATGGATTGTTGGGAATCAAACATCTTGATAGAAGCCTGCCGGCATTGGGCATCCTTGTCCAAACGGGTTATGTTCCAGTCAGCATCTACGAATGCGATAGAATCTGCTTTTTGAATAGGGGATTGCGCTTTTGCAGTTGTCAGAAATACAATGGCTGCTAGCATCATAGTCAGTGTCCTCAATGTGGTAGTCATAATTTTAAAGTGTTGAAATAAATTTAAATAAATTACCTGATCCAACCGTTTCACCTGATAAGGAAAAACTTGTTCGGCAGTTGTCCCAGCGGCCGCTATCCCATAGCGGGACAGTAAACAGGAAACTTCAAATATACGGTATATTTGAACAAAAATGAAATTCCTGTCATGCAATCTCATGCTCTGCCATAAGCCTCTGCCAGAGGCAGGCAATCTGGAGAATGTCTTGAATCCATAAGAGCAATCAGATTCGCATCAATCTGATATGATACTTTGCAACCAGTTGGATATTAAAATATTGCCACAATTTGACATATATGATTCAGGATGATATTGAACACCGAAAATAGGTAAATGTCGATGATTGAAAGACATTATATTTCCATGTTCATCTATAGAAGTCACTTCCAGTTCTTCTGGAAACCCCTCAGGATTTATCACCCAGGAATGGTAACGTCCCACTATGGCGGGTTCCTTCAATCCACGCAGCAATAGATCTCCCTTTCCCACTTGGGCCAACACACTGCGATGCCCATGGAAAGGCGAAGGAAGGTTCAGCAATGTCGCACCAAAGACTTCAGCAATAGCTTGATGGCCTAAACAGATGCCAAGAATGCTGTGGGTATGGCTGCACATTTTGATGACTTTCTTCAAGTCGCCGGCTTCCGATGGCATGCCCGGTCCAGGGGAAATCAACAATCCGCCATATTCTTTCAGCCGGGAGAAATCTATGCGATTATTATACGCTATGTCAAACTGAGGAGCTTCTGGAGCTTCTCTCAGTAATTGTATGATATTATAAACGAAAGAATCGTAATTGTCGATAACCAGGATTTTTTTCATGGCGACAAATGTAATAATAATAACTTTGCATTATATAATACAAAGGTCAGATGATAGAAGCAAATGAAGTACATCGGGAAATGAACAGATGTGGCAAATCTGGTCAGCCCTTTCTGTTCGGAGTAGATTTTGAAATGAACAGGGGATTTTTCATTGAAAATCCATTAGAAGACAAACGCATACTATTTGAAGTTGGTCTGGTTTCCAATAGAGAGCCGGAACTGCCACCAAGTCCAGATCCACGACTGGAAGTCCTGCACGTTGACGAGACTGCTTATACATCCAAATTTGATATCGTACGCGATGGCTTGCTGTATGGAAATAGTTTTTTGGCAAATCTCACAGAACGGACACCTGTTTCTGTCAATTTGACACTGGAACAAATATTCTATCATAGCAAAGCTAGATACAAGGTCCTGTTTCCCGAACGTTTCGTTTGTTTTTCGCCAGAAAGCTTTGTGCGGATCCGGGGGAACGAGATATCTGCCTATCCGATGAAAGGAACGATTGATGCCACCATTCCAGATGCAGAATCGTTGCTGATGAACAATTATAAAGAAGAATGTGAACACTACACTATTGTGGATTTGTTGCGCAATGATTTGAATAGGGTATCACAAAATGTCCAAGTCAGGCGATTCCGTTATATTGAAAAAATCCGCACCATCAAGGGAGAAATCTTGCAGACGAGTTCTGAAATTGCAGGTCATCTGCCAGATGACTGGCACCGTCATATAGGGGATATCATCTTCCGTTTGTTGCCGGCAGGTTCGATATCCGGAGCCCCAAAACTTTCTACCATCCAATTGATACAAAAAGCAGAAGGCATTCCAAGAGGTTATTACAGTGGAATATTCGGTTATTTTGACGGATGCACACTAGACAGCGCCGTCATGATCCGGTTCATAGAAAAAACTAAAGGGCAATATTTTTTCCGCAGTGGAGGAGGAATTACCATAAATAGCAAATCAGCGGAAGAGTATGCAGAGGTGTTGGAAAAAATCTACTTGTCCATATGATATAATACGTAAGCAAACATGAAACCAGTTGAAAACATTCGCTTCATAGAAACCCTGCAAATTGTAGATGGGCATTTCACCGATCCGACCCCACACTTGCGGCGTATCCATGCCACATTGGCTGAAATAGGAGAATCTGGCTTTCTCTTGCCGGCCTTTGCTGATACGGTTATACCGGAAGACAAACGAACAGGCTGTGTGAAATGCCGTTATCTGTATGACCAGCACAAAGGGAAGATGGAGTTTGCAGACTATATACCCCGAAAAATTCGTACTTTGCGAATGGTGGAGGACAATCAGATTGACTATCATCTGAAATATGCCGACAGGAGGCCTTTGGAAGCTCTTTGGGCAAAGCGTGAGTCATGTGACGACATTTTGATTGTCAAAAATGGAGAAATTACCGATACGAGCTACAGCAATGTCGTTTTGTATGACGGCATGCGCTATGTTATACCTCGCTCCTATTTGCTCAACGGTATCCGGCGCCGCCAACTATTGTCAACAGGTTTTGCCGAGGAGGTTCCTGTTGCTCCATCTGACCTGATTGATTATCAATGTCTTTATCTGATCAATTCTATGTTGGATATCAAAGACGGGATATGTGTTGATGTGCAAAATATTTTTTAAATCTGTTTTTCATAAAAGATAGATAAATTACAGCGCATAAAATGCGCCGGACAATCCATGTCCGACGCAAAAAAGCAACAAGATTCAAATAAAACGTATTAAATATTTGGTAATCAGATATAAAAATGTTTAATTTGCAGTGGGCTCCTGATAAGCATGCGATATGTATACGAGTTCTGTCAATCGAATATTTTCTGTGCGGCGGTCTTTGCCACTAGATTGTTGGAGGCGCTTTTCCTTAAAAGAGAAAGTTGGTTTTCAGTATTTGATTCGAAATTGATACCAAATAAGTAAACCTTTAAAAATATGTAAAATGAAGAAGAAACTATTTTGTAAAAAAAAGATTTTGCTATTCAGTACCTTTTTATTTGTATTTGGAGCTTGCAGTAGTGAGGCAGTTTCAGAGTCAACGATGGACAATGATGTATGTTCTCATCTGAACATATCGATTGACGTTCCTGGTTCTGACGATATTGTTGTAAAAGGTTGTACTCGCGCCGGCATATCGAGTCTCCCCAAAGAGGCGGAAGTCAAAACCTTGAATGTTTATCTATTTTTAAAAAATGCATCAGGTAGTACAGAGTCTGACTATAAATATATCAAAGGCTATTCTTATTCGGACGGCAATTTGAAGAAAGAAGCAGACGGTAAATTGACTTGTTCTATTGGAATTTCCAATCAACTGATGGACAAGACGGTGAAGGTTGTCCTGATAGCCAATGACAAATCAAATGATGCGAATATTTTTGAAGGAAAGACCACGTTGCAGGATTTCAGATCTGTTCTAGCCACGGCAGAAGTTTCCGATAGCCTTTCATCTGCAATTCTGGTAGGAAATGACATGAAAGGTTTTCCAATGTCCGCTGTTTCTGGAGACATACGGTTGACCGCTGCCGGCGCATCGGTTCATTTGCCTCTTTTGCGTAATGTCGCACGTATTGATATTCACCACAATGCTCCTGGACTGATTATCAAATCTATGGAACTGCTCAATGTGAACAGCAAATCTTTTCTGTTGGCATCTGCAGATGGGAGATCGGTGAATGTGCCGGATTCCGTCAGGAAAATCAGACTGTTGCCAGTGAGGGAAAATGAAATTGCCTATAATCCGGAGGATTCTCTAAATTATCATGTAGCCTTTTATCTTTATGAGCAGTCAGTATACAAAGAAGAAGATTCTCCTGTCGTGAAGATTGATTATATGATTCCTGGCGGGAACAAAAAGGCGGAGATAGGTCAATTGCTGGTAAAGTTCCAACGCACAAGTGGGAATCGTGAATTAATCGATGTCAAACGTAACAATCGGTATTTGATTCAGTTGGGAGATGGCCGTGACGTTAGGCCAGGAACGCTTCGTGCCGAATTTGACGTAGTCAATTGGACGAACTATGATTATATTGTATCTGAGTTTGACCCGAATGCGGAATTAATAAAATGATTTGCACAATAAGATGAACAACAGCCAAAAAACAGAAGATATGAAAAACAGAAATATAAGTAGAATACTTGTTGTCGTATTCTTGCCAATGTTGCTTTTTTCCTGTTCATGGGAAAGTGAACTTTGTGGACATGATGCATCTGAAGATGCTTATACCATTCGTTTTGCTTTGAATGGTACTGTACAGACCAAAGCCGGTGGAGATATCCACTCAGAAGGTGAGAAGGAAGTTCGGTCATTGTATGCCATTGTATTTAGAGATGAAACCGGTAAGGCGAAAACAGGTGTAAATGATGCTGAACTTGGGACTGAAATCTACTATCGGTGTGTCAAGATCGACATTCAAAATAAATTAGGAAGACTTTGTTTTTTTGATGTCGGGATGGCGGGGAGCTATCAGGTTTGTTTTATTGCGAATCCAGGAGAGGAATTGAAAGCCAAGATCAGAGCTTTGGAAGGAAAGACTCTTTCTGATTTCAAGAATTTGGTCGTTGAAACTTCGCCAGAAACGAAACCGATGCTCATGACAACTGGCTTCTATGGAGCGACCGTCATTACAGAGAATGCTACGTTTTTGGAAAAGGTTATGCTGGAGCGTACAATGTCTCGAGTAGATGTGATCAACAAAGCTATGGGAGTAGTCGTTACGAAGATTGTTTTTAGAAATCCTTCCAGCAAGTCTGTCTTGATCGCAGATAATTCCAGTGCATTCTCGAACAGTTTCATTGGCCCAGATAAAATTTATGACAACCTGAATTTACAGGGCAGTGTCGGCAACTATGTTTACAGTGAGAAAATCTATACCTATGAGCAATACGGAAAAGAATTGAGCGTTCCTTCATTGGATATATTTTATACTATTGATGGGAAGCCCCATGTGCACAATGTGGAATTCAAAATTGCTCAACCTGAATCAGTACAGATAAATTTGAAACGTAATACTTTGTATAAAGTGATACTGTTCAATAATGCAAACGTCCTTAATGTTGAGATTTCTGTATCGGACTGGGACGAAGGCGAGATATTTTTTATTTCCAATAATGAAATTGAAGGAGGACTGTCGGACAGAAAATAGTTTGTGGTGGTCAAAGCGGATTGTGTTTCATGGGACACAGTTCTGTTTCATGAAACCATCCGATTTGCAAGTAGCATCTGCCGATGAATTTTAACCTTGGTTTAAAGGAAGCCGCATGGTCCTCTATTGTGACATAAAACATAGTCTCCATTTTATTCCCACAATTGGGAAATGTGGAGAAGATATTATGTTGAATTTGCATCAACTGATCAATGTGTACAGAAAATGAGTGCAATTCCGAAAAATATTCTGAGAAGAAAAAAAATTTGCGTCTCGTTTCTATGGATGCTTTCTATTTTTCTTTATCATTTTCCTCTTCGCGCACAGAACTTCAATGTCAGTACAGACTTGCTCTATTGGGCCACATCCACTCCCAATGTGGAAATTGAACTGCGTTTGGCGCCACGGTATTCATTTTCGACATCCATCGGATACAATGCTTTTGATTTCCGTAACCGTGTCGGGGCCAACGGTGTCAAGGTGAATCCCAAACTGCATCATTGGTTGGCAGTGCCAGAGGTTAAATACTGGTTTTGCCGAGTGTTTGAACGGCATTATGTCAGTTTGCAGGCATTGTTCGGAAAGTTCAATGCCGGAGGGGTACGTTTTCCGGTGTTTCTTAAAGATCGGCGCTATGAGGGTTGGTGTGCCGGTGCTGGATTGAACTATGGTTATCAGTGGGCTGCCGGTAAAAGTTTGGGAGTGGAAGCATCTGTCGGAATCGGTTATGTCTATATGTGCTATGATAAGTATGTTTGCGGTGCTTGCGGGAAGAATTTGGGTCGGTTCAATCGCAATTATTTCGGACCGACAAATATCTCAGTGTCATTCATCTATTATATCCGTTGATATATGAACATAAGAGTTTTTGTACTGATAGGAATATTATTGTCTTTTTGTGTTGAAGGAGCAGCACAGAATACGCGTCCGGAAGGAAGCTGGGTACAACCTCTTGAAACCTCTTTTTCAGCATGGAAAGGCGACAGTCTGACGTTAAGTTTCAGCTGTCGTGTGCCGAAACATTTGAAAAATTCTCAGTCGTTCCATGTGATTCCTACTTATGTTTCAAGAAAAGATACAGTTCATTTCCCCATATTGGGATTTTATACTCGTTCTGGCGAAAAATTCCGTATTCGAAGAAATGCTTTCTGTCACGAAAAAAAGACAGAAGAAAGAATGCTCGTCCTAAATGGAAAGGTGGATAGTGTTGACTATAGGGAGAGCATGATTGTTCCATCTTCCATGATGGGAGAAGTCATTTTGCAGTATGTCCTGGTTGAATGTTGCTCATCTCGACCATTGGCATTGGAGCACATATCTGTGCCAAGGCATACGGCCATTGATACCTGTGAGAAAATAAGGACGTCTTATCCGAATGGACAGGTGGATATTCCTCTATTGGAGGCGAATATGACTTTTATAAGACCTGAACAGGAACTGCATAAAGAACGAGTGGCTACGATTTCCATTCACGCCACCTATCCGCAGAATCAATCAAGATTATTCACAGACTTCGAAAACAATAAGGCCGAATTGGAACGTGTGGACAGTTTTTTTGCACCAATGGCGAAAGATACGGTCACTTATCAATTGAACGCCATTTCTATTGTGGGGTATGCCTCAGTTGAAGGAACTTGGGAGTATAATGAGAGGCTTTCCAAAAAACGAGCTGCAAACTTCCGAGATTATTTAAGTGAACTATATGGCGTGCCTCATCGGATAATGACAGTAGAAGGAAAGGGAGAAGATTGGTCAGGGCTTCGGAAAATGGTGGAACAAAGCAAGATGCCTAAAAAAGAGGAGGTCCTTCGCATTATGGAATCTTATGCCGTGGAAGAAGGTAGAGAAAAGAGAATGATGGAACTTCATCGTGGAGAAATCTATAATTATATGTCTAATAATTTTTTCCCTTCGTTGCGGCGTATGGAAGCAGTCATACGATATCAAGTTCGCCCTTTCAAGGCAGATGAAGCTGTATCTGTGATTCGGAACCGTCCACAAGATCTAAGTCTTCGCGAGATATATGATGTTGCCCGGGCCAGGAACAATGATGAAATAATCTGGAGTGACAGAGACAATTATGGGGTAGAGTACGATATGGCTGCCAGTTATTTTCCGGAGAGTGACATTGCTAATATAAATGCCTCATCGGCAGCTTTGCTGCGTGGAGATTTGGAGAAAGCATGGTCTTATCTGGAGCGTGTCAAGGACAATCCGGAAGCGGCGAATAATCTTGGTGTGTATTATTGGTTGTGCAATAGTATTTCTGAAGCAGAAAGTTGTTTCCAGAAGGCAAAGATTGCGGATCCGGAGCGTGCCGCATACAATCTGGAACAGTTGGCCCGGTGGAAAATGCGAATCTGTAAATGAAAGCAAAAGATGAAACTGTCATTGAAGAAATATTGCAGAGGTGTGAGCAAATGGCTTTTTCTGCTGACAAGTTTGATTTTGCTGCTTTCTTGTTCATTGGAAGACGACCGTGATGAGTGCTGCTGGAAGAATACGGTTTGTTTTCATTATATGTATGCAGGAAATGATTGTTTCCAACAATATATTCATGTTGCCCGTTGGTTTCTATTTGATGCAGACGGCAATTTTATGGGGGAGAGGGACCATATGCCTTGCTGCCCGCAACGTGTGTACATAGGGGATTTGCCCGTCGGCGAATATTCTCTTGTTTGTGTAGGAAATTTGGATGACTGCGGTTCGCTGGAGGGGCATATGGAAAAGGGGCTTGATTCGTTTCATTTGAAAGTGGACGATTGTTATGACAAGCAAAATCATTTTTCCAATGGAGATCGTCTGTATTGGGGGATGTGTCATTTTAAAGTTGTTTCTGGAGATTCCAACTGTTTTGTCGGAGAGATGTCCAATGTGCATTGCGAATTGCATGTACATGTGGAGTGGGAACTGGTCCCCCCGTTCTCGGACGGATATCGTTTGGTTCTTGGCGGAGTAGGAACGGGGATGGAACTTTGTGATAATCGGGCAGACAGCATTGACGGGTATCATTTCCCTCCAGTCACATCGTTTTCTGGATCAATGGCTGAAAAAAAGGAGCTGCGGCGTTTTTCGCTCAATTTCAATCTCGTTACCCTCCGTTGGGGAAAGGAACATATCCCAGATTTGTGTTTGTGGCATCTGGATGAACCCGTAACAAAAGTGATAGAACTGGAAGATATTTTCCGGCGATGGGATTGGCATCCGGAACACGCGCCTGTACAAGAATATTTTCTTTGTCTGAAGATTTGTCAAGATGGCCGCATCATTGTCAGCCATAGATTGGCGTCCGGTGTGAAAGATTGGGAAGACGGTGGAGTGATCGGAGGTTAGCGGAGACGTTATCCGTCCAGGAAAATGGACAAATGTTGTATAAGGTCGAATATTGATGTTCATTGGTGGATGTTCTGGAAAAAGAACAATAACCACTGTCAAATAGTTACCCTGCAAAGTTTGTTTTTATGAAAAAGTCTCTATATTTAAATTGGAAAACGGTTAGGGGAAGAGTTGTAGTGTGCAGTAGTTTTTTAGTGACAGATTGTCAGATTATCTTTTTCAATTAACAACAGAACGCAGTAAATGTATGTATCATATGTTTACCCGTTCAATAACTATCAACAGTATGAACAACAATAACCAATGGACCAGATTGCTCGGCAAGGCCTTTGCGCTGACGGCAATGACCTGGGTCGGTATTGGACTGAGTCCATCAAGTTATCTTTCGGCAAGGGATTCCGCTTCTTTGCAGAAGGTGGTGCAAAAACCAGTCAAAAAGATTACAATCAAGGGTACCGTGACCGACCATAACGGGGAGGCTCTGCCGGGAGCTGTCATTTATGTAAAAGGTACATCGAAAGGAACACAGGCCGACTTAGATGGAAATTACACTCTCGTTTTGGACAAACCTTCTGATGTGATTGTTTCTCATGTCGGATTCAATGATTTTCTCATCACTGTCTTGAAAGACAATAACGAACTGAATTTCAAACTTGAACCTGATAACCAGCTCAAAGAGGTGGTCGTGACAGGTATTTTCAATAAAAACAAGGAAACGTTTACTGGTTCTGTCACATCCATCCAAGAAAAAGATCTGGTCAATTTCAGAGGAAGCAACTTGATAGCGACCTTGAAGAATATAGATCCCGTCATGAATGTGACGGCAAACAATTCTTTGGGAAGTAATCCGAATGCGCTTCCAGACCTGAGCATCCGAGGAAATGCCAGTTTGGGGACCAGCCTGAAAGAGGTGGAACAAGGAATGAATGCCCAGTTAAACGCACCATTGATCATAATGGATGGTTTTGAGATTTCCCTTCAGAAATTAATGGACTACAATGATGAGGATATCGAATCAATGAACTTGTTGAAAGATGCCTCGGCGACTGCAATTTATGGATCGAGAGGTGCCAATGGCGTGATTGTCATCACGACAAAAGCTCCTGAACAGGGTAAGATCAAGGTGTATGTGAAAGGAGGGGTAAACATTGAAATGCCGGATCTTTCTTCCTATAATCTGATGAATGCGGAAGACAAACTCAATCTGGAATGGAATCAGGAACTATATGACGATAAACTGGATATCAAAAAAGATATCGCACTGAAGGAATTGTACAACCATAATTTATACAATGTCAATAGAGGGGTAAATACCTATTGGATCGGTCAGCCTGTCAGGATCGGATGGGGACAAAAATACAACATCAATCTGACAGGAGGAACCAATGATTTCCGGTGGAGCGCAACAATGGGATACAACAATATCTCAGGCGCCATGAAAGGCTCCAGCAGAAACAATTTCAATGGTGCCATAACAATCGCATACAATTATAGAAACCTGATGTTCAAGAACCAGGCAATGATTACTACCAACAAAGCCAGTGAAAGCAAATATGGCAGTTTCGACGAGTATGCGCGAATGAATCAATATTGGCCGATATACGATGCAGACAATAAACTCATCAAAGAGTATGAAGTCCTTTCCGGAGTACCGGTCGGCAACCCGCTATATAATTCAACCCTCAATACTTACGATATTTCCAAGTATACAGAATTGGTGAACAATTTCTCCATCGAATGGAATATCATTGACAATCTGAAATTGAGAGGACAGTTGGGCGTGTCCAAGCGTTTCAACACGACCGATGCGTTCTATCCGGCAGAACATACCAAGTTTAAAGATTATATTGCAGAAAAGGAAGTGCAGAAAGGTGAATATGATTATACCACCGGAGAAGATTTTTCAATTTATGGGAATGCAACGATTTCCTATACCAAAAACATTGCAGATGCCCATAATATATATATAGGCGCGGATGCTTCCGTAAGACAACTGGATAATTTTTCCTACCTGTTCAAAATTGTTGGATTCCCGAATGAAAAACTGGACTTTATTGGAAGTGCTCTCAGTTACGAAAAAAATTCAAAACCAGTGAGCCGGGAAGGAAAAAGCCGGGCTGTCGGCTTTACGGTCAATGCGAACTATTCCTATAAAAACAGATATTTTATAGATGGCTCTTTCCGTACAGACGGTTCTTCGTTATTTGGCGGCAACAATCGTTTCGCTCCTTTTTGGAGTGCCGGAATGGGATGGAATATTCATAGAGAGAGTTTCATGTCCAGTCAGAATATTTTTTCTAATTTGAAATTGAGAGCATCTGTCGGAGAAAGCGGTGCCCAAAACTTCTCATCATATCAGGCATTATCTACCTATCAGTATTATACTGACAAGAAATATGGCCCATGGAATGCCGCCTACATTCTGTCGCACGGTAATCCCGACCTGAAATGGCAGAAGGTATTTCAGTGGAATGTCGGTTTGGACATCGCAATGTTTGACGGAAGAGTTTCCGCCGCATTGGATGTCTACCGGAAAAACACGAAAGATCTATTGTCAAGAAAAGACATCCAAGCATCCACAGGTTTTTCTTCTTATGTCGCCAATATCGGCGAAATCAGCAACCGAGGTGTGGAGGCGATGTTGAGTGCTTATCTTGTGAGAAATTTGGAAAAAGAACTGACATGGAGCGTGACGGGAAAAATAGCCTACAACAAGAACACAATCGAGAAACTTTCTGATGCCTTGAAGAAGGATACCGAAAAAGCGATGATGGAAGGAAAGGAGATTGCCAGCTTGCTCTTTGAAGGAGATCCGGTGAATTCAATTTATGCAGTACGTTCCAAAGGAATTGATCCAAGTACAGGAGAGGAAATTTTCTTGGGAAAAGACGGCAAGCTGACCAAAAATTGGAATGCCGCAGACAAAGTCTTTCTTGGATCTTCAGATCCCCTTTGCCGTGGCAATATCAGTACGCTGTTACAATGGAAGGGCTTGTCTTTGAATCTGGCATTCGGCTTTTATTTCGGTGGCTACCAGTACAATGAGACTCTTCTCCGCAAAGTGGAGGTGAGCAAAGGCTACATTTCTCGAAACAATGTGGACAACAGGGTATTTGAAGATAGATGGCAAAAACCAGGAGATGTCAAATTTTTCAAAAAGATCGATTCTTATCCGACAAAGGCAACATCACGTTTCGTAATGAAGGAAAATACTTTCGAACTCCAGAATGTGACCCTCCAATATACATTCGACAGCCCGAAATTGCAGCAGAAAGCTAAAATCCAGAGCGTCATTCTCGGATTGAACGTGTCAGATGTTTTCTATACATCTACAATCAAGAGAGAAAGAGGAACCGCTTATCCGTTTGCAAGACATGCGGCGTTATCCGTTTCGTTGACATTCTAAATTGTACGACATGAAAAAGATTTTGATATATAGCATGATGGCATTGTCTCTGATGACTACGTCTTGTGAGAAATTCCTGGACGTGAAACCACAGTCACAGATTCCTACCGAGGATATTTTCAAACAGGAAACCGGTTATGAAGATGCTTTGATAGGATGTTATGTAAAAATGACAACAGATGAACTCTATGGCCGTTTCCTGACTTTGGAAGGCCTGGATTTCATGGCTCAATATTACTCGGAAGCCCCCAACACCTCTTTACAGGGAGCCTTGAAAGAATTCAACTATAAAAATGAAGAAGTGGAAGCTCAACTGAAAGCTACCTATAACGCATTCTACAACGCCATCCTTCATGTAAATGAGGTAATCGAACATATCAGCGCACCAGAAGCCTCCAATGTGGTGAAATCAGAGTTGAAAAGGAAGGTACTCAAAGGAGAAGCCTTGGGATTGAGGGCTTTCCTTCATTTCGATTTGCTGCGTCTTTATGGACAGATTCCTCAAAATGCAGTAAAGACAGTTTCTCTTCCATATTCAGAAAAGACAGGAGTCGAAGACAGACCTCTTTATGATTTCAAGTCATACGTGGACAAAGTGCTGTCAGATCTGACAGAAGCCGAACAGCTGCTTGCGGAAGATCCGGTTCTGACACATAATTTGAGACAGCATGTTTACAAAGATGTCACTGACAAATTTTATCACTATCGGCGGTTCAGATTCAACTATTTTGCCGTGAAAGCCCTTCAGGCAAGAGTCTGCCTCTATGTCGGCGAGAAAGAAAAAGCCTATTCTGCAGCCAGGCAGCTGGTTGGGCAGAAGGAAAAAAACGGGACATCTTACTTCCAGCTGGCAGGAAATGAAGATTTCCAGTTGGGAAATTTCGCCTTGCCTGGTGAAACCATTTTCGGCCTTTCCAATAATCAACTTCAGAACGAGAGATATGAAATCCTGTTCAAGAACAGGAAACCGGGCAATTATATGAATTTCTCTCCCAAAAGGAAAAAAGAGTTGTTCAAGGGACGCAATACCAGTGTGAACAATCGCTTCAATAAAATCTGGGGAGAACATACCTCCATAAATGGAACCACCCTGAACTACTACAAAAAATATCTCCAGAATGAAGAGTATGGCAATGACCAGAGGATGATGGACGACAGGTGCTTCTATCCAATGTTCAGAGTGTCAGAGATGTATCTGATCATGATGGAGACTTCCAACGATCTGAATGAAATCAATCAATTGTTCACCACCTATTTCTTGGCGAGAAACGAGCAGCTGCCAGCTCCATTTGACAACCTTGAAAATGCCAGGAAAGAGGTCATTGATGAATATCGTAGGGAGTTCATGGCCGAAGGACAAATGTTCTTCACCTATAAGAGATTGGGGACAAAAGCAATGAAATGGAGGAACCAGGAGGTTACAGAAACAGATTATGTCGTTCCGGTCCCAGCCAGTGAAATTACCAAATAAACATGTTATGAAAGCGGTTATTAAAAATATAGCGATCAGTCTTCTCGTTTTGGCAGCCCTGTCTTCTTGTACCGAGAAGCATGAACTCTTCAATCTTCAGGAAAGCCAACTGAATTTTGAATATCCCGGAAACAGTGAAGAAAAGAAAGATTCCATTGTAAGATACACATTTGTCTATAATAAATCAGATATCAAACAGGACACCATCTGGGTGGACATGGGCACGATGGGATTTCTATTTGATCATGAAAGAAAGTTTTCACTTCAGCAAGTGGACGTGACCATGAATGACACATATGGCGGACTTGAAGAAGGTGAACAACTGCAGAATGCAGAAGCCGGCAAACATTATATGGCCTTTGACAATGCGGCGATGGAAAAATACCTCGTCGTCAAAGGAGGAGAGAATAAAGTCCGGTTTCCTGTGATTGTCTATCGGGATGAATCTTTGCTGGAAGGCAAATTTTATCTCAAGTTCCAACTCAAGCCGAATGAAAACTTCACAGGCTCTTTTGAAACGAACCGTTACTACGTCATAGAACTTACAGAGCTGTTTGTCAAGCCGAAAGATTGGAACACCTACTGCAGCTATTACTTTTCAGGAGAATATGGTGCAGAGAAACTTAAATTTATGGTCAATTCTGCAAGTTGGACAATCAACGAAGAATGGTTCACCAAGAATTTCAGCGATCCCAACAGGATTGACATGGGGTATGCCGGCTTCCTTTCCGGATATTTTACAGATCGTCTGGTCAAATTGAATAAAGAAAGAGCCAAAGAGGGGAAGGAACCTCTCAAAGAGGCCGATGGAACCATTGTGGCGTTTACAAATTTTGGCCAACCACAACCCTATATCTAGTGCATTATGAAAAAATCCAGAATATTTGCAGCATGGGCTGCTATTGCCTTGATGGTCACATCCTGCTACAAGGACATGGGCAATTATGATTATATCGAACTTGAAGATTTCCAGGTGGAAGAGCTGAACAAGTTTTATTCCGTCATATCTTTTCAGGAAAACCTTGAAATTATTCCTGAAATCAAGGCCGAGACCAATGATTTTGAATACAGATGGTTCATTTCTTACATGGGAACAGACAGCAAGCAGAAGGTGGACACCTTGTCCAAGGAAAAGATCCTAGATGTCCCCTTTGACTACAAGACGGGAAAATATCCACTTTATCTGAAGGTGAAAAGTCTGAAGACCGGAATTTCAAAATATGTGGAGACAGAAGTTCGGGCAACGACTCCTTTCCTGGACGGCTTCTATATTATGAAAGAAACGGCCGAAGGGAACACAGAGGTGGATTTGCATTTCCCGAACGGGAAAACATTTTATGACGTCATCACCAAATACCATGAAGCTCCACTGAAAGGAAAGCCGAAATCTTTTTCTTATATGCCATTCTTTTCTTATCTGGATACGGAGAAAGGACAAAATGTCATAGACGACTTGTTGATACCGGCAAGTGAACAAGAAAGAATCTCTATCAGATTGTCAGATATGAAGGTGGCGCGTGAGAACAAAGATTGGTTCTTCAATTCCTATCCAATCGAAAAAATCAGATTCTCGCTTCCAATGTGGGCCGGTGCAATTATGGTGACAGAAGACGGCGTACATCAGAATTATCAGCTTCCTGCATATGGAATGTTGTCATCTGGCATGTTCTCGGATATACCTAACCGTACAGAAGACATAGAGGCCGATTTCTATGAGGTCTCCTCCAATGTGGTCGTCTTGCAAGGAAAGGATAAATATACCAGCACCTTCTTCTATAACAGCAGAGACAATCAGTTCATCAACGTAGATTACAATTCATCCCCGAAGCATTGTACTATGATGAACGGAAAGAAGAAAGAAAAGATTGAAGGGAAGGTTTTGAACTTGGCAGGCACTTCAATGGACGGACTCAGATTGTTCGTCATTTGCGAAAAAGGCGATGGAAACCGATATTGCTACTTCGCAGATGCAAATGATTATGTGACCCTTCCGATCTTGAGCATATCAGAATTCAAGGATATTCCTGAATTTAACCGTGCCGAGATGTATGTGGGATGCCGGAAAGGGGGCAACATGCTATACTCCCTATACAATAATGAGGTGTACGCCTTCAGTCCGGATTCTGAAAAATCCCAGAAAGTCATTTTTACAGGTCTTCCAGAAGGAAAGATTGTTTACATGGATACCATGTATTTCATTTTGGGCGAAGACAAAGACAGCTCTTTCAATTATATGTTGGTCGGGGTTGAGAATGGCGGAAAATATTCATTGGCAATGTACGATATGGTGGGCGGTCTTCCAGTCAAGGGAGAAAAGCCAGCCAAAGTGCTGGAGGGAGAAGGAAAAATCAGTTCTGTCCAGTATGTCAATGCGTTGAAAAATGTAAATACGCAAGGAGAATGGTCTATAAATTATTAGCAAATTGAAAACATGAAAAGGATCATATTTATTTCATCAATGTCATTGCTGCTTGCCGGATGCGTATCCACATCCGGCAGCTTCAATGTCGCCTGCACATTTGATCAGCCCTACACAGGCACGATTTACACGGCTCACAGCACAAACAATCAGAGGAAGATAGATTCTGTCAAAGTGGACGGGAAGTCTCGTGTTCAGTTCTCGCAACAGCATGAAGGCACGGACAGCTACACACTCTATTCTCGTCCCGAAATGGGAGTCTTCTCTTTTTTAGGGGAAGAAGGCGCATCATACCAGTTTGAATTCAATTCGGTATCGAAAGACGTGAAATTGGTTTCACATACCTCGAAAGAACAAACCATCAAGGAAGAATATGAGAAACTGAATCTGCCTTATAGCAAGGAAGCAGAGCGTCTGGGTGTTCTATATATGAATGCACTGAAGGAAAAGGACGAAGCGCGGCTGTCTGAAGTCAACAGATTGTCCTTGAAAAATTTCAAGGCACAACAACAACTGGTCATTGACCAGATTAAGAAGTATCCGGAATCATTCGCATCTGTGGTTCTGGCTTCCAATATGTTGTCGGACCGATATCCGGATTATGTGGAAGTGAAAGAATGGATTGATACGGTCCGTTATGCAGAAACAGGTGCATACAATCATTTCAAGAAAAAGATGCAGGAATGCGAATCTACTTGGATGGAAGGAAAAAATGCTCCAGATTTCAAGACGACAGATATTCATGATGACGAATTGCACTTAAGTGATTTCAGGGGAAAATATGTGCTTCTGGATTTCTGGGCTTCTTGGTGCATGCCATGTCGGATGAAAGCCAAAGAACTGAAGAAGATATATCCGGAGTTACAGAAAAAGGGACTTGAAGTGTTGGGCGTCAGCTTGGATGAACACCGTCAAGATTGGTTGGCTGCAACCCGAAAAGACGGGATCGTCTGGCACAATACCTGTGAATGCAAAGCGTTTAAAAATCATCCCATTGCATGTCTGTACAAAGTGAAGCAAATCCCGACATTGTTTTTAATCGACCCTGCAGGAAAGATCGTTCGTCAAAATCCAAATTTGGAAGAATTGATGACGGAGAATTGGAACCAATAGGAAGGAAAGCCCCACTTCCGGCAAAGAATTCAAAAAACTGCCCAAGGAACGAAAAGCACCGTATCTCGAAAGATTACGGTGCTTCCTTGATCTATAGCAAGGGATATGTCTGAATTGGAACAGAAGACAAAGAAAGAGACCTGCCGTTTACGAGACAATTGCGAGAATTCATCAAGACGCATGGATATTTGCTTGAAATTTCTATCTTTGAAAGAAACGAAAACAAGACAATATGCATATATTTTTGAAATTCTTGCAAACATACATCCTGTGCACGATGTTTACGGCAGTGGCTGTATATGCACAAAATCCTTCAGGCATCCATGTGGAAGCAGGAACACGAAGAGTGGTGGTTTTTCTGGATGGGACACAAATGAGCATCCCGACGAATTCATGCTTCATCGCCAACCTCCGGAACGGAAGGTATCTTCTACAAGTGTACGATGCATCTCAAATTCCACCAGGATATTCGAGGCCGGGATCTAGACCGTTGCATCGGCAGACAGTAGATATGAGAGAAGGTCACATCGTGGAAATCAATGTCGGCAATCTTCTGGAACCAGACGATGGCGAATGGGGAGAGGGAGGCAGCTATCCATCGTACGACAGTCGTGGCGTCATGTCGCCTGCGATGTTTTCTCAATTTCTGGCAACCTACAAAAATGCCAAATGGGACAGTGACCGGAAAGACATGATTGAAACAGCTGTCTTGACCAGTCGCTTTACATGCCAGCAATGTATGTCGATACTGCAACTCATGAAATTCGATGATGACAAATTCGAGTTTATAAAAAGAATTTACCCTGCCATCGCAGACAAAGAGAACACCTTCCTTTTCTTCAATGAGTTCAAATTCGGTCTCAGCAAAGAAAAATTACGTGACTTTTTAAAAAGGCAATACGGCAATGAAAGTGTCAACTAGACAATGTCGCCGTATTGCCCTTATGATTGCTCATGAAAAAATAGGCCAAAGCAAAATCATTGCGCACGAACAGCCAGTCACGCTCATCCCGATCAGCACCATCGCCACCATCCAGCCCATGCTCACCTGGCAATTGCAGAACTTTGTGCCGGTATAGGCTAAGTCTCTATGCCTTGCACGTTAAAACGAGTTAAAAATCGTCC
>JAHHQQ010000026.1 GCA_020026275.1 Bacteroidales bacterium
GTCGTGTATAACAAAACCCCGGAAGTTTTTGTCTGACTTTCGGGGTTCAGTTCATTGCCACTACAGTTTTCATCTTTTCTTTATCTGTGATGGCCACAAATCTCCTGCGGCTTGATCAAGATAGGCGAGCGACTTCCAGAAGCCGGATGACATCGGCTTGGGCGACAGAATCCGTGGTGATCTTACGGTCGCTCTGTCATATGCAAAGTAGTGCAATCGGCCCATTATAGGTATTCATCAAAATAGGCAGTGACTTTGTCCATCAGATGAACTCTCCAGGTTCCAAACACATTGTGTTCTGAACGTGGATAAGGGAAATAGTCGAGCTGGATATTGTTTTCAATACATTTCTGCACGAAACTCAGACTGTGCTCCCATACGACAGTATTGTCAATGGCACCCTGACAGATGAGAAGCTTGCCTTTCAAGTCAGCAGCCTTGTTGATGAGGCTGGTCTTGGCATAGCCTTCTGGATTCATCGCTTCGGTTTCCATATATCTTTCGCCATACATGATTTCGTACCATTTCCAGTCAATGACTGGACCACCGGCGACTCCGACCTTGAAGGTCTCCGGATAGTTGGTCATGAGGCTGATGGTCATGAAGCCACCATAGCTCCAACCATGTACTCCAATGCGGTCTGCATCCACGTAAGGGAGTGATTTCAACATCTTGATACCTTCCATCTGGTCAGCCATTTCGGCCTGGCCGCACTGCCGGTGGATGGCTTTTTCAAACTCTGCGCCCTGGTTGAGCGTACCTCGATTGTCTTGGACATAGACTAGATAGCCTTTCTGGGCCATGTAGGTTTCCCACATTCGGACACCACCGAGCCAGGTGTTCTGTACCATCTGTGAATGAGGGCCGCCATAGACATAGACAATGACAGGATATTTTTGGGTCGGATCGAAATTGAGCGGCTTGTAGAGACGGTACCAGTTGTCATATTTGCCGTCTGCACTCTTGATGGTGCCTAATGTGATATCCACATTGGCATAGTCCTTCAAAGGGTCGGCAGCTTCGAGCAGTTTCCTGCTGTATTTGCCGTCAGTGCTTTTCATATAGGCGAATGCCGGTACGTTGAAACTGCTGTAGAAGTCGATGAAGTACTTGCAGTCTTCTTTCATGGTAATTACGTGCCAGCCTTCCTCGGTCGTCAGACGTTTCGGCCCACGGACCTTCACTTTGCCGATGTTCTGGTTTTTCGGTATTCTCAGCTCAACTCGGAAGAGGTGGTTCTCGACAGGGGAGACCTCGGCGGAGGTGTAGTAGACATACTTGCCGTCATTGGCGACATATTCCACGTCCGCATCCACACAGGTGATGCGCTTGATGTCACCATCCAGATTACAGAGGTAAAGATTCTTGTAGGCATCACGGTTGTTGGTCTTGTAGACAAAGAGGTCTGAACCTTTGAGGAAATAGAGTGGATCCAGCGGTTCCACGAACTTCTCATTGTGCTCTTCCAGAATCTTCTTCTCGAATTGCCCGTCAGTTGCCGCATACATATTCAGGTGCATGTGCTTCTGGGTCCTGTCCAGTACCTGGATGAGAAGGTGCCGGGAATCCGGTGTCCAGGTGATGTTGGTCAGATAACGGTCATATCCGAAATCAGTCACGTCGCAATAGACGGTTTTTCCACTGGACAGATCGTAGATACCCAGACGAATCTCTTCTGATTCCATGCCGGTCATCGGATATTTGATGGATTTCAAGCTGCCGGTGCGACTGGTGATGTCCAGAAGCGGGAAGGTGTTTACTCTGGATTCGTCTTTTCGATAGAAGGCGAGCTTGCTGCCATCTGGAGACCAGAAAATGCCACCGTTGATGCCGAATTCATTTCTGCTGACCACCTCACCGTAGATGATGTTGCTGTTCTCACTTTTTGCTATGGTATGTGTATTTCCTTCTGCATCAATGTAATACAGGCTCTTGTCCTGCGTGTAGGCAATGTTTTCGCCTGATTTTACCGGATTGACCTCCAGTGGAAGTGCTTCGAGTGCTTTGGATGTCTTTGGCTCATAGACACGTACATTCTTCCCATTGAGGTCAGAAATCATGTTCTTGCCGCATTGGGCATCGTGAAAGAGGAACTCGTTTCCCTTCCATTTCGCATAGAATCTTTCTGGATAGATGTTCCTGTCCAGAATCACCGTCTCCATGTCCAGCATCTTGCCGTCCACGTTGGATTCCGGATGATGCGCCTTCACGTTCGGCTGGGCATTCCCAAGGAATGCTGCACCCAACAGGGCGACCAATGTCAATGTCAATTTTCTCATATCTTTTTTCTCTTGTTTCATTTTTCAAATGGCCTCCTTCCGTTAGCGGATGGCTTTCGGTTCCATTTCCCAGCCGGTCAGCGTGGAAATGTGCGGAATGAGGGAGAAGGCCTTTTTGGTCTGTCCCACATAGTTCGGATGCCAATCTGAACCCAGTTCTCCGTCTACACCATGTACGGAAGGGGTGAGGAAGGTGTAATGGACATTCTTCATTCCACAACGCTGGGCGGCAGTCTGGATGTAATAAGGCATGAGCTCGTCTGATTTTCCGGCAACGCAGAGTACAGGATGGTCTTCACCGTAATTGTCCTTGATGGAACGGATCAGACGGGTGTAGTGACGGACAAATTCACCGATGGTCGGCTGACGGCCACAGGAGAAATCATTGGTGCACAAATAAACGACGGTCACAGCCGGTTTGAGCGGACTGTTCTGGGCGTTCCATACTTGGTCCTTGTCTTCATCGAAAGTTCTCAGATAACGGTCTGGCATGTAGGTTCCTTTCAGATTGTCGTTGTAGTTGCGTGCAATGCCCATTCCGGAATGGGAGACAAGGACATAGTCCGCATTGAAGTAACGGGATACAATCGGACCATAGGCGAGATTGCAGTTCTCAGTGTTCGGAGCGAAGCGTTCTGTCTTGGATTTGCCTTCAGTTCCATAACCGCAAGTGTAGGAGTCTCCTACGAATTCAATGACTCTTGGCTTGAGGCCTTCTGCCTGGAGCACCTCTCCTTTGGTGATGAATTCCTTCATGGTCACGCGGCCCTGTTCACCTTCTGTCCTCTTCTGGAAAATGACGGTGTGGACGCCGTTTCTCGCTTTCTTGTCGCGAGGATAAAGCGCTTTCATCTCCTCCTCACTGACCAGGACGATCAGACTGTCCGTCTGGGAACTGTTGACGACCTTCAAGGCCTTCTGGTCCATGGAACTGTCCAGCCAGACATTGAAATAATTCTTCTTGGTATCCTGTACCTTGATGGCAAGATAGTCTCCTTTGAAGGTGACCCGGGCATAGACGCCACTCCAATCGTAACTGACATGGGTCCCGTCTGTCCAGGTCCTGCCGACAAAAGTAATCCGACTATCGGAGGCAGGGGTAGAAATGTTTTTGGCAGGATTGCCTGCAAAGGCAGTGCACGCCATGATGGCTGCGGCGATGGTTAAAATAAAATGTTTCATTATGATATTTGTTTTGCAATTGTGGCTCTAGGATTCCTGAACATGTTGAAAGGAATTTCCCGAACAACAAATTTACTAAAAAGCAAATAAATGAGAAAATTATGGAGGATTAAGTTCTTCGAAACAATTCTTCGAAAACTTGATTGTTTTTAAAGATAATTTTGTTAAACTTGCAAAAGACATTGAAACTAAGACCAAGAAATAAACTAAATTACCGATCAGTATAAAAACCAGTTCAATTTTCTTAAAACATGAATGTAAATGGCTGTCTCTCAAATTTATTTGACGATGACCATTACCTGCTTCCCCATGAAGGCGCAATCTCATTTGACGTCACTCATTGTACTGCCATCATGAATTTGTAGATGAATTGCTGCAAATCATTTACCTGAAGTTGTCTGTTGCCATATAAAACGTTTTAATGTGATTTGGCGGCTGAAAACGAACTCTTTCAAATAAAAGTTTTTTGATATGAAGAGAACTTTCGGATTTTTGGTCCTGATGCTTTTCTTGAGCCTCGGGACAGTATTCGGTCAGAATTTGAAACGCATAAAGGGAGTGGTCATTTCTGAAGAAGACAATCTTCCTGTTATCGGCGCTTCTGTATTTGTTAAAGGTACCAAGGTGGGAACTGTAACCAATCTCCAAGGCCAGTTTGAACTGGACAATGTTCCTGCCGATGCCAAAACAATTGTTGTCAGTTTCATCGGGATGGAGGAAAAGGAAGTTGCGATTGCCAATGGTGAAATGAAGATCATGCTGCAGGCAGATTCCAAGATTTTGGATGAGGTGGTCGTGACCGGTATGGTATCGACAGACAAGCGTCTGTTCACGGGCGCTACTGACAAGCTGGAAGCAGATAGAGTCAAACTGGATGGTATGGCCGACATCAGCCGCGGTCTGGAAGGGCGTTCTGCAGGTGTCTCTATTCAGAATGTCAGTGGTACATTTGGCACTGCCCCCAAAATACGTGTCAGGGGAGCGACATCCATTTATGGAAGCAGCAAGCCGTTGTGGGTAGTTGATGGGGTTATACAGGACAATGTTGTGGATGTGGGAGCTGACGAGCTTTCTTCAGGAGATGCGCTTACACTGATCAGTTCGGCGATTGCCGGTCTGAATCCTGATGATATCGAGAGTTTCCAGATATTGAAAGATGGCTCCGCCACTTCCATTTATGGAGCAAAGGCAATGGCAGGTGTGATTGTCATCACAACCAAAAAGGGAACCAAGGGGGCAAGTTCATTCAACTATACAGGAGAATTCACTTATCGTATGGTTCCTGCCTATCGGGAATTCAATATCATGAATTCCCAAGACCAGATGCAGATTTATCAAGAAATGGACAATAAGGGATGGCTCAATTTTGCGACCATCTACCGGGCCCCGACCAGTGGCGTCTATGGAAAAATGTATCAGCTTTGCCATCAATATGATCCGGCAACTGGCCAATTCGCGTTGGAAAATACGGATGAGGCCCGGAGAGCTTTCTTGAAAGAGGCAGAAATGAGAAATACAGATTGGTTCGATCTCTTGTTTAATCATTCCATCATGATGAATCACTCCGTCAGCATGTCTACGGGCAATGACAAATCAACATCCTACATTTCTTTGAGCGTAATGCAGGATCCCGGTTGGATGAAACAGAGCAAGGTCTCACGATACACTGCCAATCTCAACAATACCTATAACATAACGAAACGTTTGTCGTTCACAGGTATTGCCAATGCTTCCTATCGTCTCCAGAGTGCTCCTGGTACTGTCGGTCAGAGCAATGATGCGGTAACTGGTGAAGTTTCCAGGTCTTTTGACATCAACCCTTATTCTTACGCATTGAACACTTCCAGGACTTTGGATCCGGATGAGTTCTATACCAGAAATTTTGCACCGTTCAATATTCTTCATGAACTGGATAACAACAATATTTCCCTCAATGTCGTTGATTTGAAATTCCAGGGGGAACTGAAGTGGAAACATCAAAGCGGACTGCAGTTGAGCGCATTGGCTGCCATGAAATACTCCTCTGTATCACAGGCACATCAGATCAAGGATTTTTCCAACCAGGCTCTTGCCTATAGAGCGATGGGCGATGCCACCGTTATCCAGAGAAACAGTTGGCTGTACAAAGATCCGGACAAACAGAACGTCCTCCCTACCACTGTTCTTCCTAAGGGCGGTTTCTACAACAAGAATGAATATAAGATGACGAGCTATGACTTCAGAGCGACGGCTACTTACAATCATATCTTCAATGCGACTCATATATTGAACACTTTCGGTGGAATGGAGATCAATTCTCAAGAGAGAACTTCTGACTGGTCCAATGGCTGGGGCATGCAATATGACAATGGAGAACTGCCTTTCTTCGATTATCTGGCATTCAAGCAGATGAGAGAGAAGAATACTGACTATTATGGTTTGTACAATACCAACAATCGTCAGGTCGCTTTCTTCGCAACTGCAACCTATTCCTATAAGGGAAGATATACCTTGACAGGAACGGCACGCTACGAAGGAACCAACCGTCTGGGACGTTCCCGTACTGCACGCTGGTTGCCTACCTGGAACATTGCCGGAGCATGGAATGCCCATGAGGAGCCATGGTTCCGTAATCTGCAACCTGCTCTTTCCCACTTCACCATCAAGAGCTCCTATAGTTTGACTGCAGATGCCGGTCCTTCATGGGTGGCCAATTCCAGGGTGATCATCAATAGCTTCAATCCTTGGAGACCTCAAGCAAGTGTGGCAGAGTCCGGCCTTTTCATAGATGAGTTGGAGAATGCCAATCTTACCTATGAAAAGAAACATGAATTCAATCTGGGAGTTGATGTAGGTTTTGTTGACAACAGAATCAATCTTGCCGCGGACTGGTATACCAGAAACAATTACGACCTTATTGGTTGGGTGACCACTCAAGGAGCAGGAGGTCAGGTCAATAGAATGGGAAATGTGGCTTCAATGAAATCTCATGGTTTCGAGATGACTCTGTCAACGAAGAATATCAGGACCAGAAACTTTTCATGGAATACCGATTTCATTTTGGGATATTCCAAGACAAAAGTAACTGATCTGAATACTCGTACCCATTTATTCTCCCTGGTTCATGGCAATGGCTTTACTTTGCAGGGGTTCCCACATAGGGCATTGTTTTCTATCCCATATACTGGCCTCGATGAAAGCGGTTTCCCGATGTTCGAAATTGAAGATGAGGCAAAGAACAAAATTGCAGTGACAAAGGACAATTATGGAGCCATCAATTTCCAGCAGATTGAGAATTTGGATTTTCTTCATTATGAGGGACCGGCAGATCCGACTATTACAGGATCTGTAGGAAATATATTCACATTCAAGAACTGGAAACTCAATGTGTTCATCACTTATTCTGCAGGAAACAAGATTCGTCTTGACCCTATTTTCCACAGTGTTTATTCTGACCTTGACGCATCTGCAAAAGATTTCAAGAACCGTTGGGTCGTACCTGGAGATGAGAATGTGACAGACGTTCCTGTAATTGCAAGCCGCAGACAAGTCTCCAATCTTTATTCTAACCTGAATTTGGGCTACAATGCCTATAACTATTCTTCAATCCGTGTCGCGGATGGTGGTTTCGTACGTATGAAGGAACTTTCATTGACTTATTCAATTCCTTCTTCCGCCTTCAAGGGAAAGATTCTCAAATCAGCTTCCTTCAAAATTCAAGGAACCAATCTTTTCTTGATATATGCCGACAAGAAATTGAATGGGCAGGACCCTGAATTTTTCCGTTCAGGCGGTGTCTCCGCCCCAGTGCCAAAACAGTGTACATTTACTGTACGCCTGGGGTTCTAACTGATGTGAAATGTCAAATAAGAGTGCTATGAAAAGAATAATAAATTTTGGAGGATTAATGCTGGTTCTGGTTCTGTCAATGGGGGCTTGTGATACTTTCCTTGACAAACTTCCAGACAAACGTGCGGAAATCAACAGTACCCAGAAGGCACAGGAACTGCTCGTTTCCGCTTATCCGACAGTTGATCCGATGATGATCTATGAGCATAGGTCAGACAATGCTGTTGACAACGGAAAGAAGTATGGGAATGCAGATAGAATGATTGAAGAGAATTACTTCTGGAAAGACATCAGCGAAACGGATTGGGATGCTCCGGAGGAATTGTGGAACAGTTGCTACAGGGCGATTGCCACCGCCAATCAAGTAATGGTCTCTCTGGAAGAGATAGAAAAGGACGAGAAGACTCCTGGTATTGTAGCGGAAGCTCTGATGTGCCGTGCCTATGCTCATTTCCTGCTGGTCAATACCTTCTGCAAACCTTATTCAGCGGTCACTTCACAAAAAGATTTGGGAATCCCTTATGTGACAGAGGTGGAGACTGAAATCGGTACGACCTATGATCGTGGAACGGTCGCTCAGGTGTATGAATGTCTTGAAAAAGACATTGAACAGGCTTATCCATATATTACGGACAACTATTATTCCGTTCCGCTCTATCATTTCAACAAGAGGGCTGCCGCCGCTTTTGCCAGCCGATTTTATCTGTATTATGGAAAATATGAACAGGCAATCAAATATGCCAATTTGGTTATTCCAGAAGACCCTTCCGCTTCTTTGAGAGATATCGAATACTACAATGGTCTGTCCCAGTCTTCGGAATGGAGAGACCAGTTCATCAGTAAGGATGAACCGGCCAATCTGATGCTGGTCGCTTTGAGATCTTTGTGGGGACGGAATTATTCTCGTCCGCGTTATGGTAATTCTGATACCAAGACAAGCCTGGAAACATATCGTAGCGAAGGTCCGTGGGGCAATCTCAAATATTTTGATCTTTTATTTGGTGCTGCAGGTTATCCTGTAAAGTTCCAGCCGAAGTATAATGAGATTTTTGAGATTACCAATGTCACAGCCAGAACCGGACAGCCTCATGTTGTCCAAATGGCGTTCACGACAGATGAAACTCTCATGTGCCGGGCAGAGGCGGAGGTGATGCTGAAGCGTTACGAGGAAGCGGCCCGGGACCTGTCTTGCTGGTATGTGAAGAAAGGAGGGCATGCCGCTGATGTCAACACTATCGTGGATTTCTACAATCGCAAGGCCATCGCGGAAAAAGAAGCACAGGAAAAAGGAGAATTGGATCCTTGGTACATTCTGGTCAAACCTTTCCATGCCGATTTTGCTGTTGAAGAGGGGGTGCAGGAAAGGATGCTGCAGGGAGTGCTCCATGCACGTCGTATTGAAACCATGTATAGTGGGTTGAGGTGGCTGGATATTCGCAGATATGGTATCGAAGTATGTCACAATGTGGATGAAGAAGAACCGGTTTATTTGAGACAAGATGATTTGCGCAGGGTCATTCAGATTCCGCAGGCGGTCATTTCTGCTGGACTGCCGGCAAATCCAAGATAAAACAGAGTTGATTTTTTGAAAACGAAATGATATGGAAAAGTTCAGTTATAAGAATGTGTGGATGATGTTCGCGACTATTGTCCTGCTGTTTGGATGCAAAAAGGATGATATAGACAAAGAACACAGTATCTTCGATGTGACAACTGAAGAGAAGTCTGTTTTCGATGATTGGTTGCATGAGAATTATATTCAGTCCTACAATATTGATTTCAAATATCGTATGGATGACAAGGATATAGACTACAACTATAATCTGGCTCCTGCTTCTTTGTCCAACAGTATGCAGCTGGCCGTCATCATCAAACATGCCTGGCTTGAGGCATATACAGAAGTCGCCGGTATAGATTTTATCCGTAAGCATGCTCCTGCAATTCTTCCAATTATCGGTTGCGCCGCATGGAATGGCGATGGCACTTTTACCTTGGGAACTGCGGAAGGTGGTCTGAAGATTACTCTGTATATGGGCAACTGGCTTGACCCTACTGACATTGCCAAGATGAACCAGTATTTCTTCAAGACCATGCATCATGAGTTTACCCATATTCTCCAGCAGGACGTCTATTACCCAAATACAGATTATGACAAAATCAGTGCTTCTGATTACCGGCCTTCAGGCTGGCAGAACAGGCATTTTCCAGAATATGCAAAGTTAGGTTTCATTACCGCTTACGCTGGCAGTTGTGCCGTGGAAGATATTACGGAAGTGACCGCCTGCTACATTACTATGACGGAGGATGAGTTGAGGACAGTTTTTGATGCGGCCGGTGAAGAAGGGCGGCAGAAGCTTCTCGAGAAGATAAAAATCATGAAATCATACATGAAAGACGTATGGCACATTGATATGGACCAGCTTCGGAAAGTCGTTCACAGGAGAATGGAAGAGGTAGTCAAGATGCCGCTGATCCTTCCAGAATGGATGCCTTTGATCAAAAATGAATCCAAGAGCCAAGTGACGATGGAACAGCTGATTTCAGATATGAGGAAGCAACTTCCTGCGGCAAATGTCTTTCTTGAGAAGACACCGGGATTTTGCCATGTGCACGATGCTTCCATGATAGAAATCATTAATGAACATTAAAAACACTTCCAGATATGAAGAAAACATTATATGTCATCTGTATGGCATTTGCTGGCTGTTGGCTGGCCAGTTCATGTACTATTGAAGAAGATGATTTGTTTGAAGAATCCGCTTCAGCACGAATGGAAAACCGTGTAAAACAATACAGGGATCTTCTGCTTGAACCGGAAAACGGTTGGATAATGGAATATTATCCAGGCGGAACACATACTATATATGGTGGATATTCATTGACTGTAAAATTCACAAAAGACGGAAAATGTGAATTCCATTCTGTACTTTCTGAAGATTTGTCCGAGACCTCAACCGGCCTGTATTCCGTCAGGAAGGACATAGGCCCCACTCTTGATTTTGATACATACAATGACCTTTTCCACTATTTTTCCAGTCCTGACATCATGGATGGAGAGGGACATGGAACCGGTCTGAATGGAGACTATGAATTCATTCTTGGTAAGGTGGATGGAAAAAATTTTGAAATGAGGGGGAAAAAACATGGAGCGTTGATCCGGATGTATCCGTTGGACGGTGATCCTGTCGCATATTTGACCAAAGTAAAAGAGTATAGAGACTCTTATATTACAGTTCCTGGTATTCAGGGAATTGGCGGTACATTCAATGGCAAACCTTTGACCGGAGATATCATCAGTGATCAGTACTTTGAACTCAGACAGGGTGAGGACAAGATCCGGTTCGCATTCATGTTTACAGACAAGGGCATGAAACTCTATGAACCGATCACTTTGAATGGCAAGACGGTTTCTGACTTGCAATGGAATGAGGAAGATCATACCATGACCTCATCCGACGGAGTCGCTCAAATCAAGTTGGATATAAATCCGAAGGCATTGAGTCAAAATCAATTGGAAGGAAAATATCTTTTCCAGTGCGGCGAAGGAAATTATGATGTGGAAATCATCACCTCTTCATCATCATCATTTGTCATGAAAGGTCTTCCTTTCGATTTGAATTTGGTTTACAATTTCAAGAAGGGAGCCATTGAACTTAAAGCGCAGCGCCTGCTTTCCAGTCCTGAGGTTTGGGTCGCTTTGTGGGGCTCAACTACTCCGGGAGGACCTTTGAGTTGGAATCAGAGTTATGGAATGATTTCTGACTGGAACGGAGACAAGGAGCATATTGTCTTGACTTTTGAAGACAACAGTCCAGATTGGTATTACAAAGGAAAGAAAGTGAAGGCTGATGCATTGATTATATGGCAACCTGACAAAGGACGTTATGACGGTTTTGGTCCAACTCAGTTTACCAACCTTGTGCTTACAAAAAAATAGGGAGGAATGTATATGAAAAGAATAATATATTTCTTGTTGTCTTCATGGATGGTCGTTTTTTGCGTGTCTGGTTGTGAAAAGAAGAATCTTGAAGAAGATAGTCAGGCAAAAGAATTGAAGGTTGTCCAGACCATTCTGGATTTGGATTATACTGGAGGTACGGGTATTATTGAGATGAATTCAAAAGACATTTCCGCCTCTTCCAGTAAGGGCTGGATCAAAACAAACTGTTCTGGCAACAAAGTTAATCTGGAAATGGATGCCAACGATACTTATTCTGCAAGAACAGCGGTCGTTACTGTTTCTTCGGGCGGGCAGGAACAGAAAGTTCCGATTACGCAGAGTGGAATCATCTCCATCATCGATGTACATGACCATGAATTCGATTATCACGGTGGGGAAGTTTCGTTCCTGTGGAATACGCAGGAAGCGTTCAAAATCGAAAATATGCCAGAATGGCTTATGTATGAGATTGTTGGAAATGAAATCAAGTTCATTGCAAAATCTTTTTTGGAAGACACAGGAAATAGCAGTGTCAGAAATGCCGATATACAGATTATGGTCGGAGAGATTTTCTCTAAAACGGTCCGCTTCCGTCAGGAAATGCCTGTGTTGCCTTATGAAGCTGTGTCAGGAAAGTATAAACTAGAGTTCGCTTCATGGCATGGCAATGCCCGCAATAGTTCTGTCATTGTGGAACTGAAGGAAGATGTTGTTGGCGAAAGCTTCAAAATGACGGGACTTGGTTTTACTGTCAAGGTATTTTACAATGCGGAAGAAAGTTCCATTGAAATTATGGAGCAGGTGATTGAGGCTCCTTCTTCTGATAGAATTCATCTGGCACCTTGGGATGCCGGTCCGTCTGGCAGCTTGAGATGGAACTGCAAACATGGTATGAAAGGTTCTTGCAAAGACCGAAATAATGTTGTTTTTGAAATGAAAGACAATGGTCGAGATTTCGGAGACTGGAAAGATGATCAAGGCAATAATATTTTGGTGGACGGATTTATTCTATGGGGAGAAAAGACAAAAGAATGTACATTGTTTGCCCATTCAAGATTCGTAGATCTTCTATTTACAAAAATATAGTTTGCTGCTTTTTGAATTGAATTTAAAGGTCGTCTCATCAGAGGCGGCCTTTATCATTTGAAAAAAGGTAAACGTAGACTTGGGGAGGAGTTAAATATCTTTAAATATATTATCTTTGCACTTCTGTTCAGAAAGAAGATATTTATATTTTTCCGCTGATTATGGAAATCAGCGGGTTATAGAAGTTTGAAATGGAAAAGACAAGCAAAATCAAAGGTCTCGTATATGGGATCCTTTCTTCATCAACATTCGGTTTAATCCCTCTTTTCGCCGTGCCGGCGATGAATGCGGGTGTCGGGATCAATTCTGTGATATTTTATCGGTTTGGAATATCCGCATTGGTGATGTCAATTTGGATGCTTCTAAGCAGGCAGGATATGAAAGTGACATTTAAGGAATTGGTCACTATCAGTTTTTTGGGATTGTTTTATGGAATGACAGCATGTATGCTGACTTCGTCCTATCAGTACATCCCGAGTGGCATTGCAACAACTATCCATTTTCTCTACCCTGTAGTGGTGACGGCTATCATGGTCCTTTTCTTCAAGGACAAAGTCTCTGTCATGCTGGTCATGGCCATTCTGCTGGCCATTTCTGGAGTATATATGTTAAGTAGTGGCGACGGAACAGGAAGCATCAGCATGAAAGGGCTGCTGTTAGTCCTCTCCACGGTAGTGACTTATGCGCTATATATCGTAGGAGTCAACAAATCTTGCGTATCCAAGATGGATGGACTCAAGCTGACTTTCTATGTCCTGCTGGTCGGAGCCGTGGTCTTTGCCTTCAACCTGCTGGTTCGAGGAGAGGCTCTGGACATTCCGCAAGATTGGAAGACTGCATCAGACCTGGTCCTGCTGGCTTTGGTGCCGACCGTCATCTCAGATTTTACCTTAATCAAAGCGGTCCAGAATGTCGGATCCACCACGACGGCGGTCCTGGGCTGTATGGAACCGCTGACAGCAGTGGTGATGGGCGTGCTTTTCCTGCAAGAGAGTTTTGACTGGATGCAGGGCATCGGCATTGCGGTCATTCTGATTGCCGTTACCATGGTAATCATTGCCAACAGCCGGGCAAGTTCGAAGAAATAGTCCGCTATTCCGAGAGATAATCTGCAGTTCCGAGAAATGTCCGTTATTCAGGAAGCGATTTCTTCGGATCCAGCTTCACTCCGCAGGCGACCACTTCCTTGGCCGCCTTGACAATGCTCTGTGGACTGTCAATCAGCCGGTTGGTATTGCTCTTGAACTGGTTGAGGGTCGCTTCCAACTTTTCACCAACCTTGGCGTTCTCTTCACAGAATTTGGCCACCCGGTCAACCATCTTGGTCGCACCGTCCACAATCTTGCCCATATTCTCGACCTGGTCCTTCTGGATCCAGGCGGAACGGATCAGCCGCAGGAACGGAATGAGGGTCTCGTCGGTCGTGAGCAGCACGTTCTGGGCAAAGGCTTTGGCAAAGATTTCAGGGTCTTCCTGCTTGGCGAGCTGATAGGCACCGTAATTCGGGATGAACATGATGACATAGTCCAGCGTCTTCCGTCCGACGACATACTTCTGATATTCCTTGGTCGTCAGCTCCTTGATGTGGTTGAGCACTGATTCCAGGTTCTTCTTCTGCGCCAGTTTGCGCTCTTCCTCCGTGGTTGCTTCGAAATATTCGGACAAGGCGACCAGACTGACTTTGGAATCGATCAGAATGTCGGTATGGTCCGGGAAATGGAGGATGAAGTCGGGACGCATCTTCTTGGCCGTATCTTCATTGGCGATGATCTCTCCATGCTTGTCCCTGAGGTAGCACTCGCTGTCATAATCCCGGCCTTTCTGGAGCCCTTCTTTGGTCAGGATATTTTCCAGAATGGTCTCCCCGAAAATACCCTGCATCTTGTTCTGCCCCTTGATGGCGTTGGCCAGGTTGTCGGCCTGCTGGCCAATCTCCAGGGTCCTTTCATTGAGGTGCTTGACTGTCTCTTCAAATTTGGATTTGAGCGAACCGGTCTCTTCTGTATGTGCCTTCTTCTGCGCTTCAAAAGACTCCTTCATGTTGCGGACATCCTGAGCGAAACCTTGGGTGATGTTCTTGAAACTCTCCTGGGCCTCTTTCTTGAGCGCTTCCTCTTTCTCGCTGAGATTCTTTTCATTATCCAGCGCCAGCTGGGTCTTGGCCGCCCGGATGCTCTCTTCCTGTACCTTTTTCACTTCCTCCAGTGTCTTGGCATAGTTCTCCCTGGCATCGGCGAGCTGCTTCTCATAGCTCCGCTTCACCTCCAGCAACTGTCTCTCCCGGTCCTGTTTCAGCTCTTCCAACTGCTTTTCGTGCAGCTGCTCGTTCTTCTGCAACAGTTCCAGCGCGTTCTTCTTTTCCGTCTCCAGGGTGACGAGCTGCATTTGGCTGACCGCTTCCCGGTGGACCAGTTCCTTCTCGGATTGGGCTTTCATGAGGGAACGGCAGAGCAGCCAGCTGGCGAGGGCGGCCACGGCGGCCGCTACGAGAATCATCAAAATATCCATATTCAGTTTCCTTTTAATTTTTCAAGCACAAAGATAATTCCCGAATGTGCCAAACCGTTGGACATCCGGGAATTTTTTCAATATGTTTTCCTAATTACAATGCAGCTTTTTCCATCAGGTAAGGGCGGAGAACATTCCAGTCGTAGAAAGGGCCCCCGTCAATGGGCAGACAGGCATCCTGTTCGTTGTGCAGAACACGCACTTTGACATTTCCCGAAGGGGCTCTGAAGAAAATGAACTGCATGTTGGTGGCCATCGGGCAGATTTCAGAAATGTTCCAGCATTTGTGCGCCTTTTCGGCAGTGGTCCTGGCTTTCACGGACTCGACCTCAATCAGTGCCATGAACGGGACGATGTTGGACTCGTGTCCGAATCTAAGGTGGGCGGAATACGGGTTCTTGCCGGCGATCACGTCATCGGCAGTCTCCACGATGTTGCGGACCAGTGCTTTGGCATTCTTCATCAGCAAGTCACCATATCGGAAAGAAGGACCTTCCGTCATGTAGGTGTGGGCGTTCAATGCTTTCCAGGACAGATAGAGCTCTTTTTCTGTGAAGAACGGATAGAGGTCAATGCCCAGATAGTCGACGCATTGCATATCGGAGGCAATGTGGAAGAAGTCGAACAGGGCCATGTCAGGGTCGGCAATCTGGTCGTGGATGAACCGGTCATCCGAAATGATCGAATGCAGGAAACGGGAAGGTTCGGTCCAGGCTCTGATCAGACTGTCACCGGCCGCTTCAGAAGCCTTGTAGATGCCGTCCGTATATTCGTAGTTGTGCATATAGGGGAGGTATCTCTTGGACGCCTCGCGGCTAAGTTCCAGACAGCTGTCCTCTTCTTTCAGCCCTTCGTTGAAGGCGGCCATGCTGAGGATGCATCTCGGAGACAAGGTGGCGATGCTGCTCACTTTCACCGACTTGCCGTCTTTGGAAGTGAACACTTCCGGATAGTTCCTGTACATTCTCTTGGCAATTCCTTTGTGTTCCATGACCCCCTTCGGGGAAAGGTCTCCTCCCCGGAAAGCGGCATCTTCGCAGATAATCCGGATTTTTTCCAGCAGGTCTTTTCCTTTTGCCGAAAGCACGTTTGCCGTGGCGGCTTTTTCCAGCAGTCCGCTGGCTCTGGAATAGATACCCTGGTCCGAAACCCAGCGGCTTCCATGTCTTCCATAATGGCTGATGTAGAAAGGCTCGTAGCCTGCCGGCGCCTCCTTGACCTGGTCATCTGCCGGGGCAGGGTAGGAACGGTAATAACAGCCGGAATAGGATGGGTCCTTCTTGATGGCTTGCTGTGTAGATTGGGCAGGACAGGCTGTGCAAATGAGAACAGACAAGGCTGTCAGTAGAAAGGGAGTGATTTTTTTCATTTTGGTATATGAAACTTTAAATCAAATGTTCGGTCAGTTCCTTCATCTTCTTGCGGGCGGAAGCATGATTGTAGAGCACGTCGTAGACCATTTGTGCGATCGGCAGGTCAATCTGGTGCTTCTGGTTGATCTGATGGAGGCAGCTGGAGGCGAAATAGCCTTCCGCCACCATGGTCATTTCGTTCAGGGCACTCTTGATGGTACAGCCATGACCGATCAGCAGCCCCAGTCGCCTGTTTCGGCTATAGGTGGAATAGCAGGTGACCAGCAAGTCTCCAAGGCAGGCCGATTTCATGGTATTGCGCTGGTCCGGATAGCTCTCCTGAATGAAACGGGTCAGTTCGTTGGCGGCATTGGCAATCAGGACGGCCTGGAAGTTCTCGCCATATCCAAGACCGACTGCCATACCCACTGCCAGCGCATAGATGTTCTTCAGGATGGCGGCATATTCAATTCCGTACAAATCCGTGGAATAGCTCATGTGCAGGGATGGGGAGGCGAACTTCTCTCCCAACAGATGGGCATTTTCCAGATCGGTGCAGACCATGGTCAGATAGGAAAGTTTCCCTCTGGAGACCTCTTCTGCATGAGAAGGTCCGGTAAAGACTCCCAACTGTTTGAAGGATACATTGTAATGGTCGTGGATATATTCTACGATTGTGCAGTAGTCATCGGGCACGATACCTTTGATGGCAGAAATGATGAATTTGTCGCTCAAAGAGACAGTCAGAGGCTCCAGAAAAGTTTTCAGATAGGCCGAAGGGCAAGCCAGCACAATGATTTCCGATTCGGAAACCACTTTGTCAAGGTCATTTGACGGGAAAATGAGGGACCGGTCAAACTCGACATCATTGAGGTAACGGGGATTGATTCCTTCATTGACAAGAGATTCAAGCACTTCCGGATTCCGGACATACCAGTTGATGCTCTCTCCATTGTGTTCAAGCAGCTTGACGATAGCGGTCGCCCAGCTACCGTAGCCGATCACCGCTATACGGGCATCTTTGCTGATTTTATATTCCATGATTGCATTTCTTAATATTGGTTTGATACAAAGATATCAAAATATATCATTAAGAATGCCTATCTTTACAATTCATAATTTTGCAGACCATGGAAACCTACCAACAGACATATACTATATCCGTCATGGATATGGACATTTCCTATCGCATTACTCCCAATGCCATCTTACATTATTTTCAGGATACTTTCGCCCGTTTTCTGACGACCAGAAGATTGGCCGCTTTCGACATCATCAAGAAGAACCTGATCTGGGTCATTACAGATTTTGAAACGACATTTGTCAAAGAACGTCCGCTTTGGTCGTCTGAAGTCAGGATGAAGGTGCAGATTAACGAGATCTCTCTGGTCCGGATTTCATTGGGATACCAATTTTATGATTCCAATGATGAAGTTTTTGCTGAAGGAACCAGCACTTGGGCCATGTTGGATACCGTGAGCAGGCGTCCGTTTCCTTGCAAGGAAATGATGGAGGCCGGCGGAATGACTGAAACAGGCGTTGTTCCCAAACGCACCAGGCTGCCGAAGGCTCCGGACCACTCACTGGTGCAGAGCGTCCACCATCAGGTCAATGTGACCGACCTGGATTTCAACGGACATGTATCCAACCGCACCTATCTGGCCATAGCCCTGGGTACGTTCACTCCAGAATTCATCCGGAACTTCTCTCCTCGGTACCTGCATATCAAGTTCAAGAAGGAATCCTTCTTCGGACAGAGCCTGACCTGCAACGTCTGTCAGGACGAGAATCATCACTATTGGTACGATATCCTGAATGGGGAAGGCGAGGACCTGTGCAATGTCTATGCGGAATGGGAAGAACATGAGACAGGCTATGCGGGAGACGTGTCCGACCTGATCCCGAGAAAATAGCTTCCCCGAAAACGGGAAATGAGAATGTCACAAGAGAGGCACTCCCAGTCAGGGGTGCCTCTCTTGTTGTTCCGTCAGACGGGCTGACGGAGATTCGTACTTATTCAGCAAATTCGTGCTCGTGTTCGTGCTCATGGCAGCCGTCGCAACTGGTCAGACAGTCGATGCCCGGTTTCTCGAATTCCATGGTGACATGCTCGACATTGTACTCGTGGATGACGTGCAGGATGGCCTTCTTGATGCTCAAGGTATCCTCATCTTCCGTCACGACATGGATGCTCATCACATTGGACTCGCCGTCCAGACTCCATATATGAAAATCGTGGATAGATTCGACTCCTTTGACCGCCTCGATGTCTTTCTTCAGGTCCGCGATGCTGATGTCATCCGGCGCTCCCTGCAGCAGTACCCTGAAAATGGAATGGAAGTTGCCGAACACATTATAGAGGACCCAGATGCTGATGCCTATGGACAGGACAGGGTCAATCCAAGGCCAGTCGGTGAACTTCATGACGACACTTGCAATCAGCACGGCAATCCAACCCAGCACATCTTCCATGATGTGGAGATAGACCGCTCTTTCGTTGAGGGAAGTTCCGCGATGCACACCCAAGGCAGCGCCGCCGTTGAACAGGATTCCCAAAATAGAAATCCAAATCATGCCGGTGGCATTGATGGCTTCGGGATGTAGAATGCGCTTGGTTGCCTCCACAAAAATGAAAATGGAACTGACGGTCAGGATGGCTGACAGAAACAAGCTGCCCAACAGAGAGTAACGCTTGTATCCATAAGTGTAGTTGGCATCACGGGATTGTTTGGACTTTCTCTGCATGAACCAGGCGAAGCCAAGAGACAGACAGTCTCCGAAATCGTGCAGCGCATCGGACAGGATGGCGATACTGTTGGTGAACAGCCCGCCGACCACTTCGACAACCACAAAGAAAGCATTCAGGAAAAATGCGGTGGCAATGTTCTTTTCAGAGTCACCATGCATATGGTGATGATGGCCATGTCCATGCTGATGGACGTGAGCAGGTGCCTGTTCTGTCCGTCCGGTCTCATTGAGGGTCTTTTCTTCTTTCATGTCAGAATAATTTTCAATTGATTCATGTTGGGTAGCGGTCCCGGCACTGGCAGAACCAGTCTGTACCTTTTCTGCCCCTGTCAAGACAAAAGTAGAATAAAGTTCTTGCAACCTGGTTGCAATTTATTTAGAATGATTCAAAATTGTGAAAAACGTCCCAGGTTTGGTGATTTGTATGTATATTTGCAAAAGTTACAAGCAAGAAAGGTCATCATGAGTGAAACTGAAAAGATACTGAAAGGTCATGAAGTCAGACTGACTGCCATGAGACTGTTCGTCTACAAGACCATGGAAACATTTGAAAACACCTTCAGCCTGGCCGATCTGGAAGAGAAACTGGACACGGTGGACAAGTCCACTATCTTCCGTACGCTCAATACTTTCTGCGAACATCACCTCTTGCATGAAATTGAAGATGGGAGCGGCTCCAAAAAATATTGCCTCTGTCATAGCGACCATCGCTGCCATATAGAAGAAATGCACTGTCATTTCTATTGTGAGAAATGCAAGAAAACCTATTGTCTGACCCATGCCCATATTCCGGCAATCAGTTATCCGGAAGGTTTCATACCTGAGACAGCAGAATATGTCATCAAAGGACTGTGTCCTGAATGCAGCCACAAGGCTATAGAAGAATAGAGGATCAGAAAATTCCTTAAATGAATTGTCAGCATTGGCACAATGATTGGATATGTGGTTTTAAAAATAGAGAATATGCTTGATCCGAATTATACTTCCAAAAGTCGTTATTGTTTTCATATCAATAAATATTTTGTCTATACCAATGATGAGAATATAGCAGGTATTTATTTCGATATCCGTGAACTGCTGGAGCGGGATTGCCGGATCAGAAATGAATATGCGCTTACAGTAAATGACATGCTGGTCAAGTTCAACCGTTTTCTGAACGAGACGAACCAGCAGAATTCTGAACTGGGGACCAAAGTGCAGGAGAAGATGCGCCAGGCATTCACTTATCTCTCCACTTTGGAGAATGGGGTGACACTGGCCCGCAAGAACATCCTTTCCTGCATTGAAGATATCATCGTGCTTTCCGGCGGAATGCCTCGGCTGATTTAGGGACTCCATCTTGAAAGTATCAGGTCCGGTCCGTATGGCAGAGACCTCTTTTCGCTTGTTCACCTTGCCTCTTGCTGGCAAGGTGTTTTTTATAGCTGTTCTTCATTTTCTTCAAAAAATGTTTGTTTCTTCTAAAAAAACATCTACATTTGCAGTGTATTAATTCACTGATACACTAATTCAATAAAGAAATTTTAAAACGAACGCTATGATAAAGATTGAAAATCTAGCCTTCAGCTATGGCACCAATCAGGTGCTGAAAAACATCAACCTGACTCTTCAGGATGGTCATATCTACGGACTGCTTGGTGAAAACGGAGTGGGGAAGACCACCTTGCTGACTCTTCTCTGCGGATTGAAGAAATGCAAGGAAGGGTTCATTGAGATGGACGGGCTGCAGCCTTACAGCCGGAGACCTTCTATTTTGGGAAACCTGTTCTATCTGAGCGATGAAGTGGCGGCCATCAACGTGAAAGCGGTCGACTTCGCTCGCAACTACGGTCCTTTCTGGCCTCATTTCAGCCTGGAGACCTTCATGGAAATCATGCAGGTTCTGGAAAATGATCCGCAGCAGAAGATGAACCGGATGTCTTTCGGCCAGCTCAAGAAGACCTACATCGCCTTCGCCCTGGCCTGCCGATGCAAATATCTGTTCATGGACGAGCCGACCAACGGCCTGGACATTCCGTCCAAATCCCAGTTCAGGAAGGCGGTGATGAAATATACTGCTGAAGATTCCATCGTGCTCATCTCCACCCATCAGGTGCGTGACCTCGAGGACATCATCGATCCCATCATCATCCTGGACAGCCATGAGGTGCTGCTCAATGCCAGCCTGGAGGAAATTTCCGACCGGCTCTGGTTCAACTATGGCAGCGAATACCGTCAGGATGCCCTCTACACGGAGCAGACTCTGTCTGGAATGATTCAGGTCTGCCTCAATGCCGGAAAGGTGGAGAGCAAAGTCAATGTGGAGGCGCTATTCAATACCGCCCATCTGCACAAGGACTTGATCAGAGCCACTTTTGCAGCTGCCGGTAGGGAAGCCGATCCGCAGCCGGTGGAGGCGAAGGAAACAGCCGCATCTGCTGAGGAAGAGCAGGAAACAGCCGCTTCTCCGGTGGACCGTGAAGATGAAACTCGTTTCATGCCTCACGATGATGAACCTCAAAACAATTAATAGGAAGATTATGAAAACGAACGATATCTTTGATTTGAAACGCTTCGGCAAATACGTGCTGACCGACGGAAAATCCTGCATCAACCGCTTTGGTCTCGATGTGCTGACCATGTCATTGGCCGGTCTGGTATTTTATCTCTTTATCGGCCTCGTCCACATGTTCGGACAGTTGCCGCTCTATCATTACAATCACATCAACAGTATAGTGCTCATGGTGGTGATGTTTATGTGCATCGTGCTGATGTTCGGTTCCAAATGTTATGGATACGTGACAGACAAGCGGGCAGGCGGCCTCTATACGATGATGCCGGCCTCCGCATTGGAGAAGACCCTGTCCATTCTGGTCTGGTCCTTCCTCACCCCACTGGCCTTTTTCACCATCTATCTCGCCGTGGACGGGCTGATCGCTCTGGTGGATCCTCATTACGGTTCCAGCCTCATCAGTCTGGTACTGAGCACAAAGGATGAACTGGGCATGCTGACGGAAGAAATGGTGGAAGAGGGGATCAACCTCAATTTCCTGTACAATCCGCTGACCTATATCGATGATGTCATGAATGCTGTCCTTCTCTTCGTGCTGGGCGCTCTCTGCTTCAAGAAGAACAAGGTGGCGATGACGATTCTGACGCTGATTGTCGTCGGCATGGTCAGTTCCTTCGTGATGGCCCCAATTCTGCTTGCCGGATTGGACCCGAACGAATTCCTGCAGACCCAGATGCCATTTGTCCTGGAACATCTGCTCTTATTTGACACCCTAAGCGACCTGCTTGGAATGGTGGGGCTCAGTGTGGCGATCTACTTCCGCCTGAAGACGATTAAATATTGATTTTCGATCAACTAAATGGATAGAATATGGAGTTCAATTCAAACAAACCAATCTATATCCAGATCAGTGATTCCATCTGCGAAAAGATTCTTTCGGGAGAATACCCGGAAGAAGGGAGGATCTTGTCGGTACGGGAACTGGGCGCCGAAATCGGAGTCAATCCCAATACCATCATGAGAAGTTATGAGAAACTGACCGCACAGGGAATCATCTACAACAAGAGAGGCATAGGCTATTTCATCAGCCCGGACGCCAGGCATCGGATCGTCCAGATCCACAAGTCTGAATTCCTGGAAAATGAACTGCCTGTCCTTGTCCATCGCATGAAACTGCTCGGCATCTCCCGAGAAGATCTGGACACCATCTGGGAAACCTCAAATTAATGGGAACATGAAAAAAACACTGATCCTCCTGACCTGTCTTTTCCTGTCAGTCTCTGCTGCCCTTGCCTGCAATCCGGAGAAGGAGGGACAGGCCCACAAAAACAAAGTCTGCCAAGGATATTCCGGCGGCATGATGCTCCATGCCGGATATCTGGCAGACGGTTCTTCCTCACCCTTCGCCCGTTCCGGCTTCACGACCGGAATTGGCGGCGCGGTAAAAATACACCTCTGGAAACACCTCAGAGTGGGTTCGGAAGGCTACGTTTCGTCCATGAAACTGGACAACGACGGTTACATCGAATCCGGCTGGGGCGGAGTGCTCGCCGAATGGTGGGGACATCACAAACGTTTCCACCCTTATGCCGGCCTGACCTTGGGTGGCGGCTCCCGCAAGAGCCTGCACTTGTTCGAAGGTGACAGCACGGACTGGGAAAAGGAAGAGAACGCCGTCTACAACATCACCCCGTTCTTTGCCGTCGCTCCCTATATCGGCTGCGAATTCAGTCTGACCGGCCGCCTCAAACTCGCCCTCAAACTGGACTATCTGGTCGCCCTGCACAAAAAAGAAGTCTTGAACCCACACGGCCCAAGACTCTATTTCGGCTTCATCTTCGGCCACTAGTCCTTTCCCTCATACGGGAAATGCCGAACTGCTCATAGCGAAGCTTCGGAACATTTTTGAAGAAGATGAATTTATTACGGATAATAATGTTTATCTTGAATTCACATTAGCTAAAATATTTCAATTATGAAGAAATTATTCGTCGCGTTGGTGGTCGCTCTGACCAGTGCAATGTTTGCATCTGCCCAGGACATCATTACCAAAAAAGATGGACAGGACGTCGAGGCGGTCATTGAAGAGGTCGGTGACGACTATGTGAAGTTCAAGTATTTCGAAGAATTGGCTGGTCCTGTCATCGTTCTGAAGAAGAGGGATATTTTCCGTATCCAGTACCAGTCCGGAAGAGTGGAAACATTTGAGCAGAAGGTAAATCCGCTGTATGACAATGGAAGGGAACCAGTTGCCGGAATCCGGCCTGGCATGAAATACAAGGAACTCAAGACCCTGTACAATCCGAGAGAGTATGTTTCCGTGATGGGAGATGTGCATCCTGCCTGGTCAGGTGTCGCCTCCTTCCTGATTCCGGGTCTCGGACAGGGAATCAACAACGAGTGGGGCAGAGCCGCCGGCCAGTTCTTCGGAAGTTACGGCCTCATCCTGGCAGGCTCGTTGTGTGCCTCAGGCATCGCCGCTTCGGCAGACGGTTACAATCCAACTCTGGGCGTGGTGTCGATTGCCTGCATCTTGGGAGCCCTGGGACTCGATATCTGGAGTATCGTCGATGCAGTCAAGATCGCGAAAATCAAGAACATGTACCAGCAGGATCTGAGGAAACTCTATGCAGTGGACATTGATCTGTACCCAACTGTCAACTATGCCTATACCGCCAGCGGTCTCACCCCAGCCGTCGGCATGACCCTGGCGTTGAAATTCTAATTTCCAGCTTGCCTGCCGGCCATCACGACAACAGGACAGCGAAAGTTCCGTCGGAAGAATCTACACTTTGTAGTTACATTCCTACGGAATTTTTGTATATTGTCCTGAAAACCTATACAAATTTATCTCAATGGTGATCAGATCACTAGTTTTCACTTAACTGACAATTTAAAGAAGGAGGACTGATTATGGCAACATTCTACAAATACAAATGCGAACGATGCGGATACACCATTTCCACAGAACCGACCGGAAAATATGCTCTGCTTTCAAGACAACATAGGACCTATTTGTGCAAGAACTGCCGGAATATTGTCAATGTGAACGAAAGCATGGCCCGAGATCCGGAACTGCTTCCGGAATGCCCAGTCTGCGGCTATGCCGGGCTTCTGCCATGGGATCCCGTCACCTGCGCCTGCCCGAAATGCGGCGGAAAGATGATTCAGGACGGGGACGAAGCCGTGCAGGCAGATTAGGAAAGACAGACTTCCGATCATGAAAAGAATCTTGACTATTTTGGGGATGCTCCTCATGCTGTTCCTCTTTTCACAGAACATGTCTGCCCAGAAAGTCTATTCAACGGACTATTCGACTCAGGCAGATGTGAAGGTCTATGTCGTCAAATACGAAAGCCAGGCCGACCTCGTGGTCTACAAGACAAAATACCAGAGTCAGGCGGACGGAAATGAAGGAATCTGGTACTTCACCGATTACCAGACACAAGCCGACAAGAAGATCTTCTTCGTCAAATACGAAAGTCAAGCCGACCTGAAGATCTACTTTACAAAATACAAGTCCAAAGCAGGCTGGAAAAAGAAATCAAAGATTCCTCTGATGTACTAGAGGCAACATCCCCATCCCGTCCCCATCCACGACGTACCCTGTCCGCAAGACCCTTACCGCCGGAACTCCAGGTCCCCAAACCTGCCGTCCCGGCGGAAATTGTTTGGAGGGGGGAATCCTTGATGGGAATGTCCCTCCGGGCATTGAGAAATTCTATTGGTAGGAAATGCAAGAAGGGGTTTAAATGTCCTGTTCCATCTTTGTTCTGAGATCATCCAGAATTTCTCCTTGGTAGGTGAAATATTTGGCCCCTTGATAGGCACCTGAAGTATTACGCCTTTCTTCAGGCATGAACGTGCCTACGAAAGGAGACAATTTGTAAATTCGGTTCTGATACTCTATGTGGTCATCGTCCGCCACTTTGACCTGGATGCCTGTCGGAATGAAGGTCAAGGTCGCACCGATAGGGATGTGAACCATGCTGAACTTGAATCTCGGTCTTTGCTTGTGTGCAGCATGGGGACTTTCTGCATCCTCTTCTGAATGCATCGCCTTCATTCCCTTCAGATGCACCTCATTTATGATGGCATCGTCAAGAGTTGTTGAAATGTCTTTGAGTATTTCCAGCGCCTTGGCAGGAGGAACATTGAAAAACTCCCTGTTTTGCCGGATTCTCAAGTCTGTAAGCCTGTCAATGGTCTTGTGGATCAGTTTCTCAACCTCGTTGTATTTCTTGGTCTGTAGAGTTGCATAAATCTCGAAGGGGAGAGGTACTGCCGTATTGTCCAGTTCTTTGGAACGGATGTCAACTGGTCGTGAACTTTTCCCGATTTTTACCCAATCTTCTTTAAATGAAGGATTGGTCAGAATGTATACGTACCCCGGTTTTTGTTCTTTCATGATATCGTTATTAGTCAGTTTGCTAATTTAGTAAATAAAAATGCTAGTTCTAAAAAATACGAGGAATTAACATGATTTTTCCATCAATGGCATCTTTAATGATGGCTTTAGTAAAGTTTTCTACATCTAGTTGAATACGGCTGATTTGTTCGTCTCTTTCACCCCAAAATTTAATTTCTTTAATCTTGACATGTCCGAAATATCTTGTATTAATGAAAGCATCGGAGTAATGGTATGAAAATCCATAGAGAGAAGTGATGTTGTGCGCTTGAAGTGCTCTCAGCTTTTTAATATTATCAATAATACACC
>JAHHQQ010000027.1 GCA_020026275.1 Bacteroidales bacterium
TTTCTGAGGCAGTCCTGAGGCTCCCTTGAATGTCCTTGTATTTATGGTGATTTTACCCCCTATGCGTTTATAACAACAGCTTTCCGACGAGAATCTAAAAAAAACTTCCGGCCGATTCCTCTTACCACGTCTTCATCTTTAAATGAAGAAAGTATCATTGTACGGTAATCTGCCATGCCAATAATAAATAAGGTTGGTTGCCAGAACGGGCATAAACTTCAGAAAAGGAAGGGAACTCGCCTGCAGGAAGAATCCGATGAGAAAATTGACCATATTGATACAACAAGAGGATGACTTTTGGATCACCCTCTCCAGCTAAAAAATAGCTAAACAATAAACATCTCTACCTCATTTCGATGATGCGTCATTTGATTCCCATGACCATTACTCGTGCCGGAGCAGTCTTTCTTCGGCCATGCGTTCGTATTTTGTTCCTGGCCGGCCATAGTTGGCATACGGATAGATGGAGATGCCGCCGCGTGGAGTGAAGAGGCCGGTGACTTCGATGTATTTCGGGTCCATCAGACGGATGAGGTCTTTCATGATGATGTTCACGCAATCTTCGTGGAAGGCGCCGTGGTTTCTGAAACTGAAGAGGTAGAGTTTGAGGCTCTTGCTTTCTACCATTTTGATGTCGGGCAGGTAGCTGATCCGGATTTCCGCGAAGTCGGGCTGTCCGGTGATTGGACATAGACTGGTAAATTCCGGACAGTTGAAGCGTACCCAATAGTCGTTTTCGGGATGCTTGTTGTTGAAGGCTTCGAGCACTTCTGGTGCGTAGTCCTGTTTGTATTCCGTTTTGTGGCCCAACAGGGAAAGCTGGTCTTTTAATTCTGTCATATTATTTCTGGTTTGATTTTTCCGCAAGATATTTCTCATACCCCTCTCGACGTAGCTTGCAGGCTGGACAATGTCCGCAGCCGTCTCCGGGAATGCCATTGTAGCAGGTGATGGTTTCGTGACGGATAATGTCCAGCACCCCTAGCTGATCGGCCAGGGCCCAGGTCGCCGCTTTGTCTATCCACATCAGGGGCGTGTGGATTACAAATTCATCATCCAGGGCCAGATTGAGCGTGACGTTGAGAGATTTGATGAAGCTGTCCCGGCAATCCGGATAGCCGCTGAAGTCGGTTTGGGACACCCCTGTCACGAGATGACGGATGCCGAGTTCTCGGGCGAAGACCGCCGCTATGCTGAGAAAGAACAGATTTCGACCGGGTACAAAGGTGTTGGGAACATTGTCGGCCGGTTTTTCCTGATCCATCGCCATTGAGGAATCCGTCAGGGCATTTTGTCCCAGTTTGCCGATGAAGGAAACGTCTTTTACATGAAATTCCACTCCGGCTTTCCGGGCGATGGCTGCCGCATACTCCACTTCCTGCTGGTGCTTCTGGCCATAAAGAAAGCTGAGGGCCACGACCCTTTCAAATTTGTTTTTTGCCCAGTAAAGACAAGTGGTGGAATCTTGTCCGCCACTGAATACCACAAGGGCTGCATTATTCTGCATACGATAAAATGAGTTAAGATGATTCTATAGAAGAGTCTGGTCGCCGCACCTGCTCGTCGTCAGGTCCGCCGGTTCCGCTCATTGACATTCAGATGTCCCGGACATTCCAAATGCTGTAGGATACGTCATTGTCATAGACGTCATTCTGGTCAATCTGCTTTACAAATTTCACGACACGACGTGTAATGGGCAGCATGACCACCTCATAGAGGGTCTTCAGGACAATCTGGATCATCATCATGGTCAGCAGTTCGTTCCATGCGATCAGACCGCCGAAGGCGATCGGAAAGAAAATGAATGAATCGGCTGTTTCTCCAGCAATGGTAGAAACAATCGCCCGCAACGAGAAGTGCCGTCCATGATGGGCTATTTTCATTCTGCTCATCACGTAGGCATTCAGAAATGAGCCGAACAGAAATGCCGAAAGACTGGCTACGACGATACGTGGGGCCATGCCGAAGACAAAATTGAAATGTTCGCCTCCTTCCCAGAACGGAGCTGGGGGCAGCTTGACTGCAATCAGTCCCAAGGACACGACGAAGAAGTTCATCAGAAAACCGCTCCAGATAATGAAACGGGCTTTCTTGAATCCCCAGACTTCTGCGATACAGTCGTTGATGATATAAGATACTGGAAAAACTATCACCCCTGCCGTAAGGGAGAGGCCGAAAATCTGAATCACCTTTGTTTCCAAAAGGTTGGCTGCAATGAGGCATACATTGAACAAGATGCCAAGCAGCATGAATGGTATGGATACTTTATCCTTCATATTATTCCTGTTTTTATACGTGGTTGACCTAGAATACACGACCGACATCCATCGGTTTTGAAAATCGGGGCACAAAGATAAGAATTTTTTTACAATATCATCTCAATTCATTTTTTTTAATGATATTGATTACATCCATTGGCAACTGAGTACCGCTTTCCTGCCAACGGCTCCTCTTGTCAATAAAAGCGGACAGGCCTTGGAAACGCGCCTTTACATTCTCCTGTTTTCTGGTTCCTGACCTTCTCGACAAGAGATCTGAGTCCTCTCTATGGAAATCTTCTCCTGTTCTCTCCGAAAACATGAGCAAGAAACAAGCGCAATAAAAAATTGGCTGCCCTGCAATAAAATTGAACCCCGAAAGTCGCCATCTGACTTTCGGGGTTCAATTCACGCTGGCGGAACACTGTGTCCAACGAAAATGCACCAAGCTATGATTCAATAGATGATTTCTTTGACCTTCCGACTTTCAAGGTATCAAATCCCTCTCCGAAAACGCCAATAACAGCACTTTGAGAAACAAATGCTTTCGGATCAATATCATGAATGATTCTGAAGATAGCATTGGACTGGCTTCCTTTTGCCAATACAAACATCACTTTCTGAGGATTTCCTGTATATAGTCCCTTTGCATCCAACATGGTGACACCACGGTGTAAAGCGTTGATCGCCTTTCCAATTTCCTCATACTTCTGTGATATAATAAAAAACTGGACAGAAGAGCGAGAAAAACTCATAATCTTGTCAATGACAAAACTAACGACATACAAAGTGACATATCCATAAACAACCTGCCCCCAGTCCTTGAGGACGAAATAGCTGCAAGTCACAATTGTCATATTGAGAATCATGATGATACGCCCCAAAGACACATCATGATATTTATTGATTATGGCCGCAATGATATCTGTTCCGCCAGAACTTCCATTGGCAGAAAATGCAATTCCTATCCCCGAGCCGCAAAGAGTCGCCCCCAAGACACAGGACATGAACACCTCATCCTTGACAAAGGAAATGCCATCAAAAAGCTGCTGGATTACAAGCAAGAAAAAAGTCAATGTAAACACAGCAAAAATCGTCTTGACACTAAATTTCCACCCGAGAATCTTTACAGAAAGAATGAGAAGAATGAAATTGATACAAAAATAAGTTACCTGAATAGGAAGCCCGGCAGCCCAATAAACAATAGATGCGATACCAGGAAGACCGCCAACAGTTATTTTATTGGGAAGAAGAAATACTGTCCATCCTATACCATACAGTATCATTCCAAAAGCAATCAAAAGATAATCCTTGCACTCATGGAGTATTTTCTCTCTTGAAGTAGATAATGAACTATTTGCCATTTTTGAATAAGTTTTAAAAGCGCGGACAAAGATATATAATTTGAACTTACGTTATCCTCCTACCAATAATTATTACCGTTTTTCTCATTCAAGGAGACAAACGGACGAAGCGCTCCATTTCCACCCGGAATACCGGGTGGAAATGAAACTTTCTGAGATATTCCAATCAGAATTTTGGCATGGCAAAACCTCCTGCAAGCAACGCTCCACCTACTTTGAAAACAACATTATTTAACGCAAAAAATGCCATACAGACATATAGAAGGCATATATCAACTACATTATATGTATATGATGAAGATATGATGCCATCAAAACTATTAAATCATTTAAATTTGTGAACAAATATATTCTATAATAGAAGTATCAGACAGACAAAAAAAAGAAAAACATAATAAAAATAACACCATGAAGCATTATTTTCAATTGGCTTTCATTGCCACCTGCTTGACGATTGCCCCGTCATGCCAAGAGGAGCATTACTCCGATACACGTTTCTCCGTATATGAGCACACCGGAGAAATGGCCTCAAAATTTTCATTTACAAAAACCGGAGGCAAACAAAACCTCCACCTGTACTCTGGAACAGATTGGTCAGCAGAACCAGCCGACAAATGGATAACTATCACTCCAGATAACGGGAAAGGAGGAAAGAAATCTTCTCTTGAAATAACAGTTACCGCCAACCGGCAACAAAATGCCAGATTCTCCCAAATCAATTTCATGACGAAAGGAGAAGTCAGACACACGATAAAGATTGAGCAGGCCGGCCAAACGGAAAATCTTCCAGATTTGCCAGCCACCCCTATTGCCGACATCCTTGACATCTCATTTCAAGAAGATGGTTCAGCCATCAACGCATCCGACAAATTCGGCCTCCAAATCGAAACCGTAGCAGGTGCTGAAATGATGGTCTACAACAATGCCGACTGGAAAAGAAATGTGGCTCATTTCAATCATCTTCCAGGTGAAAATACAGCAAGCGGATATTTCAAGGCAGATTATACAGGCAATACCAACGTAATTCAGGCATTGGAAGATGGACACTCCATGGAAATCGTATTCTGCAGTTCTTCCAAACCTGACGGTTCGAAAGAACTGAAAATGTTCAGTTCACATGAACAGGGAGGAACGGGTTTCCTCATCAGCAAGGACAACCATGGAAACTGCATCACCTTCTTGCCAAACATAAGCACCAACGGTCGCTCCAACTGGATTTGGACCACCTCAGGTATTGTACCCGAAGCTGGAAAATACTACCACGTCATTGGAGTCTGGGATAAAGAAAAGGAAAAGTCATTCATCTACGTGAATGGTGAATTGAAAGGTTCCGCGCCAGCTGCAGGTTCACTCGTACTCCCCAAATCAGATTGTCTCTGGTTTGGTATAGGCGTTGATGCCAGCGCCAACAGCGGACAAGGAGCCTGGGCAGGCGATATTGTATATGCAAAAGTCTACGATGCTGCACTTACTGCAGAAGAAGTGAAAGCAATCTATCAAGAAGAACACTGCGAAATAACTTCCGCCCCCTTTGATCTGAAAGACGTGGAATATTTGCAAGATTGCCAAATTCCAAACGGATACCGTTATCATATTTATGCAAATGGATTCAAAAAAGACGACCAAATTATCCTCAGAGGAGCAAAACATCCAGAAGAAAAGACAAACTGTGACACCCGAATTGAAAATTGGGGAGCATCCGTCCGTTTTCCACATGACATGAAAAGCGGAGAATACAAAATGTTCGCCCTGCGTAACCAAACTGAACATCCTATCGGAATGGTCCGGATTGACATTGTCTCAGATGATAAAAATTTACGCCATACCGAATGCGTTGCACACAGATGTTACCACGAAAATGGAAGCCAAGACAAAACCTATCCAGAAAACTCTCTGGCGGCATTCAAACGAACCCAGGAACTTGGAATATGGGGAGCAGAAATAGATGTCTGGATTACTCGAGATGGAGAAGTGGTAGTCAACCACAATGCGACAGTTCCGACAGACCCGAAGAACCGCCGTCTGGAAGACTCCTACTATGCCGACCTTCAAGACATCAGGCTTTCAAATGGAGAAGCGCTCCCTACCCTTTCCTCTTTCCTCAAACAGATGAAAGCGAGACCAGGCCTGAAACTGGTGCTTGAAATCAAGACACACTCCAAACTTGAAGACAATCAGCGAGTTGTAGACAAATGTGTCCAAATGGTGAAAGATGCAGGACTGGAAGATCAAGTTACTTGGATAGCATTTAGCTACAGCAGCTGTATGCGAATTGCAGAACAGCTCCCCAAAGCCATCGTCTCCTATCTCGGCGGTGACCAGAGTCCGAAACGTTGTTTCTCAGATGGAATCAAAGGCATTGATTACGAAAAAGGACGTCTCAAAGATTCATGGATAAAAGAAGCACATGAATTAGGAATGAGCGTCAACGTATGGACTATCAATGACCAAGAATCCATGATGAAATTCATTGCCAAAGGGGCAGATTTTATAACGACCAATGATCCTGACGCATTGAAGAAATTGCTTGAAAAACCATTTATTTCAAAACAATAATGAAGTAAATTTCATTAACAACCTTTAAAATATATGAATAAAAGATTAAGAACAATGATTTGGGGGATGACATTACTTGCGACAGCATGTACTAGTCATCGGAATGTCTCTTCACAATCACCGGTCTATCTGGATGAAAGCAAATCTATTGAAGAAAGAGTAGAAGATGCCCTTTCCAGAATGACACTTGAAGAAAAGATTGACATGACCCATGCCCAATCTAAATTCTCTTCTCCTGGAGTTCCAAGACTTGGCATTCCTGAAATCTGGTGTACAGATGGTCCTCACGGCATCCGTCCAGAAGTATTCTGGGATGAATGGGACCAGGCAGGATGGACCAATGATTCCTGCACGGCATATCCGGCCCTTACAGGACTGGCCGCGACATGGAACAAGGACTTGTCCCACCTATATGGTCATTCCATCGGAGAAGAAGCAAGATATAGAAAGAAGTCTGTGTTGCTTGGACCTGGTGTCAATATATGCAGGACACCACTTAACGGAAGAAATTTTGAATATATGGGAGAAGACCCATACCTGGCTTCCACTTTGGTTGTTCCATACATCCAAGGTGTCCAAGAAAATGGTGTCGCCGCCTGCGTCAAGCACTTCGCTTTAAACAATGCAGAGAGCAACCGCCACACCACCAACATCCATATTGACGACAGGACCTTGCACGAGATCTATCTGCCTGCTTTCAAAGCAGCCGTGCAGGAAGGCCAAGCATGGGCAATCATGGGTTCCTATAACCTTTACAGACACATCTGGTGTTCTCATAATCCATACCTTCTGAATGACATCTTGAAAAAAGATTGGGGATTCGACGGAGTTGTCATCAGCGACTGGGGAGCCGTCCATGATACAGATGAAGCCGTCAAAAACGGATTGGATTTGGAATATGGTTCTTGGACCAATGGATTGACCATGGGCAAAACCAACGCATACGACAATTATTTTCTGGCAGATCCATATAGAGAAGGTATCCGTTCCGGAAAATACGGTACAGAAGAACTGGATGAAAAGTGCAGACGCATTTTGAGACTTATTTTCAGGACTGAAATGGCTCCTGACCGTCCTTTCGGTCGATTCACTTGTCCTGAACACTATGAAGCCGCGAGAAAAATCGGCACAGAAAGCATTGTCCTCCTCAAAAATGAAGACATTCTTCCTATTGCCGTAGAAAAGGCAAAACAGATTCTTGTCGTCGGCGAAAATGCCATCAAAATGATGTCTGTCGGAGGAGGAAGCTCTTCACTGAAGGTAGAACATGAAATTTCTCCTTTGGAGGGAATCCGCACACGTTTTGGCCAATCTTCAGAAATCATTTTCGAACGTGGATATGACAGTCACACCAACGAAGGATATAATGGAGTATCTGCCGGAAAAGAGGCCGACGAGACCAGATCTGCAGCAGAACTATTCAACGATGCCATCAAAGCAGCCAAGAAAGCAGATTACGTCATCTATGTGGGCGGTCTGAACAAAGCGGCTCATCAGGACTGTGAAGACACAGACAGACTCAGCTATGAACTTCCTTACGGACAAAATGAACTCATCGAAGCCCTCGCCGCCGTCAACAAAAACCTGATTGTTGTCAACATCAGCGGCAATCCAGTCGCAATGCCTTGGGCAGATCATGTTCCGGCAATCGTACAGAGCTGGTATCTTGGAAGCGAAGCAGGCACTTGTCTGGCAGCCATTCTTTCAGGCGATGAAAATCCGTCAGGAAAACTTCCTTTCACCTATCCTGTCCAGTATTCTGATGGCCCTCTGAAAGAAGCCGCCCAATATCCTGGCGTATTGGAAGGAAAGACCGGTGGCGTTGAAGCTTATGACGAGCCAATTCACGAAATGTATTATTCAGAAGGCATTTTTGTCGGATACAGATGGTATGAAAAACAAGCCATCAAACCACAATTTGCTTTCGGACACGGTCTAAGCTACACTCGCTTTGAGCTGAATGACATTCATCTGGACCGAACTTCCATCCGGAACAATGAATCGTTGAAAGTAACAGCGACACTTACCAACGTAGGTGAACGGGCCGGAGCCGAAGTAGTTCAACTATATATACAAGATGAAGAATCTTCTGTAGAAAGACCATTGAAAGAGTTGAAAGGATTTACAAAAGTATTCCTTGAGCCAGGTGAAAGCCAAGATATCGAATTCTCTATTGACATTGAATCACTTCGCTTCTATGATGCCACCACCCAACAATGGGTAGCCGAACCGGGAGAATTTGCAATACATCTCGGCACCTCATCTGACAAGATTCTGCAAACAGCGAAATTCTCACTCAGATAGCATCTGACCATTTATAAATAAAATAATTTATATCTTATATGAAAAAGTATCTTGTATTAGCACTGCTGCTGCTAAGCACAGCAGTCTTTGCACAAAAACATGAAGTCAAGGGTACTGTTTCAGGGCAAGACGGAAAGCCGCTCGCTGGCTTTACCGTCTTTGAAAAAGGCACCACAAACGGTGCCACCACTGACCAGAATGGCACCTATCATCTGACTGTATCCTCTAAAGATGCAATACTGGAATTTGTATGTCTGGGATATCAATCTATCTCAGAAGGAATCCGTTCCAGGAACACCGTCAACATTACTGCTTCAGAAGATGCGATTGACTTGGAAAAAGTCGTTGTGATCGGATACGGTTCCGTCAAGAAGAAAGACCTTACCACAGCCGTCTCCGTCGTTTCCACTGAAGACTTGAACTTCCGTCCGGTTTCACAAGCATCCGGATTCATTCAAGGTAAAGTAGCTGGTGTCACCGTCCAGCAGACAAGCGGACAGCCAGGCTCAGGCATGACAGTCAGAGTGCGTGGCGCTTCTTCCATTTCTTCTGGCAATGACCCTCTATACGTAGTAGATGGCGTACCGGTCGGTACCGGAAACTACTCCATTGCATACCTTTCTCCTCAAGACATTGAGTCAATGCAAATTTTGAAAGACGCCTCCTCTGCCGCCATCTACGGTTCACGAGCTGCCAACGGTGTAGTCATGATTACCACCAAAACAGGAAAACTCAGCAAAGGTCCGCAAATCAGATTCAATGCCTCCGCCGGCATCACCAACGTCACCAAAACCTATGACGTCTTGAATGTTGCAGAGTACAAGGATCTGATGGATGAAATCGGAAAAGTTCACCTTCCAGACGGTTTGAAAGACGAAACCGACTGGTTCAAGGAAACCTACCGCACCGGCATTAACCAAAACTACCAAGTATCCGTATCCAACGCTACAGACAAAATGAAATATTACCTTAGCGGCGGATATTCCGACGATAAAGGCGTATTCGATGTTGCCTACAGCAAAAAGATCAACGTCAAGGCCAACTTTGAATCCGAACTGTTCAAATGGATTACTGTAGGTACCAATCTTGCCTACTCCCACTACAAAGACAATGGTATCATTACAGGAACCGGTTCCAACCGTGCCGGTGTAGTGTTGTCCGTAATCAACACACCTACCTATGCCAAGCCATGGAGCGAAATACCAGGTGAGGAAAACTACTACTGGACTCAGTTCTACGGTGCCAACCTGACCACTCCTTCTGAGAATCTGGCACGTTCAAAGGACAATTACACCCAGACCGACAGAGCCCTGCTTACAGGATATGCCGAAATCAAATTCCACAAGAATTTCAAATTCAAATCAACGGTCACTATGGACCGCAGATGGACTCACAGTTTCTCCTTCCTTGATCCAATCCATACGGCATATGGTCGTACCCAGCATGGTACAGCTTCTTCTGAAAGGGCTGACGACATGAGAATGGTCTATGACAACATCTTCACCTATGCCAACACTTGGAAAGGCGTCCACAACTTTGATGCAATGGCCGGTACTTCTGCCACCACTTCAAGATGGGAAAATCTCCATGGATCAAGATCACATTTCTCACCAGAACATCAAAATGTCATAGTCGGACTCAATGGTGGCAACAAAGGAGGATTAAGAGGTCAGTCACAAGGCATCAGCCGTTGGGCCATCATGTCCTACCTTGCCAGAGTTCAATACAACTATGACAGCAAATACTACATCACAGCCAACTTCCGTGCCGACGGTTCTTCCAAACTGGCACCGGGTCACAAATGGGGCTTCTTCCCTTCCGTATCCGCCGCATGGCGAATCTCCGGTGAGAGCTTCATGGAAGACGTTGCCTGGATTGATGATTTGAAACTTCGTTTTGGATGGGGCGAACAAGGAAACCAGTCCGGTCTGTCCGACTATGCTTGGGTTCAGTATTATGGAACCAACTACTACGACTGGACAAAACCAGATTCTGCAGATAAATATCCTACCTTGGGAGGAAACACAAATATCGGCAACAAAAACCTTACTTGGGAAACGACCTCACAGGCAAACATCGGTATCGACTGGAGCATGTTCAATGGAAGACTGAACCTGACCTTTGACGGTTACTACAAATATACCAGGAACCTGCTTATGAACGTTCCGCTTCCAGCCCCTTACCCGTCTATCTATAGAAATGAAGGAGACATGTCCAACTGGGGTCTCGAATTTGCACTCAGCTCTGTAAACATTGCTCAAAAAGATTGGAGATGGACCACAGACTTCAACATTTCAATGAACCGGAATAAAGTTGAAAAATTTGCCCTTGCGCAAGTTTACTACTTCGCAAAGACATCTGAAGCAACCAGTGAGTATCTTGTCAGAATGGTACCAGGCGAATCTCTTTCCAAATTCTGGGGATACCGTGCACTCGGCGTCGATCCTGAAACTGGTATGATGATCTACGAAGACCGCAATCAAGATGGCAAGATCAATGGCTCCGACAAAACCTATATCGGTAACGCCAATCCATTGTTTACAGCAGGACTGACAAACACCGTCAGCTGGAAAGGACTCAATCTCAGCATTCTGATGACAGCTTCTGTCGGAAATGACATCTACAATGCTTCCAGAATTGAGACAGAAGGAATGTACACCGGAGCCAACCAGACCAAAAAGGTACTCCGCAGATGGAGAATTCCAGGACAGAAGACCGATATTCCAAAAGCGAATGAAATCTACAACCTGAAATCATCCACTCGCTGGATAGAAGACGGTTCTTTCCTTAAAATCAAAAACATCACACTCTCCTACGACATCACTTCTCCGAAATTGAAGAAAGCGAACATTTCCAAAATTCAACCTTACCTCACCTTGGAGAACATGATTACGTTCACAAACTATTCAGGATATGATCCGGAAATGAGCCAGTACACCAACGCCACCAATATGGGCATTGACTGGGGTACCTTCCCATGTGTCAAGACAATTCTTTTCGGTGTTAATTTTGAATTTTAATTAAAGAAGAAAAATGAAAAAGATATTTAACATCATGGCCATCGCCGCCGTGAGCCTCCTGACAGCCTGCGATCTGGATCTGTATCCAGAAACCAGCTACAATGAAGGCAATGTGGAAATGGACGGAAAAGGACAAGAGTCCCCTATTTCCACGAGATCAGACATCAAAGGTCTCCGAGATGCCATGTATCATAACTGGGTGAAGGATATCCAGGAGAAAGGCTACATGGACTTTCTCGTATATGCGGAATGTCGTGCAGACAATGCATACGGATCCACCACCACACCAGAAGTTTCCGCCATCGAAGCCAACAAGCAGGATGGTGAAAATGTCAATGTCGTACGCGACTGGAACTGGTATCTTGCACAAGTAAGCAATACCAACAACATTATCTGCAATATTGACTCCGTCATGCTCAAGACTGCAGACAGCGAAGATCCCCTTACTCAGGCCGAACACGATGAATGGCTTTCCGAAGCATATTGCTGGAAAGCATGGAACCTTTTCCAGATGTCAAGAATATGGGGAGACATTCCACTTGTCAATACCATCCCTCCTGCCATTACAGCAGAGAATATCGAAGAGGTATATGACCAGTACTACCCACCAAGAAGCCCAATTGAAAAAGTATACGACCAGATTATCAAAGATCTGGAATTTGCAAGCCTCCATGCACCTGACACGGACCCTGCAGACAAAATGCTGTTTACCAAAGGCTTTGCACACGGCATGCTCGCCAGAGTCTATGCAGAATCAACCAGAAGAGACTGGCAGAAAGTCAAAGAACATTGTGAAGCCGTAGAAGCCATGAATTACAAATTGGTAGACAACTACGGAGACCTTTGGGGATACGATGATAAAGATGCCAAAAGAAACAGCCCTGAATCCATTTTTGAAGTTACCTGGACAAGAGCTTCAGGCAACTGGGTTTGGATGATGTTCCACAGAAATGCCTGGACACCAAATGACAGTTACAGCTGGGCCAAATGGCTGACTCCAAGCCGCGACCTGATTGCCGCCTACGATGCAGAAGGTGATACTGAAAGAAAAAATGCTTGTATTGTCTTTGACAAATGTACCTGGTCCGGATATTATCCAAACACCGCCTATGCTTTCATGCACAAAGTACCGACCAATGCATCCAGCCAGATCCTGATGCGTTTGGCCGAAATCAAACTTCTTCACGCAGAATCCTTGGCAGAACTTGGAGATCTCGAAGGTGCCCGAACTCTTGTCAACGAAATCAGGAAACGTGCCGGCATCAAACCTGTTTCCAGCTTCTCAAACAAAGAAGCAGCCATAGATGCCGTACTACATGAGCGCCGTTTGGAGTTAGCTTTTGAAGGATTCAGATTCTTCGACCTGCTCAGACATGGATTTGACAAAGCAAAAGCTTTGCATGACAGCATGTATGAAAAAGACAACTATTGGCAGAACAGACTTCCTCTAACCAAAGAGACCATCTATATGCCAGTTCCACAAACTGCCATGGATTTGAACCCAAGCCTCGAACAGAATGCTGGCTATTAATATTTACAGACAGATATACATGAAACGACTTGAACTTTTATTAACTGGAGCAGTTGCATTCTTCCTTATGGGAGGATGCACTGAACCAGCCAATACCGACAAGATTCCGCCTTCGACAGAAACAAAACCTGAAGTCCCTGTTGAAGACAAGGATGTCAAGGCATACGTAACAAAGGCAGACCAATCTAAATTATTCGAGAAAGAAACATTTGATTTTGGAAAAGCAGGAAGCATGTCCCCGAACCAGATCAGATACGACAAAAGCAAAACATCTTTTGAAGTACAAGGATTCGGTACAGCAATTACAACTGCCGCAAGCTACAACTTGCTGAAAATGTCCCCAGAAGACAGAAAAGCCATTCTGACAAAAACATTTTCACCTGAAGAAGCCGGTTCCAGCCTTATCCGCGTATCTATCGGAGCATCAGACTTCTGCATTAAAGATGAATTTACCTGGTGTGACAAACCAGGTCTGGAAAATTTCAACATTCATCCAGAAGACGCCAAATATCTGATACCTGTGCTGAAGGAAATCTACCAGATTAATCCTGATGTCAAAATCATCGCCTCACCATGGTCATGTCCAAGATGGATGAAAGGTACCGTAGAAAATCCGGAAGTATCCTTCAATTCATGGAAAAGCGGACGACTGAAGCCGTCCTGCTACAATGATTATGCAGAATACTTTGTCAAATGGATTCAGGCCATGGAAAAAGAAGGCTTTGACATCTATGCCGTCACTGTCCAGAACGAACCATTGAACAAAGGCAATTCCATCTCCCTCTATATGCCATGGAAAGACCAGGCCGCTTTTGTGAAAGTGCTGGGACCTGCTTTCGAGAAAGCAGGAATTGACACAAAGATCCTTGTTTTCGATCATAACTACAATTACGACAACAAGGCAGATCAGAAAGAATATCCATTGCACATCTACCAAGATCCAGAAGCTACAAAATGGGTAGCCGGAGCGGCATGGCACAACTATGGCGGGGACGTCAGCGAACTGGACAATATCCGAAGCAAGGCACCTGCCAAAGAGAACTACTTTACAGAAGCCTCCATCGGCACATGGTGCTACGATAAAGACGGCATCGTCGGAGGCAACTTCGCAAGTGTTCTTATGAATGACTTCAAACATATCATTTGGGGCAACTTGAAAAGAGGCACCAAAGGAATCACTTTCTGGAACTTCATGCTGGACGACAAAAAAGGTCCTCATAGCCAGCATCCAGGAGCATGTACAACCTGCTACGGTGCCGTAACGATTTCTTCCTCTGACTACAAGACTGTCGTAAAGAACAGCCAATGGTACAATATGGCGCACGCATCTGTTGCCATCCACCCGGGAGCCAAGTTGATTGAAGCCTCCGGTATCGAACAGACAGATCAATTCATCTATGCCATGTATCTCAATCCGGACAACACGATTGGAGTCATGATTTTCAATGACACCAACGAAGACAAACCGGTCGTATTTGCAAACAAGGATTTTACAGTCAGATACAAGATTCCTTCCAAGTCTCTCGTTTCCCTCGTATGGAGCGAAGACGAGAAGAACCCTCTTTCCCACAATAATGAAAACTAATAAGAATCAGATGAAAACAAAATTATTCACTTTCTCATTGATTTGTGCCGGCCTGATGACTCTTTCATGCAAAGAGGAAGAGGGACCGATCATCGCTGAAAAAGGACCGGAAATGGTCATCAGCCATTGCACAGAAAAAGTAAATATGGGATCCAACATCAAATTCACCGTCGATTTGAAAGATAATGAATTTGATTTGTCCACCCTCAAAGCCAGATTGCTTTTTGATGAAACCCCAGTCAGTTCCATCACAATCAGGACCAAAGAGAACGGAACTTACGAGAATGTCCTTTCTGTCCCACTACTCAAGGATATTCCAGACGGAACCGCCACAATTGAATTTGTTGCCCAAAATGTGGGTACCGCAATAACGACAGAAAAAGTAGCGGTACAAGTTACACGTCCTAATCCAGAGACCATCACTCTGGAAGATGCCCAGAAGAAAGAATACACCATGACCCGTGTATCCGACTACCAATATGAATACACAGCTGTTCTTCCTAAAGACTTCCGAGTATTCGCAAAAGTTCCAGCAATGGATGCAGAAGCCATTGTCCTGGGATGGAACGGTTCAGAACTTGCCGTCAATGCAAAAGAGCCCATCCCTTATTCCGCCTCAGAAGAAGCAGAATATACCGTAACTCTTGACTTGGCCAAACTGACAGCCTCTCCATTCAACAAGATTATCAAGGTAGAGTCCTCTCTTTCAAAAGAAACACCAAGCGAGAACCTGCAGATGAAACAAAACAGAGTTATTGAATTCAAACAAATCCAAAACATTCAGGATTGGGAACTTGACCGTGACTTCTTCAAAAAAGATGAAAACAAGAACATTCTCTTCCTGGCTGTTGATGGAAAATACAAATTGACCGGAGATTTCAAGAACCAATACATCAAAGTGGAGCCATTGGATGAAAAAGACCAACCGCTTACCTTGGGCAAGAACTGCGAAGGTGGGCTCTGGATGATTGGAGCGAACTTCGGCAAACCAGCCATCGGCCCAAACTGGAACACTACCGACGGAGTCTATGCAGCCGCACAGATTCTGCCTAAAGTATTCCAAATCACATTCAACGCAGGATCTCAGTTGAATGACAATGCTTCCATCAAATTCTTTCACCAGAAAGGCTGGGGAGGAGAATTCAAAAGCTACACAAAAGTTGAAGATGCCACAGCCCTTTTCAAAGTTACAAACAGCGGCAACATTGAACTGGCAAGCGGAAAAGCCTTGAAATCAGGAAAGGCCTACCAGTTTACCGTTGATTTGACAAAAGGTGTCGACCAAGCCAAACTCAACATTCAGGAAGTAGACGCTTCCGAAGGAAAAGCACTTGACATAAAGATCAATGGCGTGAAAGCGACAAAACTATCCCGCACTCTTTATAAAGTCAAAGCCATCCAGTTGAAAAAGAATGAAGCCATCCAATTCAGTGGAATTGAGAATCCTATGGAATGGTACATTGACCAAGACCACTTCAAGATTGAAGGGAATACCTTGAAATTCAATGCTGTCAACGGATGGTACTCCATTGAGTTGAACCTGGCAGACAAATTCGTGACAGTCAGAAGAGTCAAAGAAAACGGCAAACCTGCAACCTTTGTTGAAGACGGTGCCATCACAATCATGGGATGGGGTTTGGCTCATCCATACATGACGACTCAGCTCGCTTGGGATTCTGGCATGCTGATTACACTGGCCGAAGTAGAAGAAGGAAAATATCAATTCACTGGAAAAGCCGTGAAAGACAAATCAACTGTCATGGGCGGACGAATCAGATATAACGACATGTCCTTCAAACTTTTCGGGCAAGCCGGATGGGGTGTTGAGATGAGCAAAGAATATACAATCGCACCAGGCGCCGCAGCTCTCGGATTCGTCAACAAAGGCAATATCGAATTGGGAGGAAAAAACAATGACAGCCATCTAGAGCTAGATGCCACCTATCGAATGACATTTACATTCGCGAACAAACAACTGAAAGACAACAAATTCACCTTTACATTTGATTGTGTCAAATTGTAGAAAATTTCATTTCAGTAAAACAATAAAGCCTGGGAACTTAAATATAGTTCCCAGGCTTTATTGTATCCACACATGGAGCGTCCCGCACACCTGTCAAGACCCGACACCGGAATCACAAATACAAGTTCCCGAAACACTCTGAAAAGAAGAATCCCTTTCTTGAAATATCACATGCAAATATTGGAGAAGAACTGTTATGTCCATGTATGACAAAACCCCGGAAGTTTTTGTCAAACTTCCGGGGCCCAATTCCCAACCTGGCTGAAATTCAACCAGAAAAAACAGTCTTATCTTTTTACTGTGAAGGTTTTCTTTTCAGGACCAACTCCAGTTATTGTCAAAGATTTCCACTTCTCAGGCAACAAAGGATGCTGCTGCACAATGCCTTTTTCGGTTATTCTCAATCCACCGAAACCAGAAATGACCGCCTGAAGAAGTCCACCGGCTCCTGTACAGAAATATGGATTGTTCGAATAGGCAGATTCGGACAATACGCCAAATGGAGGTCTCTTGTTCGGCAAGTACGTTTTCTGGAAATAATGATATGCCTTTTCCCCATCACCAATCTGAGCATATAGCACAGAAAGGATGGAATTACCCATTGCAGGACCGTCTACATAGATTTTCTGTGAATAATAATCCAAATCCTGTTTGATTCTTGCCGGTTTGCTGACAACGCCAAGCGGATAGCTCAGCAGATTGACATCAGCCTGCTTGATAATCTCTCCCTGATAAGTTGCATACTCTTTCATGGTTCCATCCGGCATATAATGGAATTTCATATTATCAGAAACCTCTTTCCACAACGGATCCGGTGTCTCTCCCAAAATTCGTGCTGCCTGGCAAGCATACTGAAGAACCGTCTTGGCGGAACCATTGGTAAATGCGTTGTCGTCCACATTCTGTGCAAATTCATTTGCGCCAACAGCATTGAGGATAGAATAAGAACCATCTTCATTCTTGGTCACCCTTGATGTCCAATAATCAGCCACGGCCTTTAGGACCTCCCAACCTTCTTCACGCAACCACCGTTTATTCTGGGTCACACAATAATAATTCCAAAATGCGATGCCCACATCTGCTGTAATATGATGTTCAAAAGGACCTGTCAAGCACCATGTTGGAGTTGCTTCCTCTCCGCTGTCATCGGATTCCCAGGGATACATACATCCGCGATATCCATACTGGACAGCACGCTGTTTTGCTTTTCCCAACTTATCATAACGATAATCCAGGAAAGATCTGGCAATATCCTGATTAAGCATCAACAAAGGTGGGAACATCCAAATCTCCGCATCCCAAAAAATATGGCCGTTATAACCAGACACAGAAGAAAGACCCATTGGCGCAACACTCAACCGAGTATTTTTGGCAGCAAAAGAATACAGATTATATAAAGCCAGACGAATATCCTTCTGTGCTTCCTCATCGCCTTCTATAATGATATCACCTTTCCATATTTCATTCCATTCCCTTTCATGACCAGAAAGAATGGTTTCAATGTCTGACTGCAGCGCATAAACAGCCATTCTTTCCGCCTCGTCCTTCGGCTTGCAGAAATCAGAAGAAGCGCAGACTGCTCCTACCAGAGCAAAACGGAAAGTCTTTCCTTTCGCAAGATGCTGGTTGAAAGCCATGGACTGATAATGAGCCTCTCCATATTCCGCATAAACCGCCGGTCTTTCACCATCGAACATAAACGCTGAACAAGTTGCCAGCTCTCTCATTCCCGTTCTGCTGACAGCCCTCATCGTATAGACAGGAGACTCCGTTTTTCCATCTGTCAGATGCTTGAAAATGGCAGAACGATTCTGCAACTCTTCTGGAAAAGACGCTCCCGTCTCGATGTTCATGTCCATCTCCTTGTCAGGAGTAATTTCCACAAGCACCATTGCCATATGAGGAAGATGTCTCAATGCTCTAAAAGAATAAGTAATCTGAGCATTCTCGACCTTGACAGAAGTTTCCAAAAAGGCCTTTTTCATATTGAGTGTCTGCTTCCACTCTCTGACCTCGCCATCGCCGATTCTCCGGCCATCCAATTTCATCTGCAGATTGGTAAAGAGAGGGCCTCTGACGACACGGCTCACACCATCCTGGAATTCCTTATCATAGACCCCACCCATGACAATCTCATTGACCTGAAAGAGCCCCATTCCACTGACAAGGCCGATCCGGCCATTGGCAAGCGTGACACCATTATAATTGTCCTTCGACTCAGCCTCAATGACCCATCCGCTCTCAGATTTCGCAAATGCAGGAAGTGCCGAAAAGGAAAAAGCCCACTGAACAAGAAGTGCAGTTAGCAAAAATGTAATTTTTCTCTTCATACTTTCTTTTTTAATTGTTCTTTTATCACTCAATGTTTTTTATCAAATAACAGCTTGCCATCCCTCTCAAATGAGTTCAAGCAAATTTTCTTCAAATTTGTTACGATCGCCACGTACTTTGCTCCTTATTTTACTCTTGTAATTATAAATTGTAATCTTCGAATAATGCAGCAATGACGCAATCTTGCTCGAATCTGTGATTCCCAATTTGATCAGAGCGTAAATCCGCTGTTCCGGAGAAAGCAGGTCGTCATTTTTAGGATATACCTCTTCCCCATCCTCCAGCAGACTATTGAATTTTTCAACGAAATCCGGATACATATTGATGAAGGTCTGGTCAAACATCTTATAGAACTCATTGATATCCCCGTCAATCGACGGCATATTCTTTATCTCATCTTCCAACAAGGCATAATTCCCTTTTCGAATATTCTGAAGAACATGATTCCGATACTTTCTCTGCGTATCTATATTTTCAGAGAGAATCCCCAAAAACAATGAAATGTACTCTTCCTTGATTTTATCCGATTCCTTCAACTTTTCGTTGGTCTCGATCAATTCATCGTTCCTTTTTTTGATGACCTCATTTGACTCCTGCAACTGGTTTCTCGTAGATTCCAGTACCTTCTGACGGGAAAATACCAGACTGATCAGCATTATCAGAACCACCACAATCAAAACCAAAATGAACAGATAGACCGTCTGATACTGATGCTCGACATCCCGTTCCTCTTGATAAGCATGTTCTATGTCAGAAAAAAACTGAGCGATCTGCAGAGGTCTCAAACGACCATTGAAAAGCAAAGCATCAGGAAGACAATAATCAGCTGTCATCTTGAAGGCCTTTTCGATATATCCCATCTGGAAAAGCAACCTGGAAATCTCATTCAAAGCCTCATAATCCTTCGTCGCACAAATAATATCCGAAATGGCCGAACGGATCATCCATTCCAGCTCCTTCATCACATCCTTCCCCATCCAGGTCATCGCCAAAAAGTACGTAGCTTCTGCATACTGTCTAAATCCAGGATTGCTACAAGCGACCATCTCCTGAGCATATTTCCTCTCTTCCTCCGGCCTCTTGAGATAAACCATTTTATCTCTCATCAAATTATACCATTCATACGTATTTTCTGCCGTATGTTCAATCAGATAATCCCGATAAAACTCCTTGGAACGCATGGAAGTCTTCATATTCTTTGAATAAGCGATCAATTCCCCCACAAGACTATATGCGGCAAAGCTGTAATCGTATTTCAAAGATTCACTCAGTTCATCGAAATTGTATTTCTTGAGAAGTTCATGAGCTTCCAGATAAAAACCAGATTTGGTATACAAATCCGCCATAAGAATTTCAGATTTGACCAACAAATCATGATTGTTTTGAGAACGGGCCATAGAAATGGTCTTGTCCAAATAAAATTGCGAAGAATCCAAAGAATAAAAAGAAAATTCCTGAGCCAATTTGAAACGAATAGAAGCAACTTCTCCAAAATTGGAATTATCTTGACACAATTCCCTCAAATTCTGAATCCGCTGCTTGAAATTGGCTTCGTAATTGCTTCTATTATTCAATGCTTCCTCCAATGGCTTCAACAGCTCATTGACTTCATCTACATCAAAAGATGACTCATGCGCCCCAAGCGGAAAACTGACCAATGCTCCTATGATCAGGAAACAAACAACAATATACTTTCTCATTCAATTCTGACTTGCTTCAGGAACAACATTCCTGCATATCCCTACAAAAATATAAAAAAAAGCCCAGTACACAATCATACCGAACTTTATTCCAAACCCACAAAACGAAGGCCCCCCGAAAGACCTTTTCTTGAATTTTCAGAAATACCGCAGAAAAGACCAGACAATTCAAACGACAAATCAAGTCAGCATACTTGATTCAACAAAACAACTTATAAATTATAAGACCCCTGCTTACTCCTGTACGAAACAAATCAAACAACTGTATTACAACAATTTAAAATATTTTAACAACCTCATTTCAAAACATTGTCATAAAATATCCTACAGAGTCATTTCAATTTAATTGACACTGGTCGAAAACTGAATCGCCACAGGGGTCCACAGTTGAAATGAAAAAACGTTTTAGCGATTTTTCAGGAAAAGAAGTTAGAGATTTTACTAAAATTTTTATATCCGTAACAACCTGTAATACAATTCAATATAAAATGCCACATAATAATTTTAATGAAAACAGCCACAGATTATATAAAATTTTTTGCCAGTTATCCGGAAAGCAGTACCTTTGTAATCGAGATGATGATAGAGTTCTTCTACATCAATCTCTATTGGTTATTAGTTTTA
>JAHHQQ010000028.1 GCA_020026275.1 Bacteroidales bacterium
CAGAGCGTCTGCCTTACAAGCAGAGGGTCGGGGGTTCGACTCCCTCTGCTCCCACAAAGAAGGATGACTTTTTCAGTCATCCTTTTTTTATTTCCCCCTCCTTCCCCTTTTCTTTTCTTGAAGTATGGAAATTTCAGTATCTTGCAGACAGAAAAACACTAATATTACCAAGATAATGAAAAAAACAGCTGCACTTTTCATTGCTGTCTTTATGACAGTATTTGCACTCTATGCACAGGAATACCCTTCTAACCGACCGGACGAGAAGGACCGTCTGTTCCGTTCCGAAGCCATCGACCAGAAAATCGCCGAGGTCCAACAGATGCTGACCAATCCTAAAATGGCCTGGATGTTCGCCAACTGTTTTCCCAATACTCTGGATACGACCGTCCACTTCGGTCAGGACGAGAACGGCAATTTCAGGACCTTCATCTACACGGGAGACATCCACGCCATGTGGCTGAGAGATTCCGGCGCTCAAGTCTATCCCTATGTCCAGTTCGCCAACGAGGACTCCCATCTGCAGGATATGCTCAAAGGAGTGATCAACTGCCAGTTTGAGCTGATCAACCGCGATCCGTATGCCAACGCATTCAACGACGGGCCTACCGGAGAAGGCGGCCAGAGCGACCAGACAGAAATGACCCCTTATATTTTTGAAAGGAAATGGGAAATTGACTCCCACTGCTATCCGATCCGACTCGCCTACCATTACTGGAAAGTGACTGGGGACGACTCCGTCTTCGGAGATCTCTGGCTGTCTGCCATCCAGAAGACCCTCAAGACCTTCAAGGAGCAGCAGAGAAAAGAAAATTACGGCCCTTACCGTTTCCTCAGGAAGACAGACCGTCAGTATGACACCAAGAGCTGCGCCGGCTACGGCAATCCTATTCATCCGAACGGCCTGATCGTCTCTTCTTTCAGACCATCCGACGATGCCACCATCTTCGATTTCCTCATCCCTTCCAATTTCTTCGCTGTCACTTCCCTGAGAAAAGCGGCAGAAATTCTGAAGAAAGTCAACCATGAGAACAAACTGGCCAAGGAATGCAAGGCACTGGCCAACGAAGTGGAAGCGGCTCTGAAGGAATATGCCATCTACGACCATCCGAAATACGGACAAATCTACGCCTACGAGGTGGACGGCTTCGGAAACCATCTTCTCATGGATGATGCCAATGTTCCGAGCCTGCTGGCCATGGCCTATCTCGGAGATGTGGACCTGGACGATCCAATCTACCAAAACACCCGTCGGTTCGTATGGAGTGAAGACAACCCTTTCTTTTTCAAAGGAAAAGCGACAGAAGGAATCGGCGGTCCGCACATCGGCTATTTTATGGCCTGGCCAATGAGCATCATGATGAAAGCCTTCACGTCACAGGATGACGAAGAAATCAGATGGTGCCTGGAAACGCTGCTGCGCACCGATGCCGGAACCGGCTTCATGCACGAATCATTCCACGTGGACGACCCGACCAACTTCACCCGTCCGTGGTTCGCCTGGGCAAATACTCTTTTCGGAGAACTGATTCTCAAACTGATTGACGAAGGGAAACTGGACCTCATCAATTCCATTCAATAGCTCTTCCCCTATAGAAAGACAATGCAGCCGGCAGAAATCTGCCGGCTGCATCTGTATAAGATATGGAATTCATCAATATCTGTTCAAAGGACGACCTCCTGTCATCATGTGTACTTTACGTCTGACTTCCTCCAACACGTCCTCGTGTTCTGCCAACGCCTTCTGCTGCGCCTCATCCAGTTCTTCCTTGCAAGTCAGGACATCGATGTGGGCAGATGCGGAAGACAGGATTGAATCAATCAAATCCACAATGTCCTGCATGTCTTTCTCCACGAAACCACGGGAAGTGACCGCCGGGGTGCCGATCCGGATACCGGAAGTCTGGAAAGCGGAACGGGTGTCAAACGGGACCATATTCTTGTTGACCGTAATGTCTGCCTTGCCAAGTTCCTTCTCAGCCATTTTGCCGGAAAGTTCCGGAAATTTGGTTCTAAGGTCAATCAGCATCAGATGATTGTCTGTGCCGCCACTAACCAGCTTGTACCCCATTTCCAAGAATTCAGCCGCCATTGCCTGAGCATTGGCCAGTACCTGTTTCTGGTATTCTGCATATTCAGGAAGCGAAGCCTCATAGAAAGCGACCGCCTTGGCGGCGATGACGTGTTCGAGCGGTCCCCCCTGGACACCAGGAAATACACTGGAATCAAGTAAAGAGCTCATCTTCTTGACCACTCCTTTCGGAGTCTTGAGTCCCCACGGATTGTCAAAATCTTTTCCCATCAGGATAATGCCACCACGAGGCCCACGAAGAGTCTTATGTGTTGTAGAAGTAACAATATGGGCATATTTCACAGGGTTCTTCAACAAACCGGCAGCAATAAGGCCGGCAGTATGGGCCATATCTATCCAAAGTAAGGCACCTACCTCATCTGCAATAGCACGCATTCGTTCATAATCCCATTCGCGTGAATAAGCAGAAGCCCCGCCGATTATCAGTTTCGGTCTGCATTCCAGAGCCTTGCGGTACATTTCATCATAATCTATCCTACCCGTCTCCTCATTCAGTCCATAAGGAACAGCATGATACAGAATACCGGAAACATTGACCGATGAACCGTGGGTCAAATGCCCTCCCATAGACAAATCCAGTCCCATAAAGGTATCTCCCGGCTTCAAAACAGCCATGATTACCGCCATATTGGCCTGTGCTCCGGAATGTGGTTGTACATTTGCATATTCGGCATCGTACAATTTACATAGACGGTCTATCGCGAGCTGTTCAATCTGGTCCACGATTTCACATCCGCCATAATACCTTTTTCCTGGATAACCTTCCGCATATTTATTTGTGCAGATGGATCCCATGGCTTCCATCACTTGATCGGAAACATAATTTTCAGACGCAATCAGTTCCAGACCGCCAGACTGTCTTTCTCTTTCTTTCTTGATAAGATCAAAGACCTCAAGATCCTGTTTCATAGATAGATTAATTTTTTAGTGTCAGACAAATATAGTATATAAAAATCATTTATTGTTACCTTTGTATAACTAAAAGATGACAAAACAACAACGATATGACAGACAGAAAATTACTGAATATTGAGCTTCACAGGGTCAGTGCTGAAGAATATAAAACCTTGCCAGACTCTGGAATCGTGTTGGTGCTGGACAATATACGGAGTGCCCACAATATCGGATCCGCTTTCAGGACTTCTGATGCTTTCAAAATTGACAAGATATGGCTCTGCGGCATTTCAGCCGTTCCGCCTTCTGCAGAAATCCACAAGTCTGCGCTCGGAGCTGAATACAGCGTGGAATGGGAACATTGTGACGACACGCTGGCAGTTCTGACAAAATTGAAACAGGAAGGCTATGAAATCGTCAGTGTTGAACAAACCGTCAATTCTGTCAGCCTGGAAAATTTCAAACCGATAAAAGAAAAAAAATACGCCCTCATCTTCGGCAATGAAGTGGATGGCGTAGAACAAGAAGTGGTCAACCAGAGCAACTATGCCCTGGAAATTCCTCAATTTGGCAGCAAACACTCCCTCAACGTTTCTGTTTCCATGGGAGTCGTTCTCTGGCACGTCCGTTACAAGAGAGGCTGAGGACAGCCTCTCACGGACGTTTCTATCAATTGCCAACTGGACGGATCACGAAATTGAACTCATATTCCTTCGGATGGATCCTATATTCGTCCAAAGGTAGCCTTCCCCAAGAATTGATACCTCCCAAACCCATCTGGCAAAGGTCAAAGCACACATAAGTTGTTCCCATAGAACGGGCAGACTCTTGCACTTTTTCTTTCAAAATCAATGAATGGCGAGCCTCCCCTGCTTGATTGTTAGTCGGATTCTTTCTTGGACGAGGATCCACCATGGATGCATCCATATCCAGAATGCTGAAAGGAAGTGCCGAAGCGGAGAAACGGGTATCTGCAGTCAGTTCCAATCCGGTACCATTGTCATTGAGGATGCGGAACCACCTCAATCCGGTCTTGGTTCCTGACTCCTGGGTACGTACATAACCAAAATGATACTGGTCCTCCACTCTCTGACAATAATGACCCATCAGTTGGGAAGAATGACGGTCCACATAATTTTCTTCTGGACCATAGCCATAGAAATCAATGGATGAGCAATCACCCGGCATCTGGAACATCATGCCAAAGCGCATCATGTCCGGAGCCTCATCCAGCTTGCCTGCATCACGAAGAATTTCACTGACACGGATGGAACCATCCTTGAAGATGTTGTATTCCATTTCCACGGAAGCATAGCTCCGAATCGGACGATATTCAACTTTCACCTGATAGGTCTCCCCTTTCTTGCAGATCTTGAAGGAAGAAAGGTCAAATGTGCAGTGACGCCATACTTCGCTCCTATAATCCATTCCGGCGCCCAAATCATTCTCGGTCGGAGCCCTGTTGAAATTAGGCATCAGCGCTCCGTTCAGATAGGACTTGCCGTCAATCTGATAATCTACTGCCGCACCTTTCTGCTTGTCAAAAGTGACAGACCACTCGGAGATACGGTCTCCTGCAGTGCCGTCATGGAAGAAGCGTCCGCTGAAGACTGCCTGCTTCACATCTTCTTCCAACTCGATGCGGCTGTCTGCGACACTTGTCGAACCGGTCTCAAAGGCTTTCACCGGACCTTCGCGCAATACCAGCTGGTCATAGGCGACTTCGGTTCCGGCCGGCAGCAGGCCGTCAGATCTTTTCAACTTGTAAGAGACCTGCAAAAACAAATCGTCATCTGCCGAAGTGTTTCGACCTTTTTCAGAGAAATGATGCTTCCACCTGGACTTTGCTTCTGCCACCGCTTTCTGCATATCTGCAGAAGTGACACCAAGATCCACCGACTCAACCGTCTGAGGGGCGACATCCAACTGCTCCACCACTCCGCTCATCACATTCTCTCCTGCGACCAGAAGCATCCATTCCATACGGTAATCGGACAGGTCCTTGAAGAAATGCTCATTATATACGTCTACCCGCATTTCTCGAAGAGGATTCGTTTTAGGATCAAAATTGAAACGGGATGGAAGACATGTCAAGATATTGCGATGCTGATATTTCACTTCAGAGGTATGAGGATGAAGAGAACGATCTGCGGCAATGAGGCCGTTGCAGTTGAAAGATCCGTCCGAAGGATCATATTCATTGAAATCGCCACCGAAAGCAAAAATATGATCTGTTCCATATTTGTCCGGATCCACCTCAATACGCAAGGCCTGATCCACAAAATCCCAAATAAAGCCACCTTGATAGGCCGGATACTTGCGGATCATGTCCCAATATTCCTTGAAATTACCCATTGAATTGCCCATCGCATGAGCATATTCACACTGGATCAAAGGTTTGGAAGGTCTACGGAGATATTTCTCACATTCTTCCAATGTCGCATACATTGGACAATAAATATCTGTATTCGATCCTCCATGGGCTTCACAGTACTGGACAGGACGAGAAGGGTCATGTGCTTTGATCCAGGAATAAGTGTCCATGAAATTAGTTCCGTTTCCAGCCTCATTTCCAAGACTCCAAATAATGACAGACGGATGATTGATATCACGATATACCATTCTCTGATCCCTTGCCATATGGGCATCATGGAACTCATCACTGTTGGCCAAAGTCTCTTGTGGATCATATCCCATACCATGAGATTCGATATTTCCTTCATCAACCACATAAAGCCCCCATTCATCACAGAGTTGATACCAAAGCGGGTCATCTGGATAGTGGCAAGTACGTACCGCATTGATATTTAGTTGTTTCATAATCTGAATATCCCGGACCATATCTGCCGCGGAGACAACATAACCCTTATATGGATTCATTTCATGCCGGTTAACACCTTTGACAAGAATCGGTTTTCCGTTGACCAGCAGCTGATTTCCTTTGATCTGGACAGAACGGAAGCCAAAACGGATACGCGTACTTTCCGCAATTGTACCTCGAGATGTTCTGGCCTCTGCCACAAGAGTATAAAGATAAGGAGTCTCTGCACTCCACAGTTCAGGCTCCATTAGCGACTTCCTGCAGTCAAGGAACCAACCTCCCAATTCAGACTTTACCTTCTTTCCTTCAGGAAATGCAGAAAAGCGCATCACTTCCTTTCCTTCGGGATCCAATACTTGATAGTCCATGCTCTGTATACCTTTGGTCAAACGTGCACGAATATCCAGCTGCCCTTTCATGTCTCCCCGTACATTGAGGTCTTCAATCCGCTCGTTCTCTCTCGTATAGACGTAGATGCCACGGGCGATGCCGCCCAATCTCCAGAAATCCTGGTCTTCCAGATAAGTACCATCACACCAGCGGTGCACCTCCAGCGCAATGAGGTTCTTGCCCGGACGGACATATCGGGTGATATCGAACCTGGCTTCCAGCTTGCTGTCCTCGCTGTATCCGACCTCTTTTCCATTGATCCATACACGGACATTGGAAGTGGCGGAACCGATGCAGAGGCATACTCTTTTCTGAAGCCAAGATTCCTCCAGATCAAATTCGCGGCGATACTGACCGACATAGTTGTGTTCAGTCGGGACGACCGGAGGATTGTTCTTGAAATGTCCCCTCCAAGGATAACCGACATTGACATAGATTGGATCACACCAACCGGCAGTCTCCCACATTCCAGGAACCATAATCTCTTTCCAATAGCTGTCATTATAGTGAATGTCTTCAAATCCCTGACTTCGGCTTTCAAATTTAGGATTGAACTTGAATTTCCAGATACCGTTCAGGGACAGGGTCTTCTGTTGATCTGTCACAAAAGTGGCCGTCATAGGGAGACGATTACGTTCAACAATGCGAGGATTCTCCCAGTCCTCCTTTGAGCCGGAACGTCTATCGGCACGAACATCCAATGCTGAAGCCATCAATATTATGGTCATCAAAGTGGAGAAAACAATTTTCTTGAACATCTTTGTAGAGGTTTGGTTATATTCTGGTTTTATACTTCAGAATGAAACAAAGTTAACAAAACCCCGATGATTTAAAAACAATCATCGGGGTTCCATCTTGCTTGCAGTTGAAATTATTTTTCCAACGGCAGTGAAAGCAAAGTCACCACACCATCCATGGTAGCAGCCAGCACTTTGATCCGATTTCCTTCCTTCCAGATCTGCATTGGATTGACCAGTGCGACGGAAATCTTATGAGCCCAGACGAACTCGCCGGTATTGCTGTCCAGTGCCAGGATGTTGCCTTTGTCTGTCGGAATGAACAAAGTACCGCCACATTCCACCAGTGCGGTAGGAGCAATCTCGTATCCGCTATAGTTGGGGGCATCCCAATTCAATTTCTCACCAGGGAGCATCCAGCTGCCCAATTTCTGCACTTCGTTCTCCTCCGGATTCATGACGTTCTTCTGAACAGGAGCGGCAGGGCCCTCCAGAGCGACATCCGCATTGAAAGAAAGGACACGACCGAACATGGTCTTGTCATAGACTCTGTTGCCATCTTCGCTCAGACCGATGGCATCACGGCCACCACGCACCCAGAAGAGTTCCTGTCCGGTCTTGGCATCCAAAGCGAACACACGTCTGTCCGGAACAGCGACAAAGATACGGCCATGGGTCTTCAAAATAGCAGTAGAAGCAGGAGAAATCATTCTGGAACCATTGTGAGACTGCCAGCTCCACTGCAATTTACCGGTTTCTGGATCAAGAGAATAGAGTCTCCTTCCCCAAGTTCCGAATACGACCTGGTCGTCGTCCACGAATGGAGTAGCGGCAGCATGACCTGCGACCCCTTCATATTTCCATACCAGCTCTCCTGTCTTCAGATCCAGTTTTCTGAATACATTGTCAGAAGCTCCGATATAGACCATGTCCTTGTAGATAGCCGGAGAAGCGACAACTGCCTTGCCGACCTCATATTTCCAGATGACCTTGCCATTGCTTGGCTTGACAGCATAGATGAAACCGTCAGTACATCCGAATACAAGATATTTTCCGCAGAGAGCCGGAGTGGAGAAGATCTTTCCACCAAATTTCTGGCTCCATACTCGTTTTCCGTTCTTCAAGGAAACTGCTCTCAGATAGCCTGAAGCAGTGGTGTAATAGGCTTTCTTGTTATCTCTTGCCAGACCTGCCACGATATTGGCATCGTCCTGGAACTCCCACTCTGATTTGACGAAATCGTATTTGTCGTTGACGTCGTATCTCATCCAAGGATAATCTCCTGGCAGACCGTGCTCGTCATACGTTACCGTATCCACTACGTGATTGAGCTTCCTCTTGTACCAAGGTGCCAGCTCCACAGCAGAAGTGCCCTCTGTACCGTAAATCTGTCTGTTGGAAAGAGTGATGCTGTCCGCATAGACCCGGACGATGTTGTAACCGGCGTTGCCATGGTCTCTTACATAGGAAGAACGACAAGTGACACCTGGCAGACCGCAGAAATCTCTGGTGTGGTTGTGATGCCAGTGACCACCGATCATGAAGCGGCCATCCAGTCTCTTGATCTCACGTGCCACTTCGAAATAGTTCAACATGGTGGAGTCAGCGCCATAGTGGTTGATGAAGATAGTCTTCTTCGGCTCCTTCACTGATTTGAGCCATACCATGCTCTCTCTTGGGATCAGGGCCGGAGCCATTCTCATATCCGGACCACTGTTGCAGCCCATGAATCTCCAACCGCCTTTCTCAAAGCAGAAATGCTCATAGCCGAAAGTCTTCAGGAAAGTGTTGCATCCGCTTTCAGACCAGTTGGCATCGTGGTTTCCTGCCACCACATAATACGGGATCGTCAATCCGTCCATGATGGACTTCACAATACCCAATTCCTTGTCTGTACCGAAATCGGTATTGTCTCCACCAAAGATGACGAACTCTATCTCTTTCTGAGAGTTGATATCTTTAATGCACAATTCCAAATCTCCGTTGTTGGCACTTCCGTCAGAAATGTGCATGTCTGTGACAAATGCGAAAGTGACCGGCCTGGTTTCTTCATCTACTTCCTGAGCAAAAGCAAAGGAACAAGCTCCTGTCAACAAGAGCACGAACAGTGTTTTTAATTTGCTAGCTAGTTTCATCCTGTATTTCAATGTTTAAATGATTTCCATATCTGTGGAACAAATCCATCCCTGCCTGCCGTCAGCCAGGGAAATGTTGTACCAGTTTCCTATCTTGTCCAGAATCTTCACCTTGGTCCCTTCATGCAAGACAAAAAGATCCTTGGAAGACTCGGCAGTCGGAGAGCTCTTGATAGCTGAGACCGGCTTCATCACAATCGCACTGTCAGCCTTTCTATAGTCATTGTACTGCCATCTGGCAAACCCATAGCAAGAAGCAGAAAGAATCAAGGAAACAATGCCCGTATAAAAACCGACGATTCTCCATCCCCTGCGTGGAGACAACAAGAATACTAAAACACAGGCCAGGACAAATGCAAAAAACAGGATTGCCATAACTGCCCATGAATTAGACTTCATCCAATAAGATATTTTCCGTGCGACGCTCTTCAGTATGAATTCAGGCACCGGATCAATTCTGTCCTGAATCATATTATGGGCACATTCCAGATTAAACCGTGCATCTGAAAAAGAAGGATTCAACCTCAAAGCTCTCTCCCAATTGAGAATAGCCAGCCCCATCTCATCTGATTTGAAGTAGGCATTGCCCAAATTATAATAAACCTCTGCAGATTCTATTCCTTCATCTTCAATAGCAATCCAAGACTGGATTGCCTCTTCCCATTTTCCGGACTCGTATGCAAAGACACCACGATTCCACAATGAATCCGGTGCTGCAATTTGAGCTTGAATCGTTGAAGTTGGCATCAACACAAACATCATGAACAATACTGCGGCCGCTCCTGCATTTCTTTTTTTCTTCATTCCTGAACCAATTGAGGAGATTACCTCCACGGCTTCTTCATAATCTGTACTCATCGCATCATGACCTGGATCTGGAGAATATCTGGCATATTCACATGCATCCAACAATTTTACCAACCTTCCAGACAAATCATCCGCTATCCCTTCCTCGTGAAGCCGTGCAAATATATTGTCTTTATTCAATTCCTCCATCTGCAAATTGAATTTATCTGCGATGAATTCTGAAATTCCTTTATGGAGTTCCTCATAGAAGGCTGAATACAAATTCCTGGACAAATAATCCTGAGCCAGTTTCAACCGCTTTCTAGCCATCCTGACCGCGCCTCTGTTCCTGTTACCTGCCACATCAGCCTTCATCGCTCCTATTTTCCTGAAAACCAGATAAATGACAACTGTCATTATTAGAAAGCAAGCGAAGGACAGCCAATATACATGGGAACCGACAAAGAAATTACCACTCCATGACAGAGATGGTACCTTAGTCTGGATATAACGAATATCCTCACCTAGATTCTTCACCCCTTTCCTTTCAACTTGAGGGAATTTCTGAGTAGAGACATTGTTGGAAGCAGAAACAGTCGTCTTGCCTTTTTCTACTTTTATTGCAATCGGTTCAGTAGCAAGACGAACATATTCATGCTTCTCGACATCATAATAGGAATATTCAACCGGAGCAATTTCAAACTCACCATAAGATCTCGGGATGAACGGGAATTCAAAAGTCTTCGTGCCGGAAGTTCCTCCGGTACTCTTGTCCGTGTTGTCCACCATCTTGGTATCATACAGTTCAAAATCTGGAGGCAGCACCACCTTAGGCGCTTCCAGAAGAGAGACATTTCCCTTACCGGACAAAGTGACGATCAGGGAAGCGGCCTCATGCATCTTGAGGGAATCCTTGCTCACCCGGGTATGGATGGTGAACGTTCCCACACCTCCACCGAAAGAGCTCGGTGCACCGGCAGGAAGCGGTTTGACCTCCACGGCCATCGGAGCCGTCCGGATCCTCTTGCGGACCGTACGGTAACCATCATCGAAGAAAGAATCGAAGATGCTGTTGGAATGGCTGCGCGGAGCCATCACATTCACCAAGCAGACCAGTTCTGCCGGATCAATCTCCAGACGGCCAACCTGCTGTGGAATGATTACATATTTTCTCAAGACTGCCGTATTGTACATCCGGTCATCGATATTTTCTCTATGGAACTGGATATTGGATGGAGTATAGGTCTCCTGGCTCCAGAATCCAGTGAAATTAGGGAATTTCGCATCTTCGAAACCTGCCACGCTGACCCTCTGGTAGAGTTTGAGCGTTGCCGTAATCGGTTCTCCGACCACTGCCTCCGATTTGCTGAGGCTCAATCTCAGGAACAGATCCTCCGAAGAGACGTCGCCCAGTTCCGTGTCATACCCCTCGCTGCGGGAAGAACCGGAAGAGGCGCTGCCCTTGGATGAAGCGCCATTGCCGACCACTTCCACAGAAACCTCCTGGGAAGTCCAAGTCTTGCCGCTGACCGTTGCAGTTGCGGTCGGCAGCTGGAAGGTGCCGGTCTTCTTCGGCATCAGGATATAGGTGAAAGTATATTGAGATGATTTGGTCCGTTTTCCATTCAATATCTGGATGCTGGTAGAGGAACCGGTCTGGGGTCCCCACACCAACTGGAATTCATCTCCAGAGGTCCATTCAAAATTCTTCGGACGGGAATCCCCTTCAATGATAAAGGTGACATTGAACTGTTCGTCCAATCCCACCATGTTCGGTACCTCCACACGTATGACATTCTGAGCAAACGCAACCAGCGCTGTTGACAAAAACAATAATATGGATACTAACTTCTTCATCTTGTACTAATCTTTCTCTATCTTGCTACCAATTCTTTTCCTTACGTTTCGATTTCAAGGCTTCGGCCTTTTCCTTCTTGACCTTGTCCTGGGTCTCCTTCTCCTTGGCCTGGATGGCTTTCAGCATCTGCTGGGCCTGTTTCGGAGAAATCTTTGGCTGCTGGCCGGAAGAATTCTGATTCTGCTGATCTTTGTTCTGGTCCTGATTTCCCTGCTGATTCTGATTCTGCTGGTTCTGGTCCTGATTCCGATCATTCTTGTCCTGCTGGTCCTTGTTCTGCTGATCCTGCTGGTCCTGATTGTTCTGATTCTGGTTATTCTGGTTGTTCTGATTCTGCTGGTTCTGCTGGTTCTGCTGATTTTCCAGCATCTTCTTGGCATAGATGTAGTTCTCCTTCGCCTCCAGATCCCCCGGATTCCTCAACAAGGATTCCTTGAATGCATCCACAGCCTGCTGCCACTGCTTTCCTTTGGCAGCCACGTCTCCCTTGTTGAAATAATAGTCCGAAGCTTTGGACATTTCCTCCATAGGAGCCTGCTCCCCAATCTTGTCGAGCAGTTTGCCGGCCTCCTCCATATTTTCCTGACGGAAAAGGGCGTTGGCCAGATTGTAGTTGGCGGCAAACGACAACGAATCCTTCACCAGGGCTCTACGGTAATCAATCTCAGCTTCCTGCCATTTCTCTTTCTTGAACTTGCGGTTACCCGCACGTACTTCTCGCTTGTCTGTCTGAGCCAGCGTCATGCTTGCAGTCAAGAGCAACCCTATACAGACAAGGCCGATCCTTGAAAAAGTATGAATTAAATGATTCATCATTCCTCCTATCATATTCCTTTAATTCCTTAATCAAACAATTTTTTTCGACCCTTCCTTGAACCGACAAGCATTTCAACGACCAAAAAGAACAACGAAATAGCAAAAAAATACATGTACTGTTCATCATATTCCTCAAATACGACAGAAGAAAGTTCTTCTCCCTCCATGTTTCGGATGCTCTTAATAATTGGATTCAGCCCAAATTCATCATTTCCTGCATGTACATAGGCACCGCCACCGACAGAAGCGACCTTTCTCAAGGTCTCTTCATCCAACCGAGTAACGACCATGTCTCCGTTTTTGTCTTTGAGATATCCTCCTTTTATCGGAATCGGCTGTCCTTCTGAAGAACCCACACCAATTGTATATACCTTGATTCCCATAGATGCCGCATCCTTAGCGGCCGGAATCGGATCATCTTCATGATTTTCTCCATCTGTAATGACTATGATGGCCCTGCTGTTCTCACTCTGCGCACTGAAACTTCTGATGGCCGTATGAATTGCATCTCCAATAGCTGTACCCTGAATCGGAACAGATTCCGTAGAAATGGAATTCAGAAACATCTTGGCAGAGACGTAATCAGTCGTGATAGGCAACTGGACAAAAGTAGATCCGGCAAACACAATAAGACCGATACGGTCTTCCTGCAACTTGTCCACCAAACGGGAAATCGCCAATTTTGCCCTTTCCAGACGATTCGGAGAATAGTCTTGAGCCAGCATGGAATTGGATACATCCAGAACAATCATCACTTCCGCACCAGTAGTCTTATGTTCTTTCAATTTTGCACCGATCTGAGGACGTGCCAGACCAACAGTAAAAAAAATGAAGGCCAACGAAAACAGGACCACTCTCCACCATCCTTTTGAAGAAGACCACGAAGGCATCAGCTGCTCTACCAACGTTTCTTCCCCCAAAGCACGGATTTTCTTTTTCCGAAGCATTCTCCCAAAGCCATAAGCCAAGAAGAAAAATGGCACAAAAAAAAGTAAAAATAAAAATTGAGACTGTGCAAATATGATCATATTCCTCTCCTCCTATGGCAATCTTCTGATTAATAATCTTGACAGCATCTCCAGCAGCAGACAAAGAAGTGCAGCCACTGCATATCCTGTATACAATTCCTTATAGATCGGGAAACTGTCAATTGTGGTCTTGGCCTTCTCCATCTTGTTGATTTCACCATAGATTTCGGCCAATTTAGTATTATCCGTTGCCCTGAAATATTTTCCTCCTGTAGTTTCTGCAATGTGACGAAGCAAATTCTCGTCAATCTCCACCTGGACATTCTGCATTTCAACTCCCCAAGGAGTAATCATGGGATAAGGAGCCTGACCATTCGCTCCCACCCCAATCGTATAGACTCTCACACCATATGTTTTGGCTATTTCAGCGGCTGTTTCAGGAGAAATCTCCCCACTATTATTGACACCGTCTGTCAACAGAATCACTACACGACTTTTTGCATTGGAATCTTTCAGACGTGCCACTGCTGTTGACAATCCATTTCCAATCGCCGTCCCATCCTCAATCAATCCAGTTTGGACTTCCTTCATCAAATTGATCAAAGTGGCCCGATCTGTCGTCAAGGGACATTGAGTATAACTCTCTCCCGCAAAGACAACGATTCCCATCCGGTCAGAAGGTCGCTGGGCGATGAACTCGATGGCAATGTCTTTGGCGGCACTGATTCGGTCCGGTGTGAAGTCCCTTGCCAGCATGGATGTGGACACATCCATTGCAAACATGATATCGATACCCTCCGTATCAATCTTCTCCATATTGGAAGAAGAACGCGGTCTGGCAATGGCCACTACAATCAGAGACAAGGCGGCGATTCTGAAAAGGAACGGCAAGTGTCTCAAATAGGCCATCGCAGATTTTCCTCCCTTCTTCCATGGAATGATGGAAGAAACACGGAAATGCGGATTCCTCCCACACAACTCCAAATACAGATAGTGCAGGATCATCAGGACCGGCACTACCAGCAACCACAAAAGTTTAGGATATTCGAAATACATAATTATTTGGAATTCTCTTTATTGGCGGATTCCTCCGCTTCATTGTCTATTTCAGTCTGATACGTTTCCGTGACAAATCTGACTGCCGTCGGAATCACCTTGGCATTGTCTTCGTCCGCAACAGTCAATTTGGCGAACTTGACATAGTCGGAAGTCTCAAACAGCACCTTCACTTCTTCGTAGAGGCCTGCCGGCACATCGGTGTTCTTGAGGTTGTCAAATATCTCCGCGGTCGTCATCTCCTTCGCTCCAAATCCATATCGGTCAGACAGGTAGGCCCTCAACGTATCAGTCACTCCTGAATAGAAAATCTTCTGTTTCTCCGGTGCCCAGAACTTGCTTCCTCTGAACTTGTCCAGTTCCCTCAAAGCGACAATATGGGCAGGTTCCTTCTTCCGATCCTCCTCTTTGGATTTGATCACATATTTTCGAACCAGCCAGACCATGATGAGAATCAGCCCGATCAGACCCAATGCCCCTGCAATATAAGGCAGCACCTCCTTGAAAGTGACCGGATAACGGATCTGGCCCTTGATGTCATGCAGTTGGAAAGTCGCCGTATCCACCGGCATCGTATGCACTTCCATCCTCTGCGGCTTGAAAACGAGAGTATCTGCCGCATCCGAACCCATTCTGACAGCAGAAAGAGGAGGCAGTTCATACTGTCCCTCATCAAATGCGGCCAAGCGGATGGAAGCTTCGATATCATAGCTTTTCGGTTTGTCCTTGCCATGCTTATACACTTTGAGCGTATCTAACTTCCAATTGTCTACCAGCGTCAGAATACTGTCCAATGGCGTGTTCTTGAATTCCGGCAATACAAGGCCCGTCCCCTCCTGGACTTCTTTGAGCAAGAAACCGTAATCCAATTGGTCGGCAATCAGAATGGAATCTCTTTTCTGCACTGGGCGGAGAAATGAACCTTCCTCCATCTCTATCACCCTGCCTTTACGTTGACCTGAACTGGCAGAAGGCGTCTGTGCACAAAGAACAACGCAGGAAAACACCGCCAACGCCATTAAAAACCTTTTCATCATCTACTTCTGAATAAAGACATAAGTCCTTTCACATAGTCTTCATCGGTCGCTATGCGGACACTGTCTACATTATATCTGTTCATCAGATGCGCCGCCTCCGCCTCCGCCTCTGCGAACCAACTGGAATATTCTCTCCTTACTCTACGGCTACCCGTATTGACCCAAAGGGAATCACCAGTCTCGGAATCCTTGACATTGACCAGACCGACATCAGGAATTGTCTTCTCCCTCTGATCATAAACGCTGACCACAGACAAATCATGGCGATTTACCGCTACCTTCAGTGCATCTTCATACCTCGGAGAACCGTCCGCATTTACATCAAGCATATCCGAAAGCAAAAAAGCCGTACATCTTTTCTTGATCGCATTGGTTAGATATCTCAAAGCCTCACCGATATCCGTCCCTTGTGACTGAGGTTTCAGTTCGATGATTTCCCGGATGATATGGAGAAGATGACTTCTTCCCTTCTTGGGAGGGATGAACTTCTCCACCCTGTCACTGAAAAACAGGGCTCCAACCTTATCATTATTTATGCCGGCAGAAAAAGACAAGACGGCAGCGATCTCAGCAATCTGCTCACGCTTCGTCTTGCACTTTGTTCCAAAAAGCCCGGAACGGCTGATATCAATGAGCAGCACGACCGTCAGTTCCCTCTCCTCCTCAAAGACCTTCACATAGGGAGACCTGAGACGCGCGGTCACATTCCAGTCCATGTTTCTTACATCATCTCCATACTGGTACTCCCTGACCTCGCTGAAAGCCATACCACGACCTTTGAAGGCAGAATGATATTCACCCGCAAAAATCTGATGAGACAGAGACCTTGTCTTGATCTCTATCTTTCTGACTTTCTTCAAAAGTTCTGTTGCACCGGATGTTTCCATGTTCTTCCTGATTTTATGGTACCATTACAGCATTCAACACCTCAGAAATAATATTTTCTGTTGTCACGTTCTCAGCTTCAGCCTCGTAAGTAAGTCCGATTCTGTGACGAAGCACTTCGTTGCACACTGAACGGACATCCTCTGGAATGACATAACCTCTTCTTTTGATGAAGGCATACGCCTTGGACGCCATAGAAAGAGAGATGCTGGCACGCGGTGAGGCACCATAGGAAATCAATCCCTTCAAATCCTTCAACCCATAGTCTTCAGGAGTTCTGGTCGCATAGACGATATCCACAATATATCTTTCAATCTTCTCATCCATATAGACATCTCGGACCACTTCTCTGGCGCGGATGATATCTTCCGGACTGATGACTGGACTGGCTTTCGGAAAAACACCAGTATTATTCATGCGGATAATCTGACGCTCCTCTTCCTTTTTGGGATAATCCACCACCACCTTCAACATGAAGCGGTCGACCTGCGCCTCAGGAAGCGGATAAGTTCCTTCCTGTTCGATCGGGTTCTGCGTTGCCATCACCAAGAAAGGCTCCGGCAATTTAAAAGTCTGATCCCCGATAGTCACTTGACGCTCCTGCATCGCCTCCAACAAAGCAGATTGAACTTTGGCAGGAGAACGGTTGATTTCATCCGCCAGTACGAAATTGGCGAAGACAGGTCCTTTGTGCACCTCGAAGTCATCCTTCTTCTGAGAATAAATCAGTGTTCCCAACACATCGGCAGGAAGCAGATCCGGAGTAAACTGTATACGATTGAACTTGGCATTCACTGCTTGAGACAAAGTATTGATAGCCAATGTCTTTGCCAATCCAGGAACACCTTCCAGCAAAATATGGCCGTTGGCGAGCAAACCGATAAGCAGATTTTCTATGAGCTGTTTCTGTCCGACAATGACCTTTCCCATTTCCATTGAAAGCAAGTCCACAAAAGAACTTTCCTGCTGGATACGTTCATTCAATTCTTTGATATTGACACTCTCCATGATTGTATCTGAATTAGATTTTAATCTTAAATATTTTATTTTTGCATTATCAATCAAAATATCATGCGCTACAAGTTATTTTTGTCCTACAATGGTGCCACCACAAACGGCTGGCAAATCCAGAACAACAATCCTTCCATCCAGGGTTATCTCCAGAATGCATTGGCCATGCTGCTGAAAGAAAGTCTGACGATAACAGGAGCCGGCAGGACAGATACGGGTGTCCATGCAAGCCAATATTACGCACACATTGACATTGGTTCACCTATCAATGTTGATATCAAGAAACTAATATACAAATTAAATGCCATTTTGCCTAAAGAAATCGTCATTCATGATTTAATCAAATGCGACAATCCATTTCACGCGAGATTCGATGCCGACAAAAGACAATATCGGTATTTCATCCATCGGAAAAAGGATCCTTTCATGAACGAAAAATCTTACCTTTACACTTTTCCTCTAGATATAGAAGAAATGAAGAAGGCAACTGCCCTCCTGCCCGGCACCAGAGACTGCAGTTGCTTTGAAAAAAGCGGCGGAAATAGTTCCTCTTCCATTTGCACCATCTATGAGGCGAGATGGGAGCATTACACTCCCGACCACGTCAAACTGCTCGGTTATCCAGGAGGAGAAGAAGATTACCTGGTCTTCACGATCAGCGCCAACCGATTCCTGAGGAATATGGTCAGGGCTATAGTCGGCACACTGCTGGAAGTCGGAAAAGGCAAAAAGAGCCTGGAAGAATTCCAGACCATCCTGGAAAAAGGAAACCGCTCCGATGCAGGAGAATCTGTCCCGGGGAAAGCCCTCTTCCTTTGCGGCATACATTATGCAGAAAAATAAATTTCAGAAATGCAAAAAAATACTTAATTTTGCAAATTGTTGAATATGTACTTATTAAATTAAGATAATCAAGATATAATTATGTTGTTCAATCTTTTACAGGCAGCAATAGGCACCGACACCATGGTAGCCGCAGCGGAAACCGTCACTAACGTAGCAAATGCTACCGTTCAGGAAGAAAGCTTGATCAGTCTCGCGGCGAAAGGCGGTTGGCTGATGCTTGTTCTCCTGTTCCTCTCCATCGTAGCCATCTATCTTTTTGCAAAAAAATGGTGGATGATCCACAAAGCCGGCATGGTAGACAAAAATTTCATGAATGATATTCGGGATTATGTCCATGAAGGAAAGCTCAAATCAGCACTTGCCCTTTGTGACAAATTTGACTCCCCAATCGCCAGACTGGTAGAAAAAGGAATCGGTAGAATCGGCCGTCCTCTGAATGATATCCAAGCTGCTGTAGAGAACACAGGAAATGCAGAAGTGGCTCGTCTTGAAAAAGGCCTTCCTCTTCTTGCCACCATCGCAGGTGGTGCTCCTATGATCGGTTTCCTCGGTACTGTCATCGGTATGGTCCAGGCTTTCTTCAACATGACCAAAGCCGGTTCCAACATTGACATTTCCCTTCTTTCAGGAGGTATCTACACTGCGATGATCACAACTGTCGGAGGTCTGATTGTCGGTATCATCGCCTATTTCGGATACAACTATCTTTCTTCCAACATCTCAGATGTCGTGTTCAAGATGGAGAATGCGACCATTGAATTCATGGACTTGCTTCATGAACCTGCTGAATGCGACAGTGAACTGGAAGACAAATAATAGAAAACATTAAGGAGACTTGCTGATATGGCATACAAACGTACAACCAAAGTAATGTCAGACATAGGTATGTCCTCCATGACAGACCTTGTCTTCCTATTGCTCATATTCTTTCTGATCACCTCTACCCTAATCAATCCGAATGCATTGAAACTGCTTCTTCCGAAGAGCACCGGTCAGATTTCAGCGAAAGCGACTACCAGCGTCTCCATCCAGGATATGCAGAACGGTGAATACACCTATCACATCAACGGGAATGAAATTCCCATTCCGTTCGAAACTGTGGAAGATGCCCTGATTGAAGAACTCCAGATGGAGGAGGATCCGACTTTTTCCATCTATGCGGACGAAACTGTTCCTGTGAAGGAAGTGGTCGCCATGATGAACATAGCAAAGAGGAACCACTACAAGGTAATTCTGGCAACCCAGCCGGAATAGTGAACACGGGACGGTCTTGCGGACCGCTCCGGCAAACAGCTGACAAACGTGAGAAAATATAAGGAATTACAGAACACACGCGAAAAGGTGAGCACGGTTGCAGGAGCAGTCGTGACCGTAGCCGCACATGCCGTGATTGTAATCTTCTGTTGTTTTTCAGGTGTCAAATATCTGGATCCACCCCCACCGGAAACTAGTCTGGTCATCGATTTCTCAGAAATGGAGGAAGAGATCGTGAAACCGAGACCGGCCCGACAGGGCCGACAGCCGCAGGCAGAGGAAGTGGACAAGACCAAGGAGGTCAACCTGATCCAGAAGTCAGAATCCCCCATCAAGGGACACAAGGCCAATGAAGCCCAGGAATCCATTGTCGATGACAAAGGAGATGTAGAGATTGAACAGCCCGAAAGAAAAAAGGAAATCAACAAGAAATCCCTCTTCCCTGCCGCAGACAACAAGTCGGACAAAGACACTTTGGCCGCTCAGACGGCATCCACCATTTCCGAAAAACTGAAAGGAGGGCATGCTTCCGGAAACACACAAAAAGGGAAATATGAAGGCCAGCCCAATGCCCAGCTGAAAGGAAGAAACATTTTGGGTACCATTCCGACGCCATCCTATGACGGACAGGATGAAGCCATTGTCGTTGTGAAAATTTGGGTAGACCAATACGGAAAAGTGACAGATGCCTTCCCTGGAGAGGCAGGCACGACTGTTGCAGACAAGAAACTGTGGGCTGCATCCAGAGCGGCAGCCTTGAAAGCTCATTTCAACATGAGTGCTGATGCTCCTGTCAAACAGGAAGGTACTATTACATTTATATTTAAAATTACAAAATAAATACAGAACCGCATGGCGTGAGCCATGCACATACGAACAACAAGCCCGTGAAGGGTGATTTATCCAAAACAATATGGAAGATAAAAACAACGGCGGTTACACCGCAGAAGGAAGAAAACTGAGACCTAGAAGACCTAGAATTTCTAGTAGCGCAAATTATTCATCATCAGACAGAAACAGTCCCAGCAACTCTGAAAGGAACAGCTACGGCAACTCCGAGAGGAGGAGCAGTTATGGTTCTTCCGAAAGGAGAGGTGGCTACGGCAGCTCCGAAAG
>JAHHQQ010000029.1 GCA_020026275.1 Bacteroidales bacterium
GAAGAGGAAGAAGAAGTGAAACCTGTCAGGGAGGAAGAAAACGGGAAGGAAGAAGAAACGGTCTCTGAGCCGGCATTGTTCGGAGAGGTCAGCTTGTTTGGCGCAGTGGAAGAACCTGCTGTGAAACATACCCGTAAAAGTCGCAAGACCGTCAATGAATCTGCCCATTTGGGCAAGACGGTCATTGATGTGATGGCAGAAAAACTGGCATGGAAACATGATATGCCCGGATCCAAAGTACGCGATATAAAAAGTGCCATTTCATTGAATGACAGGGTACTATTTATATCATCCTTGTTTCGTGAAGATTCAATGCTCTATCAGGATACCATGCATCGTCTGAATGCCATGAAGTCCTTGGATGAGGCGGTCCAGTATCTGTTGGAAACTTTCCCGGAGTGGAATTTGGAGTCAGATTCAGTATATAGATTCATGATGGCAGTAAGGAGGAAATTGAGATAATGGCTGGCAAACTATATATCGTGCCTACTCCTGTAGGCAATCTGGAGGATATGACCTATCGTGCCGTAAGGGTTCTGAAAGAAGTGGACTTGATTCTTGCTGAAGATACCCGTACCAGTTCTGTCCTGTTGAAACATTACGATATTCATGGGAAACTTCAGTCTCATCATAAATTCAACGAACATCAGACGTCCGAACTGATTCGGGATCGTATCGTGGCGGGGTTGAATGTCGCTCTGATCAGTGATGCGGGAACTCCTGGCATTTCCGATCCGGGTTTCTTTTTGGTCCGCGCTTGTGCCGCTGAGGGAATAGAGATTGAGACGCTTCCCGGTGCAACAGCATGTATTCCGGCTATCGTTTCATCTGGATTGCCTTGCGACCGTTTCTGCTTTGAGGGCTTTCTTCCGATGAAAAAAGGCAGACAGACTTTGTTGAAGACCTTGGCACAGGAAACTCGGACCATGATTTTTTACGAATCGCCATATCGTCTGGTCAAGACGTTGGACCAGTTCATTGAATATTTCGGAGCAGATCGGGAGTGTTCTGTGGCCAGAGAACTTTCAAAAGTCCATGAAGAACACAAGAGAGGTTCTTTGGCAGATGTTGCGGCTTGGTATAAAGAGCATGAACCCAAAGGTGAAATTGTCATCATAGTGGGAGGTGCCGATAAACATAGTGTCAATGAGGAGAGAGATAGAGAAGAAAATGAAAAAAGACACCGACGAAGCGAAAAAGATCTCTAATTCGTTTTTTACGGGCGTGATTGCCCTTGTGTTTCTGGTCATAGGTTATCAGACTGCGATCTTCATTCAGCGGGCGGCCGTGGCGCATATTGTTTCTAATCGGGATTGTCCTGATACGGTCTACATCTATAAAGATGTGGGATATAAGGACGTCGGAAAGGCTGTTGAATCCTCATCAGCGATTTCCAGAAAGGAGAATCCATCAATCATAAGAAAAGATGCTTCTCATAGCCAGTCTGTCCGAGCTGTCCGCCAGCAACATGGCCCCAGATACTATCAATCTTTTCCGTTCAATCCCAATACCGCTTCGGTAGAAGAATTGCAGTTGCTCGGATTCAGTCTCAAGCAGGCCCAGAGCATTGACCATTATCGAAAAAAAGGAGGCCGTTTCAGGAGAAAGTCTGATTTTGCAAAAAGTTTTGTAGTGGCCGATTCTGTTTATAAGCGTCTGGAGCCGTTCATTGATATTCCTCCACTGGATATCAATCAAGCAGATTCTGCAGCATTTGATGAATTGCCGGGAATTGGCGGTTATTTTGCCAGCCGGATGGTCCGTCATCGTCGGGCGTTGGGTGGTTATTCCTGTAAAGAGCAGCTCATGGACCTCAAATATTTCGATGAAGAGAAGTTCAACGGCCTGGAAGATCTGATTGCTGTTTCTTCCGTTCCCCCCTATGAACTGTGGATCTTGCCGGCAGATTCATTGTGTCATCATCCTTATATCGGCTCTGCCGCTCGCTCCATTGTGCTTTATCGGGAAAATAATCCAAAGGAGAAATGGACATTGGAAGACTTGTATCGTGCGACGGTCATAACGGAAGATGCTTATCGGAAACTTAGTCTATGCCGGATCGCCCCGCCGAAGTAGGACAGGCTGCCGGAAGAGAAGATATTGAAGAGGCTGCGTTCTCCTTTATGTGGGAACACGGCCTCTTCAAATGTTTTCTGAATGAAGAAATCAGTCTTGGATATTCTTCAATGCCTCTCGAATCTTGGCTTCGATTTCATCGCAAAGTTCAGGATTGTCTGCGAGCAGCTGTTTGGTCGCTTCACGGCCTTGAGCCAGTTTCTGGTCACCATAGCTATACCATGAGCCGCTTTTGCCGATGACATCAAATTCGACACCGAGGTCTACTATTTCTCCGACATGGGAAATGCCTTCACCATAGACAATGTCAAATTCTGCCTTTTTGAATGGAGGAGCCATCTTGTTCTTGACCACTTTTACCCGAGTGCGGTTACCGAGTGCTTCTTCACCATCTTTGATTTGGGTGGTACGGCGTACATCCACTCTGACGGAAGCGTAGAACTTCAAGGCGTTACCACCTGTGGTCGTTTCCGGATTGCCGAACATGACACCGATTTTTTCGCGGAGTTGGTTGATGAAGATACAACAGGTATTGGTTTTGCTGATGTTGGCGGTCAATTTTCTAAGTGCCTGACTCATGAGTCTTGCCTGCAGACCCACTTTGTTGTCTCCCATTTCACCTTCAATTTCTGATTTTGGAGTCAGGGCCGCAACAGAGTCGATGACGATGATGTCAATGGCCCCAGAACGGATGAGATTGTCTGCAATCTCCAATGCCTGCTCTCCATTGTCCGGTTGTGAAATGAGCAAGGTGTCCACATCAACACCGAGGGCTTTGGCATAGGTCCTGTCGAAAGCATGTTCTGCATCAATCATGGCGGCGATACCGCCTTGCTTCTGTGCTTGTGCGATGGCATGAATAGCCAATGTTGTTTTACCGCTGGATTCTGGACCATAGATTTCAATGATCCTTCCTCTTGGATAACCTCCTATACCGAGAGCGTGGTCAAGAGCGACCGAACCGCTTGGAATTACTTGAACATCCCATTGTGGCTGATCTCCCAACTTCATAATCGTACCTTTGCCGAAATCCTTCTCAATCTTGTCGATTGTAGCTTGCAATGCTTTCAGTTTGCCAGCATTGTCGTTACTCTGTACTGCTTCTTTAGCCATAAATGAAATAAATGATAGATTATACTGAAATGATTCTCCAAAAAGGAGAGTCTTGTAGCAAAGTTATTAAAAAAGACCGCATTCTAAAATATTTTTTGCGTAATTTTGTAAGTGTATGATTGTATTTTAAAGGGAAGAATATGGTGTTGAAAAAGAGATTGTTGGGAAAAAATCTGGAGGAGTTGAAGCAGATTGCGCTTTCATTGGGTATGCCCGCTTTTGCGGGCAGGCAGCTCGCTGAATGGTTGTATCAGAAAAAGGTGAAATCATTTGATGATATGACCAATATCTCTAAAGTGGGAAGGGAGAAATTGTCTCGGCAGTATGAGGTGGGAAGAGTTGAATTTTCTGATTGTCAGAAATCAGTTGACGGAACCCGCAAATATTTATTCCCAGTTGCCTGTACTCACAAGAAAGGGTTGAATGCGGTGGAGTCGGAAACTGAAGGGAATCTGGAGTGCAGCTCCATTGAAGCGGTCATGATTCCAGATGACGGCCGCAGGACACTTTGTGTGTCTTCTCAGGCAGGTTGCAAGATGGGTTGCAAGTTCTGCATGACAGGCAGGCAAGGGTTCCATGGACAGCTGTCTGCTGGTGACATCATCAACCAGTTTCTCTCTGTTGAGGAAAGCGACGAGCTGACCAATACCGTCTTTATGGGGATGGGAGAGCCCCTGGACAATTATGAGAATGTCAAGCGAGCCATTGAAATTTTGACTGCTTCCTGGGGATTTGCCTGGAGTCCGAAACGTATCACACTTTCGACAATCGGTGTGATGCCGGAACTGAAGAGATATCTTGAAGAGACCAGATGCCATCTGGCCGTAAGTATGCACAATCCGTTTCCTGAAGAGAGGTTGGCTCTTATGCCTGTGCAGAAGGTACATCCTATTCAAAATGTAGTAGCTTTACTCAGACAATATGATTTTTCTGGACAGCGGAGAGTCAGTTTCGAATATACTATGTTTGATGGCGTCAATGATGACAAGATGCATGCCGATGCAATCAGAAGATTGGTGGACGGCCTGGATTGCCGTTTTAATTTGATTCGTTTCCACAAGATTCCAGATTTTCCGTATGGGACTTCTCAGGAAGTCAAGATGGAAATGTTTCAGGATCGTTTGTCCCGGGCCGGCATTACGACGACCATCAGGGCTTCTCGTGGAGAAGATATTTTTGCTGCTTGTGGTATGCTTGCCGGAAAACATAAGGAGGAAGCGTAGTCGTTTGCTCGTTGCATTCAGAAAATGATACCGAAAAAATTACAGATATGACATCTAAAATATTTATATCTCTGATTTCAACAATGCTGCTCATTCCATTTTGGAGCAAGGCAGATGTGTGTCGTCCGTTTTCTGTCATTAAGGAAGAAAAGGCGGATGTTCTGAAAATGTCTTATGATCCGAAGAAGGATAGCATTGCTTTTGCCCAGATGAGGGCTCGTATGGACAAAATCCGACAGCACCGTCCGACCATTGCCTTGGTGCTTAGTGGCGGGGGGGCAAGAGGGTCTTCGCATGTGGGAGTTGTCCAATTTCTTGAGGAATTGGAAATTCCGGTGGATATGGTTCTGGGAACCAGTATGGGGGGCTTGGTCGGCGCCTTCTATTCTTTGGGATACGGAGCAGATGAAATGAATGAGATCATCAAGAATATTGATTGGGATTTTGCCATGAGCGACAATGTTCCGAGAGGATATATTTCCTATAAAGAGAGCAAGTATAAAGAAAAATTCAACCTGTCTTTTCCATTTTATTACAAGAAGGAAGATTTTATCAAGAACAATGCTATAGATGAGAGTCTTGCCTCTGACAAGAAATATGAGGATCTTCATTTGGGAGCTTCTGAAAAAGTGGCTGATAATGGGTCATTGGTCAAAACAAATTTCTTGGGGAGCCTTCCTTCTGGATTGATTTCTGGACAGAATGTCAACAACATCATTACCAAATTTTCGGTTGGGTATCAAGATTCCACCAATTTCTTTAATCTGCCGATTCCGTATCTCTGTGTGGCGACGGAAATGGTTACTGGCAAGGCAAAGTTGTGGCACGAAGGAAAACTTGTGACTGCTTTGCGGTCCACTATGTCCATTCCTGCATTCTTTGCACCGGTCAAGACAGACGGAATGGTGTTGGTTGATGGGGGGATGCGTAACAATTATCCTTGTGACTTGGCTCGTGAAATGGGAGCCGATATCATTATCGGTGTGGATCTCAATTCTGGATATCGCGGTTATGCTGACATCAACAATATGTTGGATATTGTATGGCAGGGGATTGATATGTTGGGTAGAGCATCTTATGAAAAAAATGCCAACTTGGCCGATGTCATTATCCGGCCACAACTGGAAGGATATGGTATGCTTAGTTTTGACAAGGCCAGCATTGATACAATTGTCAATCGGGGATACCAGGCTGCCGTTGCCCAGAAAGAGGCATTGAAGGCAGTCAAGGAAAGGGTAGGAGCTGATACGACAGTACGATATAATAAGAAGGCTGTCAATCTCAACAAGGAACGGGTGTATATCTCTGGAGTAGAAGTTGAAGGGGTGAATGAAAATGAAAGCCGTTATCTGATGAGCAAAATCAATATGCAGGCAGGCAAGAAATATGGTCTGGAAGAAATAGAGAATGCAGTAGCCACGATATATGGAACAAAGGCATTTGATTATGTCACTTATGAACTGCAGGGGACGAAGGAACCTTACAGGTTGCTGATCAATTGCAAAAGGGGGCCCATTCATCAATTTGGCTTTTCGGCCCGTTTTGATAGTGAGGAAGTGGTTTCCATTTTGGCCAATGTCGGTTTTAATACGCATAGCCTGCAGGGACACGCAGTGGACCTGACTGCTAAGGTCGGACTCAATCCATATGCACAGGTGCATTACTATTACAATTCTCCTGTCGGACCGACCATTAACGTAGCCACTTCTTTTAGATGGGTGGACAAAAATCGATTTTCTTGGGGTGAGAGTCACTATAATGTCGCGTATCTGAAACATGCAGAGGAAATTTATTTGTCCAATGTGAACTGGTACAATTTTGACATGAACATTGGACTGAGAAACGATTTCTATCGCTTGAATTCCATCATGGCAGACAGCGTCTTTGGAGATTATGATGTGGACCAGTTGACCAACAGCTATATATCTGCCGTAGTCCGGGCCAAGCAGGATTCCTTTGATGACGGTTATTTTCCGACGAAGGGTATGGCCATGAATCTGGATTATGCTTGGGTGATGGCAGGCCTCAAAAGAAAGATTGAGCCTTTTCACACTGTGCAGTTTGGAATAAAGGGCGCATTGTCTATCAAGGATCGTTTTGCTTTCCTGCCTCAATTTCATGCGCGTTTTCTGTTCGGAAAAGAGATTCCGATTTCTCATGTGAATGCTATTGGTGGCATGATACCATCTCGTTATCTGGACCAGCAGATTCCGTTTGTCGGTATTGACAATGCTTATACTGTCAACAATTTGCTTTTGTTGGCCAGAATGGATTTCCGCTATCGTTTGACAACCAATGGTTATCTTACAGCCATGCTCAACGGTGCACATTCTTTCCAGACATGGGACCAGTTTTTTTCAGATGGAAACAAAGCGACCAATATAATCGGTGTCGGGCTGGAGTATGCCTATAATTCCATCTTGGGACCTATCCGTGCCAATGTGCATTGGTCCAATATTTCCCATGGTCCGGGGGTTTTTGTCGGCGTCGGCTTTGATTTTTGATTTATGGAAGAAAATCAGTTCAGGAAGGTGCTTGTGCGGCTTCAGAATATGTGTGTACGCAGAGAATATTGCGAAAAGGAGATTTATGAGAAAGCCTTGAAGATTGTTGAAGGGGATGAAGTGGTGGCAGCCAGACTGGTTTCTTCTCTGATAGAAGACCAGTTTGTGAGTGATTTGAGGTATGCCTCTGCGTATGCTCGGGAAAAATCTTCTCTTTCCGGTTGGGGGGCCATAAAGATTCGGTATATGTTATCTCATAAAGGAATCTGTTCTCAGATCATTGATGAAGCTTTTTCTGAGATAGATGATGTTGCGGCTGATCTTCGTCTTGAGCGTCTTCTTCAGAACAAGTATCGACAGATTTCAGATGATCCTCTCTGCAAGGTAAAATTACTGAAATATGCCTGTGGAAGAGGATATACGTACGAAAATGTTATAGATAAGGTAAAAAAAGTCATGGAAATTTAAAATTCCATGACTTTTTTTGATATTTATAGCGTTTTTCAGATAAAAATGTTTTTTGATATAGTGAAACAATATAATGTAAAATGAAAAGCAATAACAAATAACCATAATTTAAGGAAAGTATTTTATTTTATAAACACGTATAATTTCAAAAATGAATCTATGTCTCTTTCAAAGAATTTAAGCAAATTGTTTTTATTTGCTATATGTTCCCTCATATTTTCAATGGGAACTGTTTTTGCTCAAGGCATAACTGTAACCGGTAAGGTGATAGACAGCAGTGGGCAACCGATTGTAGGAGCCTATATTGTCGTGCAAGGTACGACTGTCGGTACTCCTACTGATCTGGATGGCAATTATAGCATCGAGGTCTCAGAAAATGGCGTATTGGAATTTTCTTCAATGGGTTACAAGTCAGTAATTGTCGAAGTTAAAGGAAAGAAGAAGATAGACGTGACTCTTCGTGATGATGCTTTGCTTCTTTCCGATGCTGTTGTGGTGGGTTTCGGTACTCAGCGCAAAGAAAATCTGACAGGAGCCATCGCTTCCGTCGATGTGGGCAAGACTCTCCAGGCTCGTCCAATTGCGGATGTCTCCAGAGGTCTTCAAGGTGTCGTGCCGGGACTTACTGTCAGTGTCGGCAGCGCTGAGGTAGGTGCAGATGCTGTCCTGAAGATTCGTGGTCAGGTGGGTTCTGCAGAAGGAGGCAACTCTCCGCTGATCCTGCTGGATAACGTTGAAATCCCTAACATCAACTTGGTCAATCCTGAAGATATCGAATCCATTTCCGTATTGAAGGATGCGGCTTCCGCTTCTATCTATGGTTCAAAGGCCGCCTTCGGTGTCATCCTCATCACCTCCAAGAAAGGAGCTGAATCAGATGGTATCGTCAATGTTTCCTATTCTGGCAATGTCGCTTTCCAGAGTATGGCGAAAAACTATGAGATGGGAGGCGTAGATGCATTGCGTTATACTGTAGAGGCTTCTGAGCGTGTCGGAAAGACTACTCCAACAGGAGCGTTCTGGCTGATTGATCGTAGTGGTTATGAGGCTGCAGTCGCATGGGATAAGAAATATGGAAAGACACTTGACCGCAATGATCCATTCACTTATGGTCGAGACTGGTATGTGGATGACAGTAACCGAAAGATCGGTATCAGGACATTCAATCCATACGACTATTTGATTGAAAAATGCGCTCCAACTCACAGTCATAACATTTCTTTGAGCGGTTCTTCCAAGAGGACCAGCTATAACGCCTCTGTCGGCTATCTTGACCAGAGTGGTATGATGAAGACTGCAAAACACGATGATTTCCGTCGTTGGAATGCTTCTGCACGTGTTTCATCACAGGTGAACAAGTTTGTGAATGTCCATGCAGCTCTGATGTTCTCTAGAACTCAGAAGAGATATGCTTATGTGACAAGTGCTACTTCTGCTGATGTCTGGTACTATATGTTCCGTTGGGGACCGACTTTTCCTCTCGTTGCTCAGGATGAGTTCGGCCATGATCTGAGAAATGCGACTTATGAGACAGCCGCCGCCAACACAGCAACCAGGACAATCAATTATACAAGTGCCAATGCTGGTGTGACCATCACTCCTGTCAAGAATTGGAACATCAACTTTGACTATACTTATGCCAATGATGAGTTCATTCATAACCAGCCTGGTTATAAATTCGTTGCAGGGGATACTTGGGGAGCTGGTATCAAGACAGGTGAAACCATTCCAAATGAATGGAATGAGTTCAACAAACTGGGCGATACGATTCCTCAGTATGTGTTGAACAATCATCAGTATACAGCAAACGGCAGTAATCCGGACCATATTTACCGTACGGCATCTAACTCAGGTCGTAGCACCATCAACTTGACGACTACTTATGATCTGAATATCAAGGATGCTCATAAACTGAACTTTATGTTGGGTATGAACGCCATCAAATATGACTATGCTGCTCACTGGACCAGGAAATCAGATTTGATGGACAAGGACAACCCTCAGTTTGGTCTGACACAGGGGGCTGTTACAGAAGGAAATGGTAGCGAGGCTTGGGAGTCACAGCTTGGTTTCTTCGGACGTATCAACTATAATTTCAAGGAAAGATATCTCCTTGAGGCCAATTTGAGATATGATGGTACTTCCAAATTCCCGACCCAGATGCAGTGGAGATGGTATCCATCCTTCTCAGCCGGTTGGCGCGTGATGGAAGAGTCTTGGATGCAGTGGGCCAAACCTGTAGTTTCTTCCTTGAAGATCCGTGGATCATGGGGTATGATCGGCGACCAGTCCGTCAGCAATTCTCTTTACGTTCCAACCATGGGAGGTGCTGAACTTGATTGGATTCAAGATGGCTCCAAATTGATTTATTACGGTACTCCTGCCGCTGTTTCAGATAACATTACGTGGCAGGATATTGTCAATATGGACTTTGGCTTTGATGCTCGTTTCCTCAATGGTGACCTTGGTGTTTCATTTGACTGGTTCCAGCGTGACACCAAGAATATGATTGTACCGGCTGAAGGAGTTTCTCATACTTTCGGAGCCAATGCACCTAAGAGCAATTATGGTTCTTTGAGGACAAAAGGCTGGGAATTGGCATTGGATTATGGTCACAAATTTGAAAATGGTCTTACTCTCACAGCAGGCGTGACCGTTTCAGATGCCAAGACCAAGATTACTGCCTATGGTTCCACCAAGAGTATCGATGCATGGTATGTGGGCAAGACATACGGTGAAATCTGGGGATATGAGACCGTCGGGCTTTTTGGAAAGGACGATTTTGTTTATGATAACGGTGAATTGGTTACCATTCAATCTAAGGATGGCTTCCAGGTTTACCAGCCAATTGAAGGCATTCCTACTCAAGGTAAACTTCAGAACAGTTCCGACTTTAAGTTCGGTCCGGGAGATGTCCGCTTCAAGGATAAGAACGGCGATGGGGTCATCAACGACGGCTCCCGTCTGGTAGATGACCATGGAGACTTGAAGGTGATCGGTAATTCAACGCCTCGTTATGAATATGGCATCAACCTTGGCTTGAACTATGCCGGATTTGACGTTTCTGTATTTTTCCAGGGAGTCGGTCAGCGTAACCTGTGGGGTAATTCTTCTATGACCATTCCTGGATACAATACAGGAGATGGCGCAATGGCTCAGGCAATTGCCGGTGACTTCTGGATTGAAGATGTCAATGAAAATGCCCGTTATCCAAGAGCATTCAACAATGCCAACTCAAACAGTACCAATAATATGCAGGTACAGTCCGGTTATCTTCTTGACATGTCCTATTTCAGGATGAAGAATCTTACAGTCGGTTATACTTTCCCTGCGAAATTGATGAGAAAGGCATTGATCAGCAAACTCAGAATCTACGCCGCTTTGGAGAATTTCCTGACATTTGATCATCTCCATGGTCTTCCAATTGATCCGGAAGAGATTCCTGGCTATTCTGTATATAACAGTTCCAATTACAATGGTGGTCGTACAGGCGTGGGCGTTCCAGCTTTCAAGACTGCATCATTAGGTATCCAGTTAAACTTCTAGAAGCATGAAAATTAGAAAAATCATATTGATGGCAATCACCACATTAGCAATGGCTGGTTGCGAGGATTTCTTGGATCGTCCACAGAAATCGGATCTTGATGACAACAACTATTGGTCCAGCGAGAGCAATGTCCGTTTGTTTGTCAATGGAAACTATTCCAATTATTTTGTCGGATATAATTCTGGTTGGGGATCTGCCTATACTGTGTTGAGGGGGTATGATTTCTGTGATGACTTCGTATCTTCCAACAAGCAAAGAGGGTTCTCTGTCCAGGCACCGGCCGATAACTGGGCAAAAGATGAAAAGGTTACCTGGCTTTCAGAGTTCGCTGGGCAGAAATGGAATTTTGCATGGGTCAGAAAACATAATATCCTCATCCAGAGATTGAATGCCATGAAGGAGAACAACAAACTGACAGAAGAGGAATACAACCATTGGATGGGTGTGGCCCGTTTTTTCAGAGGCTATGAGTACAGCCGTCTGGTGGAGACCTTCGGAGATGTCCCTTATTATGATACTCCTGTACGAGACACTGACTGGGAAGCCCAGTACAAGGACAGAGATTCACGTATGAAGGTGATGGATGCCGTTTATGAGGACTTTGAGTTCGCTCTCAACAATATCCGTGAGAATGACGGCGCCAATTATCTGAACAGGTACATCGCAGCCGGTTTCATTTCCAGACTCATGTTGTTTGAAGGTACATGGTACAAGTATCATGAAGGGTCAGGCGACAATGAGCACGCCAAGAAATTCCTGGAGCAGGCAGTCCGTGCCGGTGATTATGTCATCAATTCCGGCAAATTCGGCTTCAATGCCGATTTCCGTTCATTGTTCGGATCCTTCTCTCCGGCAGGCATGAATGAGGTGATGATGTATCGCTACTATAGTGACGATCCCAAGGTGAGACATTGTGTCGCATCTTATTCCAATTTGACTGAATCTCAGGGGGCCGGTCCGAACCTTGCTCTTGCAAAATCATTCATTTGCAATGATGGCAAGGCATATCAGAATTCCGGTGTCGAGAACGCCAGGAAGTTCGACCACAAGAGCCTGGCCGCTACCCGTGACCCTCGTTTCGAGGCTACTTTCTGGGATGAACCGAATGCCGCATCCAGCTCTCTTCTGTATGCCTGCAAGTTCATCGACAGAAAAGGTGTCACCTATTATGGCGGAACCTATCCTCCAGAGTATGGCTCCTCTACCAATATCAACGGTTATCCAGTAATGCGTTATGCTGAAGTGGTGCTGAACTGGATCGAGGCAAAAGCAGAATTGGCAGAATCTTTTGGGGGGGCGGCTGTACAGCAGGGAGACATCGACAAGTCCATCAATGCCATCAGAAAAAGACCTTTGGATGATGCGGCAAAATCAAAGGGTGTGAAACAGACTGCTCCATTGCAGCTGTCTGCACTTTCTGACAACTTTGATCCGGCCAGAGACAAGGATATTCCTGCTCTTATCTGGGAAATCCGCCGTGAACGTCGTATGGAATTTGTTTTCGAACATACCCGTATGGCAGATATCAGACGTTGGCACAAACTTGACTATATGGACGGGGATAAGAATCCTGACCTCCTCCGTGGCATCTGGGTAGATTTCAACGAGACTCAGGAAGGCAAGATCACCACTTCATTCGACTTCTTGACAGAATCCAAGATTGGAACTCTCCAGGTCGTGAAGGAAGATGGGACGATTGTAACTTATGATGGCAAGAACAAATCTGAAATGAAGGGGTACTATGTACCAAACAATGTCCAGAACCGTGATAAATTCGGAGAAAGAAATTACTTGTCGCCAATATGTACAGATGTGATCAACATGTACAAGGACAAGGGGTATACCATTACCCAGAACCAGGGTTGGTAGTCTTTCGTATGAATGATATAATGAGGGAGGGCTTTGATATGACCCCAAAAGGTCGGATGGCTTGTTGATCAAGAGGCTCTCTCAGATTGGATTGAAGCCCGGTATTTTACCGGGCTTTTTCCATTTTTGTCTCAGCTTGACAATATCATTTTAGTGTCAGGTGCTTTTGTAAGTTCTTTGACGGATTGTTTCATATTGTTCTGTCCTTATAAATATGGCAATGCATTCCCTATCGGTGCGAAGAAGTTCTTCATCATCGAGTTTTCAAGATAATCTCTTTTCCTGGACAGGCTCTGGACAATGTCCTTCTTTAGTGAAGCAGGAAAATATGTTTTGTAAGGATAATAAGTTTGAAATGGAGTTTTTTGTTATATTCTTTTCCTTTTTTCTGACAAAACGACAAGACTATATCGTTTTAGTATGATATTTTATTACATTTGAAAAATCAAAGAAAACCATTTGACATTGTCTATGAAAAATAGGCCTTGAAGAATAGAATGAAAATACCATTAAAACAATTACCAATACGTTAAAAAATCAAGATTATCTATGAAAAATTTTTTGATTCTATCGCTATTGCTTTCTTGTGGTTGTATGTTATATGGTGAGGAAGCTGTTCTCGCAGTGCCTGCATCACAAGGAATCAATGCATCTCAACAGATCATTACCGTTAAGGGTAAAGTTGTTGATGAGTTCGGTGAACCGGTCATCGGTGCCAGCTTGATTGAAAAAGGAACCAACAATGGTGTCGCCACAGACATTGATGGTAACTTTTTGATTGATGTGGCTCAGGGTGCAGTTCTGGAAGTCAGTTCCATTGGCTATAAATCGATTGATGTAAAAGCTAAATCAGGGCCAATGCAGATTACATTGAATACTGACACCACCGTTTTGGATGAGGTTGTGGCCATAGGTTACGGTACTCAGAAGAAGGTCAATCTGACAGGTGCTGTCGCAACTGTTGATCTTGGCAAGACAATGGAGGGACGCCCTCAACCGGATTTGGCGAAAGCTCTTCAAGGTGCTGTCCCTGGTCTTACTGTGACTCAGTCTTCAGGTGCTATCGACGGTAAGGCATCTATGCGTATCCGTGGTGTCGGTACCTTGAGCAACAAAGCAAATAGCGAACCATTATTTGTTGTAGACGGTGTTCCAATGGATGATATCTCTTTCCTGAATACCCAGGATATTGAAAGCATCTCCGTCCTGAAAGACGCGGCATCTTCTTCCATCTATGGTACACGTGCGGCATTTGGTGTTATCTTGATTCAGACCAAGGGCGCCAAGCCGCAGCACAAAGTTTCCGTCACGTATCAGAATAACTTTTCATGGGATCGGGCAACTTTCATTCCGGATTTCCCCGATGTCCCTACCCAGCTGGAAGCCGCTTTGGAGGCAAAAGCCAATGCGAACCAGTATGAAGTGGAACTCTTCGGTATGTATTTCGACAAGATGCTCCCTCTTGCAAAGGCTTGGAAAGAGCAGAATGGAGGAAAGAAGAAAGGTTATAGCGAGATGAAGCATTGGGTCAGTGACTCAGAAGTCGGTGATTGGAAGATTATAGGAAATACTCCTTATTACTATGCAGATTACGATCTGAAAGGAATCTTCTATGACAATGCCGCTCCTTCACAGAGCCACAATGTTTCCGTTTCCGGTACTTCAGGAAAGACCAACTATCACCTGAGCTATGGTTATGATGCAAAACAGGGCCTGATGAAGATGCATCCTGACAAATTGAGAAAGAACAATTTCGCGGTGAACGTCGCTACAGATGTTGCCAAATGGTTCTCGGTTGGAGCACGTGTCAACTTCACACGTCGTTACTATCAGCGTCCAGAGACATGGAACAATGTTTATCAGTATATTTACAGATGGGGATCCTTCTTCCTTCCATCAGGTTATTTTACAGGTGAAGACGGTGAACATTATGATCATAAATATGTCGCTATCCTGAAGCAGGCTTCCGACAGAAAAGTGACTGTTGACCAGACCCGTATGACAGCTTTTGCAAAAGCCAACCTCTTCAAGGGCTTTACCGTAAATGCTGACTTCACTTATCAGATCAACAACATGAACAGTGGTGCGGAAGACTTTTCTGTCTATGGTATCAACTGGGCATCTTACCAACCAAAATATATTGTAAGACCTGACCAGACTGCCATTTGGAGAGACAATGCCAAATCCAATACCTGGACATTGAACGTTTACGCCAACTATGAGCATTCATGGAAGAACGGACATAACCTGAACGTGATGCTTGGTGGCAATGCGGAAGATCATGACTATCAGTATCTGTCAGGAAAACGTAAACAGCTGCTGGACGAAGGTTATCCAGAATTGAATATGGCAGGTCAGGAAGGACAGAGCGTAGATTGGTCACACTCTTCACGTGCTTCTGCCGGTTATTTCGGCCGCATCAACTACGATTATAAAGGAAGATATCTTCTTGAATTGAACGGCCGTTACGACGGTTCTTCCCGTTTTCCTCACTCTCAACATTGGGCATTCTTCCCTTCAGGGTCCATTGGTTGGCGTTTCTCTGAGGAGCCTTTCTTTGAGCCTGTCAAGAATATTGTCAACAATGGCAAGCTCCGTGCATCTTTTGGTGAAATCGGTAACGAGGCTATCGGCAACTACATGTTTGAAGAATTGATCAGTCAGCGTGAACCTGGTAACATCGCATGGGTGGATGGTGACAACAAGATCACCCAGTATGAGATGCCTAAACTGGTGTCCAAGTCTTTGAAATGGGAGCGTATCCGTACAACCGACATCGGTTTTGATTTGGGACTTCTTGAAAATGAAATCGTCTTTGGCTTCGACTGGTACCAGCGTGAAAACCGTGATATGCTTGCTCCTGACCAGATTCTTCCAAATGCTCTTGGTGCAGGTGCTCCATATACCAATGCAGGAACTCTTCGTACTCGCGGTTATGAACTCAGCTTGAATCTTCGTCATCGTTTCGGTGAGGTCGAGACTTATGCAAGTGTGAACTTCAGTGATTCCCAGACCAAAATCATGAAGTGGAAAAATGATACCAAACAGTTGGACAGCTATTACGAAGGAAAAGTGTTCGGTGATATCTGGGGATTTGAGACAGATCGTTATTTTGAAGAGTCTGACTTTACCGGCCGTAACGATGATGGTTCCTGGAACTATGCGGCGGGCGTTCCTGACCAGTCTGGTCTGGAGACAGATTCATTCCATTATGGCCCTGGTGACATCAAGTACGCTGATCTCAATGAAGATGGCAAGATTGACGGTGGTAAAGGAACTGCAGACGATCATGGTGATTTGAAGGTGATCGGCAATACAATGCCACGTTATGAATATAGCTTCCATATCGGTGCCGCTTGGAAAGGCTTTGACATTGATATGTTCTTCCAGGGGGTCGGCAAACGTGATGTATGGGAAACAGCAGCATTCAACTTCCCTATGATGCGAGGTGCCGATATCGCTCTGTATGAAAATCAGACCAGCTATAACAAAGTCCTGTACTCTCCTGATTACAAGACTATCGTAGGATATGAAATTGATCAGCACAATGATTATCCACGTCTGTATCCTGGCAATGATGTTGGTGGTACTGTTTCAGGTATCGGTGCAGGTCGTTTCAACTACTATCCTCAGTCAAAATATTTGATCAATATGTCTTATCTTCGCCTGAAGAACTTGACAATCGGTTATACTCTTCCTAAGTCTTTGACGCAGAAGATCTATATCCAGAATGCACGTATCTACTTCTCTGGCAACAATCTGTTCTTGCTTCATAAAGGACATGACCTTCCAGTTGACCCGGAAGTCAATTCTGGTACAAAATATGGTGGTTGGGGACGTACTGCTCCGATCACTCGTACATTGTCATTCGGTATTCAGGTAACTTTATAATCAATGAACAAGATGAAAATTATGAGAAAAATATATTATGTCGGAGCTGTCTTGTTGGCAACATCATTGGCAAGTTGCAATGATCTGCTGGACAAATATCCTCTAGATAAATTTACTAATACTCCAGCTTATTGGAGCAATGAGAAGAACCTTGAGAATCAGTGCAATACATTCTACAACAACTTTTCAGGCTATTCAGGATGGTACTATTTCAAGAATTTGAGTGATGATCAGGTCGCTTCTGATGGTGATTTGAACTGGACATATACCAATGTTCCTGCTTCTTCAGACAACTGGAATGCACCTTTTACTGAAATTCGTCGTGCCAATTACATCATTTCCGGTGTGAAAATGTCCACTCTGGATGAAAAGACAACGAAACCGTTTGAAGGAATTGCACGTATGAACCGTGCATGGCAGTATTATATGTTGGTCCGTCAGTATGGTGATGTTCAGTGGATTGATTATGTGATGGATCCGGCTGACAAGGAAAATGTCTATGGAGAACGTACAGACCGTGATGTCGTTATGGACAACGTTCTGGCAGATTTGAAATTTGCCGCTGAGGCAATTGGTGGTGGCCGCCATGACCGTTTCTCTTCTGACATGGCTTATGCTATGCTTGCTGATGTCGCTCTTTATGAAGGTACTTATTGCAAGTACCGTACTGCAGAAGAGAATGCAGGAAAGGGCCCTGATGCGGCGAGAGCAAAGAAATTCTTGACGGAGTGCGTGGATGCCTGCACCGCAATCATGGCAAAGGAGTATAAATTGAATGACAGCTACAAGGGTAACTACAATTCACTTGATTTGAGCGATAATCCTGAAATGATTTTCTTCAAGCCTTATGAAAAGAATCTGTATCAACATTCCTTGATTGACTATACACTCAATACTTCCGGTACTCATGGTATCAGCAAGGATGCTTTCGACAGCTTCCTGTTCTTGGATGGCAAGCCACTCGCGACGACTTCTCTTGACAAGAACGACGCTGCCAAGAAGGTTTCAGATGGTAAATATAGCCTCGAAGACGTGCTTTCAGTACGTGACAGGCGTTTGTCAGTTATTCTTGACCCTGTCCTTGTCATGAAGGGGGCTCCATATAGCCGTCATGGTTCTGCTGAATTCACTTCCACCACTGGTTATGGAATTGCAAAATATGATAACTGGAAAGAGCTTTCAGTTGATGAACGCAACAATATCGGAAAACAGTATACTGATGCTCCAATCTACTGGTTGTCTGTCATCTATCTGAACTATGCAGAAGCAAAGGCAGAACTGGGTGAACTTACCCAGGGAGACCTTGACAAGACCATCAACAAGCTTCAGGAACGTGCAGGTCTTCCTGCAATGTCTCTTACGCCTGCTGCCGATCCTGCAAATGACATGAACGTCAGCAACCTCATCTGGGAAATCCGTCGTTGCCGTCGTTGTGAGTTGATTTGCGACAACTGGTATCGTTATTGGGATCTTGTTCGTTGGCATCAGCTGGCACTTCTTGATTCAGAGAAGAACCCGGACATCTATTTGGGCGCAAACCTCAAGAATGTAGAGAAGCCAGAAGTGGACGTCGCCGCAAATGGTTATATGCAGGGCTCCAACACGCTCAATCTGAAACGTATCTACGACAAGAAACACTACTTCTATCCAATTCCAAGCGGACAGCTTACTCTCAATGAGAAGTTGACTCAGAATCCAGGTTGGTAGTAATATGATAAGGGGTGGCAATTGAACCATCCCTTTTTTTATGGGACTGTCGTCTTTTTTCATAACTTTGCAGAAATGGAAGAAAAGACGTCATATCATCATATCTTTGCAAGGAACTGCTGCGTCCGTCGGATTGCCCGTCCCGTCGCGGAAGATTTTCTGGATCGTTACCATCCTTTGAAATATACCAACTGCCGCTATAAATACGGCATATATATTTCCCGTCAGGGGCATGAGCATTTGCCGGAAGGCACTCTGGTGGCGGTGGCGACTTTTTCCGGACCGCGGAAATGGGACAAGGAGGGGCATCTGGTCCGTTCTTACGAATGGGTCAGGTATTTCACTCTGCCCGGAACACGGGTGGCCGGAGGCATGGGAAAGGCGCTTCAGACTTTTCTGGATGAGGTGCGTCCGGACGATATCATGACTTATGTTGATGCGGATGTTTCGGAGGGGCAGTCTTACAAGCTGCTCGGTTTCCGGGAAGAGGGGGAGAAGGAGTTCGGCAATGGAAAACGCAGTCTCAAGCTCCGTCTGAAACTGGTAGATTATTGATGATTGTTCTAAATGTTGAAAAAGTTGATAAATTGTGCAAAAGTCACCGGATTGCTGGATAGTATGAATCTTTCCATTTTGTACATTTGCACGATTGAGTGATGATTTTTTACTATCAACTCGAATCAATTTCAAATTCATTCATATTATGAAAGCTATTGTTGAAACCGATTTCAAATTTCCGAAACAGACTGAGAAGTATGTCGGAAAAGTAAGGGATGTCTACACGATTGATGACAAATATCTGGTCATGCTTGTATCAGACCGTATCTCCGCATTTGATGTGGTGCTTCCTGAAGGGGTTCCTTTCAAAGGGCAGGTACTCAATCAGATTGCTGCCAAATTCTTGGATGCAACTGCTGATATCGTTCCAAACTGGAAAATCGCTGTTCCAGATCCGATGGTTACTGTAGGTCGCAAATGTGAACCTTTCAAGGTGGAGATGGTTATCAGAGGTTACCTTGCCGGACATGCATGGCGTGAATACAAGGCAGGAAAACGTGAAATCTGTGGGGAAGTCATGCCAGATGGTATGGTGGAGAATCAGAAGTTTGAGCGTCCTATCGTCACTCCGACTACCAAAGCGGCCGCAGGTCACGATGAGGATATCTCCAAAGAAGAACTGATTGCCAGAGGAATTGTTTCTAAGGAGGATTATGAGCAGCTGGAGAAATATACTCGTGCCATTTATCAGCGCGGAACTGAAATTGCTTCTCAAATGGGTCTGATTCTGGTAGATACGAAATATGAATTTGGAAAGATCGGAGACCAGATTATTCTGATGGATGAGGTGCATACTCCTGATTCTTCCAGATATTTCTATTCTGAAGGCTATGAGGAAAGACTTGCCAAAGGAGAGAAACAGAGACAGCTTTCCAAGGAGTTTTTCCGTGAGTGGCTGATGGCGAATGGCTTCCAGGGACAGGAGGGACAGCAGATTCCAGAGATGACTCCAGAAGTGGTCAATGGAATTACAGACCGTTACATTGAATTGTATGAACACATCACTGGGGATAAGTTCGAGAAAGTGGATTATTCACTTGAACGAATCCAGAAGAATGTGGAAGAGTGCCTGAAAAATCTCTAGCTTAACAATGCAGATAACAAAAGAAGAGCGGTCGCTTGGACCGCTCTTCTTTTGTTATCTGCATTGGATTTTGTTATCTGCATTGGATTTTGTTATCTGCATTGGATTTTGTTATCTGCATTG
>JAHHQQ010000003.1 GCA_020026275.1 Bacteroidales bacterium
CCACCTGGATCTTGCCGTCCTTGAAGAGTTTGGCAGGGGTTTCCTCCCTGGTCTTCCTCAGACTGTCTGCCTGGGCCTTACCCCTGGCCTCGGCGATGGCTTCCGCGAAATTGGCGAAAAGCAAGGTGATGAAAAGGATGATGAAGACGGTCAGATTGTATCCGAAAGAACCTTGTGAAGTCGTGAACAGGGAAAGGATCGTAACGGCCAGCATGACGGTCGTGGCAATCTCCACCGTGAACATGATCGGGTTCTTGATCATCAGTTTGGGATTGAGTTTGACGAAGGATTGCTTCAAACTTTCCTGAAGCAGTTCTTTCTGGAATAAGGAGTTGTTATGATTGGTTTTCATTTTTCAAGAAATTGGATCTGTTAGAGACTGAAATGCTCTGCAATGGTACTGAGGGCGTGAGCCGGGAAGAAGGACAAGGCCGCAATGATGAAGATGACGGCAAAGGTCATGATGGCGAAAGTGGCGGTGTCGGTCTTGAGGGTTCCGGCGCTTTCAGGAATGTATTTCTTCTGCGCCATGATACCGGCGATGGCGACTTGGCCGATGATTGGAACGAATCTGCCCAGAATCAGCACCAGACCGCAGGAGATGTTCCAGAACCAGGTGTTGTCGCCCAGTCCTTCAAAACCGGAACCGTTGTTGGCGGCGACAGAGGTGAACTCATAGAGCATTTCACTCAATCCATGGAATCCCGGATTGTTGAGCCATCCCCCTTCTCCTGCCACAAAGCCAGGAGCCTTTACAAACAGATAGGCGGCAAGGGCGGTACCGCTCAGGATGAGCAGCGGATGCAGGAGAGCGACGATGGAAGCAATCTTCATTTCTTTCGCTTCCACCTTGTGCCCCAGAAATTCCGGCGTACGGCCTACCATCAGTCCGCTGATGAAGACGGTGATGATGATGAAGGTGAAATAGTTCATCCAACCCACTCCGACACCTCCGAACCAGGTGTTGATCTGCATGTTCAGCATTTCAATGAGACCGGAAAGCGGCATGGTGCTGTCGTGCATACCATTGACGGAACCGTTGGAGGTGACAGTGGTCACGACACTCCACAGTCCGGTGCCGGCAGATCCGATACGGACCTCTTTTCCTTCCATCGCACCGTGGTCCTGGGCAATTCCCATCTGGTCGATGCGTGGGTTGCCTCCCATTTCCGTACTGATGTTGATTGCACAGCCGATCAGGAAGGCGGACAACATCACCGCATAGATGCTGTAGCCCAATTTCTTCTTCTTGATGTAGAAACCGAAAGCGAGTGCCATGGCCATTGGAATGATCAGGATGCCCCAGCATTCCAGCATGTTGGACAGGTAGGTCGGATTCTCAAGAGGATGGGAGGAGTTGGTACCGAAATAGCCACCTCCGTTGGTGCCCAGCTGCTTGATCGGGATGATGGCAGCTGCCGGACCCTGAGAAATGTACTGGGTGTCCCCTTCCAGAGTGGTCACTTCCATCTTGCCGTCAAAGCCCATCGGAGTTCCCTGGGTGATGAGGATGCAGCCCAGAACGAGTGCCATAGGAAGCAGGATTCGGGTGCAGCTCAGGACGAGGTATCTCCAGAAGTTGCCGATGGTCCGGGTGGTCTTTTCACTGAAAGCCTTCATGATGGCGGCCATGGCAGCCATACCGGTTGCGGCGGTTACAAACTGGAAAAGCATGATGACGGCCAGTTGGGTGAAATAGGTGACGCCGCTTTCACCGCTGTAATGCTGCTCGTTGCAGTTGACCATAAAGGAAATGCAGGTGTTGAACGCCTGATGGGCAGTCTGGCCGGCGTTGCCGTCCGGATTGAGGGGCAGATACCCCTGGACCAGCAGCAGGACCATGCCCCAGATGAACCAGACCAGATTGACGGTGAGCAGACTTTTCAGAAACTGCTTCCAGTCCATTTCTTCCTCCGGATTGATGCCGGAAATCTTGTAGATCCATTTTTCGACGGGCTTCATGAAGTCAGTCCAGACTTTCTGCCCCTTATAGACTTTTGCGATGTACTTGCCTAACGGCCAGCTGAGCAGGATGAGCGCTATGATTTGCAGGATAGCTCCTGATATTTCAGTATTCATGATTTTGTTTCAAGAGAATTTGGGTTGTTCTTCTCTTTCTTTAAAATTTCTCCGGTTTCACGAGGACATAGACCAGATAGCCGGAAACCAGCAAGGCTAGGATAAATAATATTGTGTACATGTTTTCAGATTTTGTCAAACCAGGTGATACATAGATAGAACAGGCCGAAACAGAGCAGCCCCAATGCGATACATAGGAAAGATTCCAATAATAAAGTTGCCATACTAAAATAATTTTATCAGTTCTGTATGCCACACTAGTCAAAATATATGCAGACCGGTCGGACAAGTCTGCATATCATTGATACTCAATTAAATAAATTATAGAGAAAGAAATGGGTACAAAAAAAGACCCTTCCATTTTGAAAAGGTTTTTTCATTTTGGAAGGGTCTGTAAGAAATATTTCAGCGGATACGAACCTATACTTGGATGCCGTATTCCTCGATTTTCCGATAGAGGGTCGTCAGCCCGATCTTCAGGAGACGGGCGGTTTCCGTCTTGTTCCCATGGGTATAGGAAAGGATTTTCGCAATGTGGTTGCGCTCGACAGTCGCCAGATCGAATTCGCCGGTGGCAGTGCTGGCCGGATGGACCATCTGCAGGTCGAGTGGCAGGTCGTCCGGCACAATCTCATCGTCGCAGACAATCAGGGCCCGTTCAATGACATTGCGGAGCTCACGGATGTTGCCGGGCCAGGAGTAGGCCTCCATCAGCGGAAAACAGCTGTTCTGTATGCCAATCTGACGGCCTCTCATCTTCTGGGAGAAGCGGTCGATGAAATATTGGGCGAGCAGACGGACATCCCCTTTCCTTTCTCTGAGAGGAGGCAGTTCCAGCTGGAAGACACTCAATCGGAAATACAGGTCTTCCCTGAACTGCTTCAGGTCAATCTCCTTCTTCAGATCCCGGTTGGTGGCGGCAATGATGCGGACATCCACCTTTGTGGTCCGGGTGTCCCCTACCTTGATGAATTCGCTGGATTCCAGCACACGCAGCAGTTTGGCCTGGAGGCTGAACTCCATCTCTCCCACCTCGTCCAGGAAGATGGTACCACCGTTGGCTTCCTCGAAGAGACCTTTCTTGTCCTTCAAGGCACCGGTGAACGAGCCGGCCTTGTGGCCGAACAGCTCGCTTTCCAGCAGTTCCTTGCTGAATGCGGAGCAGTTGATGGCGAGGAAAGGCTTGTCTTTCCGCGGACTTTCCTGATGGATGGCTTTGGCAAACACCTCTTTTCCGGTACCGGTCTCTCCGGTCAGGAGCACACAGATGTCCGAAGCGGCCACCTTCTTCGCCATGGCGACCACCTGCTGGATGCTGGTGGAACGTCCAATGACGGAAGTGAAGCCGTTTCCGCTCCATTTCTCTTCTTTCTTCACGGCATTCCGGCCTTTCAGCCCTTTGGCGGCTTCGTCCATGGCACGGCTCACCAGAGGGATGATCTTTCGGTTGTCATCCCCCTTGATCAGGTAGTCAAAGGCTCCGTTCTTGATGGCCTGTACGCCATCCGCAATGTTGCCATGTCCGGTCAGCAGGATAATTTTGGCCTCCGGAGCCATTTTCTGCAGTTCCGGTACCATATCCACCCCGTTCCCGTCCGGCAGGAACACATCGCAGATGATGACCTGCACGTCATTGTTTTTCCGAAGCGCAGCCAAGGCCGAGAAACGGTCCTCGGCCTGTCTGACTTCGTAACCTTCCAGGGAAAGGATCTTGCCTAGAAGAATCCGGTTGGTATTTTCGTCGTCTATCAGGAGAATCTTGTTCATGATGCAATCCGGTTAGCTGAGTCCTTCAATTTCACCGTCCACCAGATCAATTCTCAGGGCTTGTGGTGATTTTGGCAGACCTGGCATACGGATGATGTCCCCTGCAATGGCGACAATCATCTCAGCACCGGTGTTGATGACAATATCCTTGATCTCAAAGGTGAAACCTTCCGGTGCTCCATAGAGCTTCGGATCCTGAGAGAAGGAGAACTGAGTCTTGGCGATGCAGACAGGGAAATGCTCGATGCCCAGATCACGGATCAGCTTGAACTTCTTCTTGGCCTTGGCAGCGAAGACGACGGTGCCGGCATGGTAGATGTTCTTGGCCACCTTTTCAATCTTCTGCTCGGTGCTGTCGCTGTCTCCGTACACGAAATGAAGCGGCTCGGACGGATGTTTCTCGATGGTGTCCACCACTACCTTGGCCAGTTCCACCGCTCCTTCGCCACCTTCCATGTAGGCGCTGTTGAGTGCGAAGCCGACACCAATCTCCTGGCAATGGTCACGGACGATGGCAATCTCCTCCTCGGTATCGGAAGCGAACTTGTTGAAGCAGACCACCACGCTCTGTCCGAAGCTGCGGATATTGTCGATGTGTCTGTCCAGATTGGCGAGACCTTTCCGGACTCCTTCCGGATTCGGTTCCTTGATGCCTTCCAATGCGACGTCTCCGTGCATCTTCAGACCCTGGAGAGTGGCTACGATGACGGTCAGGACAGGATTGAGCCCGGCTTTCCGGCATTTGATGTCATAGAACTTCTCTGCTCCCAGATCGGCACCGAAGCCGGCCTCTGTGATGGCATAGTCGCTGAATGTCATGGCCGTCTTGGTTGCGATGATGGAGTTGCAGCCATGGGCGATGTTGGCAAATGGACCACCGTGCACGAAAGCAGGTGTGTTTTCAGTAGTCTGCACGAGATTTGGACGGATGGCATCTTTCAGCAGAACGGTGATGGCACCGGCAACACCCAGGTCTTTCACCGTGAATGGCTTGTCGTCCATGGTGTAGCCGAGCAGAATGTTCTCGATACGGCGTCTGAGGTCTTCGAGATTTTCTGACAGACAGAGGATGGCCATGATTTCAGAAGCCGGAGTAATCTCAAAACCGGATTCTCCGGTGAGTCCGTTGGTACGGGGACCCAGACCGGTGACAATGCTCCGGAGGTTGCGGTCGTTCACGTCCAGCACCCTTTTCCAGAGTACTTCCTTCAAAGCGAAGCCTTCTGCCTGGTGCTGGTAGATGTAGTTGTCCAGCAGAGCGGAAATCATGTTGTGCGCAGAAGTGATGGCATGGAAATCGCCCGTGAAATGAAGATTGATCTTGTCCATCGGCAGCACCTGGGCGCAGCCGCCTCCAGCCGCACCGCCCTTCATGCCGAAGCAAGGACCCAGAGAAGGTTCTCTCAGGGCGACAACCGCTTTCTTTCCGATTTTGTTCAGCCCCAGTGCCAGACCTACAGACACGGTGGTCTTTCCAATTCCTGCCTTGGTGGCGGTGATCGCAGTGACAAGAATCAGCTTGTTCCGCTTGATTTTCTCATCATCAATCAGTGTCTCTGGAACCTTGGCGATGAATTTGCCATACTGCTCCAACTGTTCTTCTGGTATTCCGATACTACCAGCGATTTCTGTGATTTTTTTCATCGGAGTTTCTCTCGCGATTTCGATGTCAGACTTCATACTCGTCATACATTTATATGGTTTGATTACTAACTGAAATGATAATGCAATTTCATTCTGCTCTTTATTTCTTGTTTAGCTGGACATTGACACTTTTCTGTCCGTTTACTTGCATTTCAAGGAGTTCAAAGTGAGGTGCTGTAAAAGTCAGAATGCCTTGCGTCCGGGTTTTGATATGGTAGTTGCCGAATTTGTCAGTAACGGATCTGGTGCCGAGACCGCGATCTTCTACTATTGCCCCCGCTACGGGCGTCGCCTGGACATCACGTACACTTCCAGTAACTTCAATTTCTTCACCTTCTTCTTGTACAGTGGCTGTTGTGCTCTGCTGTGAAATACTCTGGACCGGAAGCGTTTTTCCAGCATAGACAGGAAGATTGAACAAGATATCATCGGAAGCCTTTCCCACCTGGATTTCAAATTGTCCGTCCTCCAAATAGGCAGTGCCGTCATCCCGGGTAAGGAAAAGTTCTTTCACCGGAATGGTGAGACGGACGGTCTTGCTCTCCCCTGGTTCCAGGGAAATCTTCTGGAATGCTTTCAACTGCTTGACAGGAGTCATGACGGTGCTGACCAGGTCGCGGACATAGACCTGGACCACTTCTTTGCCAGGGCGGCTGCCGGCATTGCGGATGGTCACGTCCACATGGATTTGTTCGTATGGAAGGTAGTTCTCTTTCTCTACCTTGGCATCCAGATAGTCAAACTTCGTATAGCTCAGTCCATGTCCAAAAGCCCAAAGCGGATCAGGCGTGGAGAAGACATAGTCACGACCTGGAGCATCGTAGCTGCCCGGCTCATGATAGAAACCTTTGTCTGTCGGCAAATAATTGTAGAAACATGGCAGATGACCGGTACTTTGAGGGAAGCTGAAGGACAGACGGCCGGAAGGATTGACCTTTCCAAACAGGATGTCCGCAATGGAGTTGCCCTGCTGTTCTCCGGCATACCATTGAGCCAGTACAGCCGGTATGTTTTCTTTAATCCATGGAATGGCGAAAGGTTTTCCTGCCACCAGAATGACGACGACCGGTTTTCCGGTCGCAGCTACTGCTTTCACCAGTTTTTCCTGCGCGCCTGTCAGACAAATGTCGTTGAGATCAATGCCTTCCCCACTTGTAGAAGGTTCCGGGCTGTGACGGACAAAAGCTGTAGAAGAACTGCCTGCAAAGACGAGTGCGACATCGCTTTTGCGGGCTGCTTTTACTGCGGCAGGAATACCTGACTCATCCATAGAGGCGATCGAGCAACCTTCCGCATAGTGGATTTTCACCTGATTTCCGACCAGTTTCCGGATGCCCTGCAATGGTGTGATGCCATCTCCTTTATTTTTGCTCCAAGTGTAGTCACCAAATTGGATACGGTCCGCATTCGGCCCGATGACGGCAATTGAGCGGAGCTTGTGGATATCCAAAGGAAGTAGATTCCCTTCGTTTTTGAGCAATACGGTGGATTCGTCAGCGATCTGCTTTGACAGTTGTGAACTTTCTTCACTTCTAAGCGGAAGTCTGTGCGAACATTTTTCTTGATAAGGATCTTCAAAGAGTCCAAGCTCAAATTTGGCTCTCAAAACTCTTCTTACAGCAACATTGATATATTCTTCATCAAATCTTCCTTCTTTGACAGCTTGGACAAGAGTCGGGAAGGCAGAGCTGGAGGCTTCCACGTCCAGTCCGGCAGTAATGGCCTGTACTGCCGCCTCGTAGTCATCTCCAGCGGTCCGGTGAAAATTCTTGAGCATATTGATGACACCCCAGTCTGAATAGACATAACCCTTGAATCCGAATAGGTCTCTGAGCACATCAGTGAGCATAAAATGAGAAGCGGAGTTCGGCACTCGGTTCCAGGAATTATAGCTGGACATGATAGCCATTACATTTGTCTCGGCAATTACTGTCTGAAATGGTTTCAGATAGATATCGAACAGATCCTTGGCGGAACATTCAGTCGAAGCCAAATTGAGACCGCCGGATGGGTTGCCATGAGGCCCGTAGTGCTTGAGCATTGGAGAAATGCCGTGATCCAGATAGCCTTTCGCTTCTGAAACCGCCATTCTGGAACAGAGATAAGGATCCTCACCAAATGATTCTTCTACTCTGCCCCATCTCAATTCCCTTACTACATCAATGCAAGGAGAGAGCACTTGACGTACTCCGATTGTATTGAGTTCTCCAGAAATTGCGGTGGTTTTCCGGTAGGCAAGATCCGGATTGAAGGTGCTTCCCATTGCAATGTTTTGAGGAAAAACAGTTGTCCCCTCGTGTACGACACCATGCAGGGATTCCGCAACGGAAAAGGCTGGAATGCCAAGACGGGTCTGGTTGAGCATATAGCTCTGGATAATCTTGAAAGTTTCCCGGCAGTTGGCAGCCGTCAAAGGAAATCCTTCAAAAAATCCGAAGCCCTTGTCGCTGCAGAATTGCGCCAGTTTCTCTTCGTTGAGTTTCTGGCCGTCGAAGACGTTCCAGGAGTGCAGGTGGGAAATCTGGGCAATTTTCTCTTCCAGAGTCATTCTGGAGAGAAGGTCATCGACTCTCCGTTCAATCGGGAGGGAGGCATCTTTATAAGGAACAATCTGCTGCGCAGAAACGAATACTGAACAGCAGATTATCGATGACGCCAATACGATTAGTCTTTTTCTCATGGTTTGGTGGTTTATTTTTCAGTAATGTGTTTTTCTGTCCTTCATGAATAAACCACTAATATAGTCATATTTTTTTTATTCTCATAGAGGAATGATGACCGCATCTTTAGCCTTGACCTTCACTTTTACAGGATGAAGATGGTTCAGTTTGTCGGATTCCGGCAATTCCAGCCATTTGAAGGCATGTTCCGGTATCATAATGTCAATTTGGGCATCGGTGCTGGAGAAGTTGCTGACAATCAAGAGCGTCTCGTCTTCATAGTCTCTCAGAAATGCAAAATGCTTGTCTTTGTTGAAGCCGTCAGAGGAAAAGTTGCAGTAGCACAAATCATAGGTGGAGCCCATGCTCAAAGCAGAATCTTCCGCGGCATATTGCAAGAGGTTACGATATTTTTCCAACATTTCCCTTTCTTCAGGTAGCAGGTGCTCTTTTCCATGATGTATTTCCGAATAGAGCCTTCTAAGTGAAGCAGGACTCCACCAGTCGAAAATGGTAGTTCTTCCGTCCTTTCCGCTCATACCTTCTTCATCCATACCGGACTCCCCTATTTCTTGACCGAAATAGAGCATAAACGGCGCTGTGTTGAACAAGAGGCTTACCGCAAGAGGGGCCATGGCCGTTTTGGGATCGGCTCCGAAAAAAGAAGAAGCGAATCGCTGCTCATCGTGGTTCTCAAGGAAATTGAGCATTCTTGGTTGCAAATCTCCCAGCTGCTGCCAGTTCCAGGAGATAAGACGCGTGGACTGCCATTGCTCTACCGGCACACCGCTGTCATAAGCATTTTTCATGACGATCGCCCTAAGGGCGTCGTAGAGTCCTGATTTATCGTAGAGATAGTCAAATCCGACATGATGAATGTATTTGCTGTACATAGTCTTCTGATAGACTTCTGCAATGAAGACAATCTGTGGATGAGCCTTCTTTACTTTCTCGACAATCCATTTGAAGAATTCTGCCGGGACCAACTCGACCATATCACAACGGAAACCATCTACTCCTTTTGAAATCCAGAATTCTATGATTTCAGCCATTTTGTCCCAAGTGGAGGTATGATATTCACAATAGTTGATCTTGATGGTGTCATACCAGTCGTTCTCTGTCGGAGCGGAGGTGTAGGTGTTTCCCGAAGCTTTTGCGGGAAATTCCACATAGCCTTGGGCTTTGTGTCCCGCTTTGCGAATGGCGGAATCCGGCAAGCGGAGATATTCATTCGGATAGTAGAAGAAATCGTTTTCTTCTTTCCAGGTGACAGAACTGTCATCTTCTGCTCCCAATACAGAATGTCCTTCCGCATCTTTTCCGTCAATGATCGGTTGCGGAGAGAACTGGCCATAGTCTCTGGCCACGTGATTCGGGACAAAATCGATGATTACCTTGAGTCCGGCTTCATGAGTCCTTCTGACCAAGTCTTCGAACTCTTCCATCCTCTTGTCTGGACAGGATGCCAAATAAGGATTGACATCAAAATAGTTGGTGATTGCATAAGGAGAACCTGCATCGCCTTTCACCCATTCTGAGGAAGAAGGAATACAGCCGTCGCAGTGGCTCTGGGTCGCATGACGGATAATCCCGGTGTACCAGACATGAGAAACGCCGAGACTTTTGAGATAATCGAAAGTTACGGTGTCAATGTTTTGGAATTTTCCCGTTCCGTTTGTTTTCAGATCTCCATTTTTGACGGGAATGTTCTGGTTGCCCCACAAACGTGGAAGCATCTGATATATGATTGGTTTTCTCATTTGTGCTATTACTCAATTATATAATTGTATGATATTGCATTTATCATAGCATATACCGAGCCATTCTTTTCATTCAGACAAATTTTGTGGAGAAAAGAATATTTGTCACGATCCTTTTTTCTTATTGAGCATATATGTCATATTTTCATGTCATCAAAGTGGACGGGTATTTTCCCTGACCGGAAATGTCTTTGTCACTTGATACGGAAAAAAAGGTGATCTGTTCATCACAGATCACCTTTCCAAGTTAATTTCCGATTGGACTTATTCCGCTTTTTCGAGTTCAATAGCCAATTTCCCGTTGGCGTCGAAGAGTGCGAGATGGCCGTTGGAGAGAAGACCAAAACTCCTGATGTTACCCAGAACGTTCATCATGTTATCTTCAAATTCCATATTGGGACCCATCTTGCGGGTAGCAGCCATGTTTTCGAACTGGATGGAAGTGGTGTCCGCTTCATCCAAGGCAACAGCACCATGGACATTGTTGTAGCCGGCAAGACCTGCTACGTTCAAATCTGCGGTGAAAGAGAGGAATGGGATTCCGTCCAGATCGGAAGGAATATCTTCACCTTCTACTTTGACCATATTCCATTTGCCTTCAATTGCAGAATAGGCAACTTCTTCAAATCTTTTTTCCAGTTTGATGAGCTGGTTGCCTTTGGCATCACAAAGAGAGAGGGCCTCGCCTTCAGCCTTGATTTTTCCCACTTTTTCCAAAGTTGAGAGCACTTCTTGCTCAATTTGCATATCTGGACAGCTCATCATGGTTGAACCTACATTTCCGAATTCAATAATGTTGCCATCCTTGAGGTTGAATGTGCCATTGATATAGTTGCAGCCGCTATTGCCAAAGATTCTCCCTTCTTCTGTGTCAAACCCGATATAGGGAATGTTTTCTGTATCAACGGTTTTTCCATTGAGGGTTACGATGTTCCATTGTCCTTCAACATTCACATCCTCCTGCACTGAACAGGAAGTCATCACTACTGCTCCCATCATTGCGATGGTCATAAATTTTTTCATCATAGTCTATTATATTTTGATTAAGTTGTTTCTGTCAATTCCTTTTTGCCGCCAATTCTGCATGCACTTCTTCCATCAGTTTGTCAGCTTTCTCATATCCGTCGGCAGGTGCGCTCCAAATGGTCGCGATAATTAAGGAGCCTACCACACCAAAGATGATGGCAATCAGGAATACGGAATTCCAACCGAATGAATCCGCAATGATACCAAAAACTATGCCAGAAACAGTTGTGCTGGCATATCCGAAGATTCCCAAAACGCCGTTTGCAGAGGCTGCTACGCGTTTGGTGCCTTGGTTGGAGGCGGCAATGCCAAGCAAGGCTTGAGGCATATAGATGAAGAAACTGGCAAGGACTACGGAAATCATGGCCAAAGTGTTGTATGAACTTGGAAGTTTCCAGAAGAGGAGGAAGCAGAGAGTGGCACCAAGAAGTCCAATCAGGCAGGTCCTGTGTGCGCGGCTATGGAACAATTTGTCTGTTGCCCAGCCAGCAAGCAATGTTCCAATAATCCCTCCAACAATTTCAGAGGCGGCTACAACAGAAGAGGCTGTCCCGATTTCCATACCTTTATATTGTGTCAGGAATGTGGCTCCCCAGTCCAGAATAGTGAAACGGATGACATATACACAAAAATTTGTCACGGCGAGCACCCAGATAATCGGATTGCGCCATACCATTTTCTTCACGAATTTCTTGTATGCATATTGGGTTACCTCCTTGCTTTCTACCTCCACATTGTCTAATTGAAGTGATTTGTTTTCATCCAGCAGTTCAGGATCCGGCAAGCCAACAGATTCTGGAGTGTCCTTGAGTCCAAAGAGAAGAAGGCCGGCTCCCAAAATAGCCAAAATGGCCGGAATGAAGAAACACCATTGCCATGCGCTGGAGCCATATCCGTTCAAGATGACAGTGCCACAGAGCAAGGCAACCAGCCCCGCACCAATAGAGTGGGAACTGTTCCAGATGGATTGTTTGAAGGCAAGTTCGGAAGGTTTGATCCAGTGAGCCATCAAACTGCCGCACGGAGGATAGCCCATACCTTGCATGTAACCGTTGATCAGCCATAAGGAACCTATAAAATAGACCAATCCCATGGTGGCTTTTCCTTCTGCATCCAGGAAATGGAACAATCCGTTCATTTGAGGACTCAATCCGATAAGGACATTGACTACGGCAGACAAGAACAATCCTGCCGCCATCATCTTCTTGCGGCTGACATTGTCGGCCATGAATCCATTGACAAAACGGGATACACCATAGATGATTCCGTTGACAGTAAGGAAAATACCCAGCTGGAGCTTGGTGATGCCCAATTCTGACTCCAGAGCAGGCATCACGATACTGAAGTTCTTTCTTACAAAATAAAACAATGCGTAACCGATCATCAGCAAGATCAAGGTCCGCCATTCCCAATAGGAATATTTTTTCTTTAATGCTTGTTGGTCCATTATAGTTTTGGTTTTCTATATTATTCCGGTATTCATGCAAAAACGCAAAGATATATAAAAACTTTCTCAGAAAGGGCTTTTTTGCTTTATTTTGTTTGTTTTTTCACTTTTTTTCAAAATACGGGATCTGGATAGAACGGAATTATCCCGGATCGTTCCCGGCAAGGTCCTTCTTGTGTCAGAATTTCTCTGAAAAATTGTTATTTTTGACAAATCATCACACACTATATCTTTTAACTGAAATCGTAGAGGCATATGTTCAAATTTGCAATTCTGGCAGTCATTACGGCATTGGCAAGCCAAAACTTGAATCAAGGATGGACCTTTCGGCAGGCACGCGGTCATGATCAACATGAAGCCATTGTTCCAGGTACTGTCCATTCTGATTTGTTGAGACATGGAATCATTGAAGACCCGTTCTCTGGCATGAACGAAAGATCTATCCAATGGGTAGACAAGGAAGATTGGATTTATCAGACAGAATTCATTGTAGAAGATGATTTGGCAACTTGCCGACATATTGAACTATGCTTGGATGGCATTGACACTTATTCGGATGTATATGTCAATGACAGTCTGGTTCTCAGCACCGACAACATGTTCGTTCGCTGGAGGAAAGAAGTAAAACCAATTCTCGTTTCCGGCAAGAACCGACTGACGGTTTATCTGCATTCTCCCATCAAGAAAGGCATGCCCCTTTTTGATGCCCTACCTTTCCAGTATTATTGTGGTAACGACCAGAGCCAGAACGGTGGCATCATGGACAAACGAGTCAGTGTCTTCACCCGCAAGGCAGGCTATCACTACGGCTGGGACTGGGGCCCTCGCATTGTCCCTTCCGGCATCTGGCGTCCAGTCCGTCTGGAAGCATGGGACGATGTCCGTCTGGATAATGTCTATTACAAGCAGACCGAAGTGTCCGAGAAGACGGCGCGTCTGGATGTGCAGCTTTCCGTATTGGCTGACAAAGTTTTCCGCAATGCACAGGTCCGGATTCTTGCCGACGGCTCGGTGGTCGGGACCCTGCGCACTGACATTGAGGAGGGCCAGTCTGTCTTGAGTGTGCCGTGTGTCGTCAGAAAACCGCATTTGTGGTGGCCGAACGGACATGGAGAAGCTTATCGTTATGAATTTGAAGTTGAAGTGCTTCACGATGACGAAGTGCTGCTCTCCGATTGTGAAAAGATTGGACTGAGGTCCATCGAATTGGACCGTTCTCCTGAAGGAACCGGTTTCAATTTCTGTTTCAAGGTGAACGGAAAACCTATTTTCATGAAGGGGGCCAACTATATCCCTTGTGATATTTTGTTGGATCGCGTAACAGATGAAATCTACGAAGAGACCGTCCGTTCTGCCAAAATGACTAACATGAACATGCTGCGTGTCTGGGGTGGCGGTATTTATGAAAATGACCGGTTCTACGATTTGTGTGATGAGAACGGTATCCTCATTTGGCAAGATTTTATGTTCGCTTGCAGTTTCTATCCGGCGGATGAGGCATTCCTTGAGAATATCCGTCGTGAGGCAGAAGACAATGTAATCCGTCTGCGAAACCATCCGTGCATCGCGCTGTGGTGCGGCAACAACGAATGTAATGATGCCTTCTATGGTTGGGGCCTGAAAAACACCTATGCGAGACAGGGACATCCGGAATATGACCAGCTGATTGAGCGGCAGATGAATGCCATGTACTTTGACTTGCTTCCTTCCGTTGTGGGAAAATTGGATCCGGTGACCGATTACACGCCATCCTCCCCTTACTGTCCACAAGGAAAGCGTGGCAGCATGGACATAGGAGACTATCATTTCTGGACTCCATGGCATGCCCGTCAGCCGATCAGCGAATACGAAACCAACAGCGCCCGCTTCATGAGCGAATACGGTTTCCAGTCCTTCCCGACTCTGCCGACTGTCAAGATGTATGCCCCTCAGAGCAAAGACTGGCAGATCAATTCCGATGTGATGATGTTCCACCAGAGAGGCGGCGCATTCTGCAATGACCGTATCATCCAGGCTTTGCGTGAAGACTACAAGGTGCCGGAGAATTTTGACGACATCCTCTATATGAGTCAGGTGGTGCAGGGAGATGCCATCAAGCTGGCGATTGAATCCCACCGTCGTGACAAGCCTTATTGCTGGGGTTCCCTGTTCTGGCAGTTCAACGACTGCTGGCCGGTAGCTTCCTGGTCGAGCCGCGATTGTTACGGCACTTGGAAAGCGCTCCAGTACTACAGCACCAAAGCTTTCGCCAATATACTCGTATCTCCAGAATTTGGTGATGAGAGTGTTTCTTTTTATCTGGTTTCTGACCTGCTGGAAAAAGTCCGGGGGACATTGGTCGTGGAAGTTTTCGATTTTCAAGGAAATATCCAATCTTCTCATGCTGTGCAATGTACCATTCCTGCTAATTCCAGCATTGTCGTCACAGAAATGGACTATGGCAGTTTGCTGGCTGGGGCAAAGGAAAATGAAGTGTACATGACCATGAAGTTTGAGTCCAAGGCCGGCACGGCAGACAACCTCCGTCTCTTTGTCAAGGACGGTGAGGTGCAGTTTCCTCAGTGCGACATCCAGCATACCGTCACCGCTACGGAAGACGGCTATGAGGTGAGACTCCAGTCAGATTGTTTCGCCAAAGCTGTATGGGTATCTGCTGGGGAAATCGGCAAGAACTTCTCAGACAATTTCTTCTACCTCCTGCCGGGAGTGGAGAAAAAGATCACCATCATGACCGATATGGATGAAGCGACTTTCCTACAGAGCCTTCAAATCAAGCATGAAATTTAACAAATATAATTTGGTGTTTTTGAAAATTGTTGATAAATTTAAAGATAATTTTCAAAAATCTTAGAATCACTTGATTGATCAACACTCTTTTTTATGAAACAGAATCGGTTCTTTTCTTTATGTGCGGCGGCACTTCTTCTCGTGTCCTGCTCCGACAAGTCTGAATGGACGGCTGGCCACGTGGTCTTCATCGGCATGGATGGCTGGGGTTCCTACTGTATGGACAAAGCTGACATGCCCAATGTCAGGGCATTGATGGAAAAAGGTTCCTATACTCTGGAAAAACGTTCTGTCCTGCCATCTTCCAGTGCGGCCAACTGGGCTTCCATGTTCATGGGTGCCGGTCCGGAACTGCACGGCTACACCACTTGGGGTTCCCAAAAACCGGATCTTCCTCCGAGAGTGGTTGGTGAGGACGGCATGTTCCCGAATGTTTTCTCCCTCTTGCGCAAAGCCGCACCGGAAGCTGAAATCGGTCATCTCTACGAATGGAGCGGCATGCATTATGTCGTCGATACGGCAGCTGTCAGTCTCGATTGCCACAGCACTGGCGAAAGCGGTGTCAATCTGACCAGAGAGGCAGTCGGCTACATCAAGGAAAAGAAGCCGGAGCTGACACTCGTCATCTTCGACCAGCCGGACGGAGTCGGTCATCAGATCGGCCACGATACTCCTGCCTATTATGCCAAGGTGCATGAACTGGACGGCTACGTCGGTGAAATCGTGCAGGCAGTCAAAGATGCCGGCATCTACGACGACACCATTTTCATCCTCAGTTCCGACCACGGTGGAATCAATCTGGGCCACGGAGGCAAGAGCATGCAGGAAATGCAGTCCCCTTTCATCATTTGCGGCAAAGGCATCAAGAAAGGTTACATCATCGAGGACAGCATGATGCAGTTTGACATTGCACCGACCCTCGCCCACATTTTCGGTCTGGAATGCCCTCAGGTATGGATCGGAAGACCAATGCTCGAAATTTTTGAATAAAGGGAGGTTCGCTCTATAAATAAAGAAGGGACCTGGCTCAGCCAGATCCCTTCTTTTTTGGTCTTTGACAAGCAGCTTACAGCGAACAGAAGAAGCTGACCAGGAACGGTACGGAAAAGTCCATCAGAATGCCATGGATAATGGAAATGAAGACCTTATCCTTGCCGGAGCACCGGGTGATGATGGGCAAAGTCGTGTCCATGGTGGTCGCTCCTCCGGCACAGATGGGAGCCAGCGGCCCGAACCATTTCGCGAACAACGGAGCTCCGAGCAGCGCCAGAATTTCGCGGATGATGTTGGACAGCAGAGCGATGGTACCCAGCTCCGCAGCCAGCTGGACCCCGATAGTGGCTCCTTTGAGCTGGGTGATGAGAATGGACGACAAAGAATAATAGCCGAAACCGCTTCCGACCGCCAGACAGTCGGCAAGGCTCCAACGGGTGATGAACAGTGCCGCCAAGGCGGAAAATGCCAATGTGCCGGTCATAGTGGCGAGCGGTACCAGCAGTACTTTCGGACGAAGGTTGAAGAGGATTTCTTTCAGTTTCCGGTCACTGCCGATGCTGAGACCGACCTGGAACATGAGCAGGTAGAGCACATAGCTCGACAGTTCATTCTGCACCAGGGCCGATGGAATGAGGTGGAAACGTCCCAGCAGGGCACCTGATAGGAAGAAAGCCACCACAATGAGACTGCCGGCAAGACGGACTTTCTCTTGCGGTTCTTCGGACTGCTTGGTTTGTTTCCCTTCTTCTTCCCGGGAAGGTTGCAGGAAGACTTTCTTCCACACGAGCCACGCCATCAGGACACTTCCCAGCGTACCTGACAGGGAAAGCAGCAGCGCGGTTCCTCCCAGCGAAGCGAGGTTGCGGAGCACTTCTTCATTGGTCCCGACCGAAATGCCCATCAGAAAGAGCAGCAGGTAGATGGTCCAGGATATGGGGGTGGATATTTTCTGGAGCATAGGCATTTTCCGCAGGAGATAACCCAGCAGTATGCCTGCAAACATGAAACCGATGACGATGAACATTTTTCGGAAGATAGAGGGTTAGAAACCGGGGAATGCGAAGAACAGGGTCGGCAGCAGCAGGAGGAATCCGACGAGGACCAGGGTGAGGATGAATTTCCAGACCCATTTGAACCAGACGGTATACGGAATGTGCGCTACGGACAGGACGGCGAGCAGTACGCCGGAGCAAGGCGTGATCATGTTGGTGAAACCGTCACCGAACTGGAATGCCAGCACCGTCGCCTGACGGGAAACACCGATGAGATCGGAGAAGGGTGCCATGATGGGCATGGTGATGGCGGCTTTGGCAGAGGCGGACGGTATGAACAGATTGATGAGGGTCTGGATGCCGTACATCGCTCCCAGAGATCCGGCAGGACCGGTCTCCCCCAGCGAAGTTGCCATGGCATGGAGCAAGGTGTCGAGAATCTTGCCGTCTTTCAGGATGATGACGATTCCGGCGGCAAAGCCGATGACCAGCGCTGCGGAGAAAATATCCTTGGCTCCCTCTACAAATTTTTTCGCAATCTCGTCTGCACTGTAGCCGGAGGCGATTCCGGCAGCGATAGCCAGTGCCATGAAGAGAGCAGAAATCTCACCGATATACCAACCGAATCCCATTACACCTGTAATCAGGAAGAAAATGGTGAAAAGCAGCATGTCCAGGATGAAAAGCCGGGTCGATTTGCGGAGCGTCAAAATGGCGGACAGCAGATAGAGGGCGGATTCTGACCAGAGCAGCCATGGAGCATGAAAGGTGGCGGTACCGATGGTGATGGTGCAGTCTTTTGCGTAGGAAAAGCAGAAGAAAAGGAGAGCCAGAACGGTCAGAATACAGGTAAAAATAGCTGAACGTTTATGTTTCTTATCCTGTATATCACCATATTGCATATTTTCTTCACTCGCCTGCTCCAATCTGAGCCTTTGGTCGGTTTCGTACATGGGAGAAAGTTCTGGATGTCGTTTGACACGATGGGCATACCACAGGACGAAGACGATGGCCAGACTCATGAGGACGATCCAGCAGAGGGTCCGGTATTCGATGCCGGAAAACAAAGGGAGGTCCGATAGATTTTGTGCGATACCGATGGTGAACGGATTGAGCATTGCCCCGGCAAAACCGACATGGGCTGCCACATAGACCATGCAGACACCGACAATGGAATCGTAGCCAAGTGAGATGGCAAGCGGAATGACGATTGCGGTGAAGGCGATGGTTTCCTCACTCATGCCGAAGATGGCACCGAAAGCTCCAAAAAGCAGCATGGTAAGGACAATGATGAGATTGCCTGCTCCAAGTTTTCCAACCAGACCATACGATTCCATGCGTTGGGTGCTGGCAATGAATTTCATGATGCCAGCATCGACAGCCCGGGTGCTGTTCACAACCCAAAATGCACCACCGATGATGAGCACGAAGACAATGATGGAAGCCTGCTGGCTGAATCCTTCCGACAGGGCAGAAAAGACTTGCCATGTCTGGGGTATGGATCTTGTTGCAGCATAGGTCATTTCCCCGGAGGGTGATTCAATATACTGCCCTCCCGGGACAAACCAGGTGGCAATGGCACAGAACAAAATGACCGTGAATATGATGACATATGTGTCAGGGACTTTGAATTTTTCCATTTCTTTGGCATAAAGGAACAAATGTACAATTTTCTGTTGCATTTTCCAGTAGAAGAGGTTAGAATTTATCCGTCTGTCTGTCATTTTTCTACCGCATTTTTGTTAGAAAGTTATGGTCTTTCTGGTCGGCAAAATTTGCATTTAGGTGGAATTCACTATATTTGCAATCGAAAAAATTGATAAAAACATCAAAAACATTATTCAATTATGATGGAGTTTAGATCAGTAAACAAAATTTTTCAGGAACGTTTCATTGAAAATTGGGACCGTCCTGCTTTGTCTAATTATAAAGGATCTACCCTTTATTATAAAGATGTAGCCGAGCATATTGCCAAATTGCATATTTTCTTTGAAAAATGTGGAGTGGAAGTTGGTGACAGAATTGCTCTTTGTTCAAGAAACCAGGCCAATTGGGCTGTCATTTTTCTGGCAGCGACCACTTATGGTGCAGTTCCTGTTCCACTTCTTCATGAATTCAAGCCGGCCAATATCCATCATCTGGTCAATCATTCTGAATCCAAGATTCTTTTTGTAGGTGATGGTATTTGGGATGGACTTTCCGAATCTGAAATGCCAGATCTCAAAGCCATCGTCATGATAAATGACTTCAATATTCTCTATACAAAAGATCCTAAGATCGCCGAAACGAGAGATCATTTGAATGAATTGTTTGGAAAGAAATATCCGAAAGAGTTTGACCAGTCTTGCCTGAATTATCACGAGGACACCGCAGATGAACTCTGTATGATCAACTATACTTCCGGTACTTCCGGTTTCTCCAAAGGTGTGATGATTCCTTATCGTGCCGTTTTTTCCAACATCACTTTTGCATGGAATGTGCTTCCTTTGGTCAACAACCAGTCTCAGATCGTTTCTATGCTGCCGATGGCGCATATGTATGGTCTGATGTTTGAGGTCTTGTTTGAATTGTCAGTAGGTGCACATATCCATTTCTTGACCAGACTGCCGAGTCCGAAGATTATTCTCCAGGCACTTGCCGATGTCAAGCCAGATCTGGTTATTGCCGTACCTCTCATCATTGAGAAAGTATACAAGAGCAAGTTGAAGCCAATCATTGAGAAGGAAGGCATCAAGTTCATGTTAAAATTGCCTGTATTGAACCAGGTAGTCGTCAAGAAGATTCGAGAGGAACTCGTATCTGCATTCGGCGGACATTTCTATGAAGTGATTGTTGGTGGGGCTGCCTTCAATAAAGAGGTGGAAAGTTTCCTCAAGCAGATTGACTTCCCGATTACTGTCGGATACGGCATGACTGAGTGTGCGCCGATTTTGGCTTATGATGACTGGAAGACCAACCAGCTCTACTCTTGTGGGAAAGTGGCTCCTAATATGGAAATCAAGATTGTGTCCGAGGATCCAGAGAATGTGCCTGGCGAAGTTCTTGTAAAAGGTATGAATGTTTTCCTCGGCTACTACAAGAATGAAGAGGCTACCAAAGAGGTCTTTACGGAAGACGGCTGGTTCCGTACCGGCGATATCGGTGTAATGGACAAGAACGGGTATCTTTATCTTCGTGGAAGGTCCAAGTGCATGATTCTCGGTCCTTCCGGCCAGAATATTTATCCGGAGGAGATTGAAAATACCATCAACGCCATGCAGTATGTCGTGGAGTCCCTTATCATTGAAGACAACGGTTCTTTGATTGCTTTAATTTATCCAGATTTCCAGATGGCTGAAAAAGATGGGCTTTCTTCTGTCGATCTGGAGAAGTTCTTGCGTGGCCTGATTGAAGATCTGAACAAGAATCTGCCGAATTATTCCCGTATCAAGGATTTGGAATTGATGCCGGAAGACTTTGAAAGAACTCCCAAGAAATCCATCAAACGTTATCTCTATCAGAGAAACAAATAAGATTTCTTTGTCCATGACGAAAGGGTGTGCACAAAAAAGCACGCCCTTTTTCATATCAGCAGGCGTGCTCTGATCATATTGTTATGGTACTCAACTATTTGTTTGCTGAAATACGTCTTGTTGCAGTTTGCTCGGCTCCTGGAATTTTCTGGAAGAACGGATAAACTGTTTCATGTGGATTGCCATGGTCTCGGATTCTTGGAGAATGTTCAGATAGAGGTAGGCAGTATTGATATTGATTTTATCTGCCTGGATATCTTTAGTCAGAGCTTTTCTCTTCTCTGAAAAGTCTGACTGGAGCTGTTTGAACTTGTCCTCGAACACTCTCATGTGCTCATATCCGAAGACCTCACAAGCCAAGGCAACTTCTTTGAGGGTGCTGTCCAGCAGATCCCGTTCTTTTCGGAAGTCTTCCGCATAGGATTCCGGCAGCGGAGTGAAGTTGTTGTCGATATGTTCCAGAGCCGGTTCGCACATACGGCGGACGGAGTAATACATCTGCTCCAAATCATTGAAGGAGGAGAAGAACCAAGCACTTCTGGTCATTGCGGTCTCCTGATCCATCTTGCGGATGCAGATGGTTTCTTTTCTCCGGATGTTCTTCATCTTGTCCTTGATTTCCCTGAGATAAGTATCAGATTTGCGGAGCAGTTTCACATTGTCATCCAGGACACCATCGGTAATGTACCGATAATTTTCAGAGATGGTTCTCAGAATCTGCGTCTCGTTCATGCTGATGTACTTGCTGATGTTTTTCCAAACAGTCTTGTTGTCTTCAGCTTTGAGTACAGCTCTGAAATTTTCGTCGCCACTTTCACTGGTCTCTTTCTCCTTGAATTTGATATTGCTATGAATCATGACAGCCAGTCCTGTGACAACAATGATTGCCGCGGCGACCATACCACCCCAATGCATAAGCAGAGCAATGATGAAGGTGCTGATGAAAGCGACTCCGGCTGTGATGAACCAGCCACCGATGACAGACAGTACGCCTGTTACTCTGAAGACTGCACTCTCCCGGCTCCATGCCCTGTCCGCCAGAGAACTGGACATGGCTATCATGAATGTGACATAGGTGGTGGAAAGCGGAAGCTTGAAGGAGGTGCCTAAGGCAATGAGCAGGGAGGCCATCACAAGATTGACAGAAGCTCTCACCAGGTCATAGGCGGCTCCGTCTTCGACTTCTACGAGAGTCTTGTCAAATCGGGTGTTCACCCAATTGATGACAGGTTGTGGAGTGACAGTGACAAAGAAGGTACCTAGCTTGTTGCCGAATCGGACGATACTTCTGGCAGCTTTGGAGGAACCGAATCGCTCTTCGCCTTCTTCTTGTTTGGCCAGGTTGATTTCTGTCTTGGAGACATTCTGTGCTTTCTTGGAAGTTGCCAGGGCGAGAACCATAATTGTTCCAGCAAAGAACAGATAAATGAAAGGAGTGGAGGCAGACTCGTTCAGAGAATCCATGATATAGGTTCCCGGTTCCGGTGCACCGGCAGCTTTCCAGTCAGCAAAGGAAGAAATTCCGGAAAGTGGCACTCCGATAAAATTGATGAGGTCATTGCCGGCAAACGCTGTTGCCAGAGAGAAGGTTCCCAGAAGCACTATCACCTTGAAGACGTTCACTTTGCAAAAATAGAGGAGCTGCATGATGGCGGTGGTCACAGCAAAACAGATTCCCAGAATGGCAAGCGTATGCTCATCAATCCAGTTCACGATTTCAGGGGTCATGAAAGCCATGTGCTTGATGCCCTTGAAAAGCATGAAGTAGACGATGCTGGTGGTCGCGATTCCGCCGAAAATTCCGATTTTCCATTTCAACTTGGGCGAATAGTGGAAGGTAAAGATGATACGGGCGATATATTGGACCGCAAAGCCGACAATGAATGCAATTGCAACAGAAGCGAAGATGGCAATGATCATGGACAATGCCTGTGAAGTGTTCATGTAATCTGAGATGCCCAGTCCGGAATTGTTACCCATCTTGATGAGGGAAAAGGCAAATGAGGCGCCCAAGAGTTCAAATACCATGGAAACGGTCGTGGAAGTCGGCATTCCCAGAGAGTTGAAAGTATCCAGCAGGATGATGTCAGTCGCCATGACGGCCAGGAAGATGAACATCACTTCCCGGAACGAAAACTGTTCTGGTCGGAATACACCATGACGGGCGATGTCCATCATGCCATCGCTCATGACAGCACCGCAGAATACACCGACCGCAGCAACAATGACGATAGTGCGGAATTTGGCGGCCTTGGCTCCCAAAGCGGAGTTCATGAAATTGACGGCATCATTGCTGACACCTACCCAGAGGTCCGATATGGCCAGGACGACCAAAAAGATTACGAAACTGAAATAAATCCATTCCATAGTTTTAAAATACGTTTTCTTACAGTTGCAAAAGTAGAATCTTATTGTTAGTCCATGATTACAGAATTGTTAAGATATTGTTACAGTGTGCGTGATATGTGTACTTCAGCGGAGAATCTACGGCCAGATTAATCATTGTCGTTTTTCCATTTCCAGAAAAAATAATTAACTTCGCCAAAGGATTTTACAGAGTCGCATTTGTCCAGATTCGGAAAGAGGATTCCTTCTGTTTGAGTAATTGAATCAGAAATAGCATTATGGCAGACAAGATATTAATTGTAGATGATGAAACGGATATTTGTGAGATTCTCCAGTTTAACCTGGAGAATGCCGGATATGAGACTCTCTGCGCATCCTCTTCTGAACAGGCCCTTGAAATGATGGACTCTAGTATCAGCCTTATCCTTTTGGATGTCATGATGTCCGGGATTTCCGGTTTCAAGATGGCGGATATCTTGAGAAAGGAAAGAGGAAATGATGTTCCCATCATCTTCTTGACTGCACGGAATGCTGAAAATGATCTGTTGACCGGATTTTCCGCTGGTGGAGACGATTACATCTGCAAGCCTTTTTCCATCCACGAAGTGATCGCCCGCATTAAAGCAGTCCTTCGCCGCAGGCCTCATCTTGTTCAGGAAAGCCATACCATTCAGGAAGGAGATATCAAGATTGACTCCGATACAAAAATCGTCTACGTCAAGGGAGAGGCGGTCACCTTGTCAAAAAAGGAATTTGAAGTTTTCAAGCTGTTGGCTTCCAATCCCGGCAAGGTTTTTTCCCGTGAGGAAATCATTGACGAATTGTGGAAAGATGCTCCTTATGTCGTGGACAGGACGATTGATGTACACATCGCCCGGATTCGCTCCAAAATTGGAAACTGCAAGAATTACATAACGAACCGTTCCGGATACGGATATTGCTTCAAGGTGGTAGAATGATGAAAAAAATCCGGTATACATACAGACAGAAACTGCTGATCTGCATCTCCAGCATCTTTGTTTTCTTTGCATCCGTCCTGGTGGTGTTGCAGATTATGGAGGATCGCAATACCAAGAAGTTTGCCCTCGCCTCCAGACTGGATTCCTATGTCAGGGTGATTTCCCGCAGCCAGAATCTGAATGAGGATTTGGCGGACATTTTACCGGAAGAGCTGAGGACGACTATCATTGACAAGGAAGGAAATGTCATCTACGAAAGCAGTGATCTGGATGAATCCGGACAGAATCATCTTTTACGGCCAGAGGTCCAAGCCGCTTTGCATAACGGAAACGGATATAGCATTCGTCATTCCGACACGGCCGATTGCCTGTATTTTTACTATGCCCGTACTTCCGGGAATCGAATTATTCGGGTAGCTCTCCCCTATGACAAAACCGTGAAGCAATTCTTCAAACCACATAACATATTTGTTTTTCTCGTTGCTTCTCTGATACTTGTCAGCGTAATTGTTCTCATTCTCCTCTCTGGCTATCTGGGCAAGGGGGTTACCAATCTTCTGAAGCTCCATATCCAGAACAGTGAAAAAGGCGTGGCTGTCTTTTCTCCTGGAAAGAACTTGGAATATGCCAATTCCAAGTTTGTCCAATATGTAAACATCATATTGGGAGCCGCGACCAAAGATTTAAGTATTATTTGGGGAAATTCACATTTTGCTCCGCTTTGTTCCTATTTGGAATCATCCCAGCCGGGAATGCAACAGTCCCCTTTCTCCTACATTGTCGATTCTTCCGGAAAAAAGTTCCGGATTCAGGTCCTGGTCTATCCTGACATGGGGTTTGAGGTAGGTATTGTAGATATTACTGAAATTCAGAAAAACAGCATTCTCAAGCAACAAATGACCAGCAATATTTCCCACGAGCTCAGAACCCCGGTTACAAGCATCCGTGGATTTCTGGAGACTATCATTTCCTGTCCGGACATGCCGGATGAGAAGAAGCAGGTATTCATAGTGAAGGCTTACAATCAGACCATCCGCCTGTCTGACTTGATTCGCGACATGGCACTGATCAGCAAGATTGAAGAATCCCATGACCAGTTGAAGAAGGAACTGGTAAATTTAAGGACATTGAGCGAGGAAATATTCGTTGAATTCCATGAGTCTGTCCAAGAAAAGCACATTGTGGTCGAAAATTGCTTGGAGGCTCATCTTGAATTGGTCGCCAACAAAACTTTGCTCTATGCCGTTCTCCGAAATCTGGTAGAAAACAGTATCAAATATGCAGGCGAAAATGTTACCCTTCATCTTGAATGTTATTCGGAACAGGACGAGTACCTGCATTTCACCTATTACGATACAGGTACAGGTGTTCCAGAGGATCATCTGGTGAAAATATTTGAGCGCTTCCACCGTATTTCCGAAGGAAGAACCCGAGATGGCGGAGGATCCGGACTGGGACTTTCCATCGTACGCAATGCCATTGCTTTCCATGGAGGTGAGATTACGGCACGCAACCGGGAAGACGGAGGACTGCAGTTCTTCTTTACTCTGAAGAAAAGTTGATACAGGCTTTGTGAAGCGAATTGCGGAAAAATAAAAGATTAGTCATTCAACAGATTACATTGAAATGACAGGTTGCCTGCAGGATGGCGGCCAACCTGATTTAGAAAATTATATGATGATGGAAAAGAATTACCTTGATTCAAATCTTGGAACTGAACTCTATTATTATGGCACACATCTGAATTGTGGTTGTGTTCCAAGATTTGTCGTTACATTGAAAATGCCGATTGACGGGGATAATCTCGTCAAGACTATGGCGGACATCAAAGACCGATTTCCACAGATGGCTGTCAAGATCGGCAGGACAGCCGATAACAAGAAATATACATTGGAGGATAATTTGTTGCCTTTCTGTGTTTTCCATGATAAAGGAAATGTCATTCGAAATATTGGCACTTCAGAAACCAATTGGCATCTGCTGAGCGTCACTTACTACAAGAAAACCCTAATGTTTGACTTCCATCACCTGTTAGGTGACGGGACAGGCTTCATTATCTTTATCAAAGCAGTTCTTTACCGTTATTTCCAACGTATTGACGTGCCTGTCCAAAATGATGGAACAATTTGGACAGTGGATCAGCCTTACAATATGACAGAAGGAGAAGAACCCTATCAGCACGTCAGAAATGCGGAGACCAGACCCCCGAGATGGAACAATGACCAGCTGGAGCCTTTCTGTGTGCCAAAAATCAGCGATGAAGAAGATCCGGCTGATACAGTTGTCCTTGTCCGGATTCCGTTCAATAGATTACGTGGAGTTTTCAAGCAATATGACAGTTCACCTGTCACCTTCATCAGTCCGCTATTCAGTCATGCCATCTTCGAGAAATATGAAGACGTGATTGATGACCGCACTATTTTCGCTTCTGTCCCTGTCAATTTGCGTCCTTACTTCCCGACCGATACCGTGAGGTATTTCATCACTCTTTCCGAACTTGCCTATTCACGCAAGCTTGCTCAGGAGGATATTGAAGATCTGCTCCGTATCCAGAAATCGCTTCTGGACGACCAGACGAGCAAGGAAGTGCTGGCTTACCGTGCCCAAAACCACATTGAAAGCATGCGGCAATTGCGCCAGATGGATATGTCTTTGGATGACAAAATTGGGCTGATGGATCACAGGATCCGTACTTCCATGCTCAAATATACCTTTGTCATCACCAATATGGGAAGAATCGCTTTGCCTGAAACGATGTCCCAATATATCAGTGATTTTTATCCGGTTCTGCCGACGTCCCTCTGTCCTTTCACCATCGCTTCCACCACCTGGGGAAATGAACTGGTGCTTTGCATCACCCAGCGGATGAAGGATCTGGATGTATGTGACCGTTTCGTCAAAGTATTGAATCGAATGGGAATACCTGCCTATATCTCTGATTCATATCAGTTCCATACCATGAAATGCAAACCGGTATAAGAAAGAGATGATTTTTTGCACAGATTCTTTCGTATTATAGCAGAAACAGCCCACTGAGATATCTTCGGTGGGCTGTTTCCGCGTACTATTTCCTACAGCTGGAATGACGTCATTCGAGCATATAGCAAAGCCAGATCTTTCTGCATGGACAAGTATTTTTCGTAGATGTCAAAATAATAGTCTAACTCTAGCAGATACTCCAACAGGGACAGTTCTCCCGTGCGGAAAGCCCGATAGAGCAAATCTGCATTGCTGTTCTCCTGCAAGAACTCCTTATAGCTCAATATCGCCTTTTGCAGGGTAATGGCTTGATTATAATACGACTTCATTTCATTATGGTAGGCAAGACAAGCGTCATTCATTTTGTATTGGTCCGAAATCGCTTGCGCCTTGGCCTTTTTCACTTGATTACGGTTTTCCCACAGAGGAATGCTCAGGCCGACGGAAATTCCGTTGAAATTTTCCTGTCCAGTCAATTGGCAACTATATCCCAGACTGATTTTTGGAAGGGAATGGGATCGATTCACTTTCACTTCCTCCTGGGAGGCGGTCAGCCTGCTTTCCAGCCAACCTATGGCCGGATGCTCTTCTTTTGCTGCCTGATACCAGTCTTCAAAATTCTCCGGTAGTCTTATGATTGGAAACAGAGTATCTTGAAAGATGATTTCCTGTCCCCCATTTAGTCGAATCAGTTCCATGTGTAGCCGTTCGAGCTCCAGACAATTCAACGTCAGCAGGTTTTCCATATTGTGACAATTCAACCGAGCCTTATTGAACTGAATGGCATTCCCTTCTCCAGTTTCCTTTCTCCGTTGCTCCGCCTGGGCAATCTGCTGGGCATGATTTGCTTGCTTTTGATACATTTGTACCAATGCATTATAATAGGTCATTTGGACACAGATTTCTTTGGCGGACAACAGCAGGTTCATCCGCTCTATCCTATATTCTTGCAAGGCCGTTTCACTCTTGCACTTGGCAAGCTTGTTCCTGTTCCAATATAAAGTAGGAAAGTCAATGGTTTGGGAAACGGTAATCTCCTGGGTATTGCCTCCAGTTGAACCGTTCCCCCATGTGTTTCCGAATCCTATTTCTGGATTGTCTGGATAGATTGCTGTCCGACTTTCCAATTCTTTCACCTTCTGTTCCTCTCTGGACATCTTGAGACTTGTATTGTTTTTCTCAATTTCCTGCAGGATAATCTGATATCTTTCCTGTGCCGGACAGGGCGTACAGATGGAAAGCAGGATTCCTCCGGCTACAAGCCCAAAGGCAAACAGTAGGTCTTTGGAATAAATGTCATGATTTTTCATTGTCTGTTTTTTTTCTGGAATGCCATTCATAAATGACAGGCATTACATAAATATTCAATAAGGTGGATGTAAGCAGTCCTCCCAACACCACGATGGCCATCGGACTCTGTATTTCATTGCCTGGCTTGTCGCCACCAAAAACAAGAGGAATGAGGGCAAGTGCTGAAGTCAAGGCCGTCATCAATATCGGGTTAAGTCGATCGACGGATCCGTCCAGAATCGTTTCACGCAAAGGGATACCTTGACGAGAAAGATGTTCATACTTGGAAATGAGGAGGATGCCATTACGGGTTGCAACGCCGAACAACGTGATGAAACCGATGATGGAAGGAATGCTGATGACCCTGGAAGTCAGCAGGAGGGCAAGAACTCCACCAATCAGTCCAAGCGGCAGGCTGACCAGAACGATACTGGAAAGTGAAATCTTCTTGAATTCCCCGTACAGCAGCAGGAAGATGACCAAGATGGAAATGACGGCCATTACCGCCAGTGTCCTTCCTGCCTGACGGGCACTTTCAAACTGTCCTCCATATTCGATACGATAGCCTTCCGGCAAATGTACATTCGCTTCAATTCGGTCTTGAATCTTATGGACAACCGTTTTCACATCTCGACCGGACACATTGGCAGAAACTACCAGTTTCCTTTGTACATTTTCACGGCTGATACTATTGGGACCGCCCACAGAAACGATGTCAGCAACTTCCCATAAAGGGACTTTCCGCCCGTTTTCCGTATCTATGAGAGCGTTCTTCACGCCTTCTATATTTTGAGTGAAAATAGAATCCAACCGTACGACGAGATCAAAACTTCGTTGTCCTTCATAAATGTCAGCAATCTTTTCATTTGAGAAAGCCAACCGTACAAAACGATGGAAATCCTCCAGGTTGATGCCATATTGAGCCAAGGCTTTCCGGTTGGCACGGATCTGAAGCTGAGGGGTCTCTACCTGTTTCTCCACATTCAAATCTACAAGTCCCTCCACTGGAGCAATCACTTGCTTGATCTGATTGCCTAGCAGATAGAGTTCGCTCAGATCAGTCCCGAATAGTTTGATGGCAATGTTGGCCTGCGTACCGGACAGCATATGATCGATACGGTGTCCCAGTGGCTGGCCGATAATGGACACAATGCCAGGTACTTCTGCCAGCTTGGCTCTCATGGCATTGAACAACTCCTCCTTGCCGCGTCCCAAAAGGTCGTATTGCACATCAATTTCCGAACTGTTGGTAGACTGGGAATGTTCATCCAAGTCTCCCCTGCCGGTACGCCTTGCTGTAGACCGGATGCCCGGTATCTCCAGCAGTTTCCGCTCGATCATATTGCCCAGCTCATCGGCAACTTCCAAAGAAACGCCTGGTTCGGCAACAGCGGTGATGATAGCGGAACCTTCATTGAATTCCGGTAAAAAACTCTGCCCCATTGTGAACAGCAGTCCGACCGATGTCAGCAGCAACGCTGCTGTCAGAGAAAGCACCTGCCTGCGGTGCACCAGCACCCAGGACAAAGAATGGCAGTAGGCCGCTGACAATTTCCGGGTCAACCAACTCTCCTTGTCATTCTTTTGCAGATAGCCCTCTTTGGCCAGCAGCAATTCGCAAAGCAAGGGTGTGATTGTCATGGCGACAATCAGCGACATAAATAGCGAAATGATGTAAGCCATTCCCAATGGTTTTAGCATCCTTCCCTCCATACCAGAAAGAAAGAATAACGGAATAAAGGCAACCATGATAATGAAGGTAGCGTTCAGAACAGAAGAACGAATCTCCTTGGAAGCATCATACACGATTTCTGTAACTTTCTGACGTTGTTCTTTCGGTTTCCGGTGATTTTGTTTCAAACGCTTGTATACATTTTCCACGTCAATAATGGCATCGTCCACCAGAGAACCGATTGCAATGCACATACCTCCGAGAGTCATGGTATTGATGTTCATTCCCAGCAGATGCAGAACAATCAGGGTTCCTAACAGAGAAAGCGGTATGGCCAGAATAGAAATGACCGTCGTTCTCCAACTGTTAAGGAAGAAAAACAGAATGACGATGACGAAAAATGCTCCCTCCAGCAAGGCTCGCCCGACATTGTTGACCGAAGTCTCTATAAAGTCTGCCTGACGGAAAATGTGGGTGTCCATCTTTACATCAGATGGCAAAGACTTCCGAATGTCCTGCAGGTTTTTTTCTATCTTGCGGGTGACCTCCAACGTATTGATGTTGGGTTGTTTGGATATGGACAGAATAATGGCAGGCTGTCCTTTTTGGGAAGCATTTCCCATTTTGACGGCACTGCCCACAATCACTTCCGCCACATCTGACAGCACGACCGGCTGGCCTTCCGATTTTTTTATGAACGTATTGCCCAACTCATCCAGATCAACCGTTCTTCCTATACCTCTGAGAACAAACTCATTGCCAAAATCCCTGACTACGCCTCCAGAGGAATTGTCGCTCATGCTTTTGCCGGCTTCTTCCAGCTCTTCCATCGTCACTTTGTAGGCAGCCATCCGGTATGGATCTGCGACAATCTGATATTGCTTGATGTCCCCGCCGATGACTGTCACCTGGGAGACACCTCCTGTAGCCAGAATGGCCGGCTTGATGACCCAATCTGCCAAAGTTCTCAAGTCCATCATGGATGTTTTTTCCGCTTGAAGTCCGACAAACATAATTTCTCCCATCACACTGGACTGAGGGGCAAGAACTGGAGTAATTCCCTCTGGCAGAGAACCTGTCAAAGAGACCATCTTTTCACTGACAATCTGCCGTGCCTGATAAATATCCATGCCCCAATCGAATTCTGTCCATACAAAAGAATAACCATACATTGATGAAGAGCGAACTCTCCGGACATTGGCAGCTCCATTGACGGCAGTTTCAATCGGGAAGGTTACCAGACGTTCTACTTCTTCGGAAGCCATACCATCCGCCTGGGTCATGATGACCACGGTTGGAGCGGTCAAATCAGGAAACACGTCCACATCCATTTGCTTGGATGACCAGTAGCCTCCTGCCATCAGCAACACTGCCCACATTAAGATGAACAGTTTGTTGCTGAGGGAGAACCGGATAATTTTATTGATGAATTCCATATGACCTTCTTTTAATGTGCATGACCTTCATGTGGATCCAGCTTGCCTGTCGCTTGCGCCAGTTTGAGAAGAATCGCCCCTTTGGTCACGAGCGATTCATTTTCTTCCAGACCTGCCAAGATGACCGAATTCTTTCCGTCCGTCTCTCCGACCTGCACTGCCCTCTTCTCGAAATGGTCCTCAGAATGTCGGATGAATACAAAATAGCTTCCCATCTGTTCTATGAGAGCTGAATTGGGAACGGAAATCACTTCTTCTGGAGATTCCGCACGCAAATAGACATCCATGAAACTTCCATTCAGCAGACCTTCTTCGTTGGAAATCTGGAAAGTGACAGACAACATCGGCTGATCCGCTGAAACGGATTGACTGTAAGATAGAAGACGCCCTTCCAATTCATCGAGCGAATAGGTTTTTGAATTGTTGCGGGGATGGAAGTCTGCTGTACGGACATTTTTCAATTGTTGAAAATACCGACTGGCAACCAATGCTTTTACCAGTACAGAACGGCTCTGTACGATAATGGCGAGAGGCTGGCCTTCTTCCACATAATCGCCCTCCTTTACCAGGATTGCCTGGACCGAACCGGTCAAACCAGCCTTCACTTCCTGTTTCCCTGATGGGAAATGTTCTTTCATGTTGGCAAATCTTGCCTGCGCTGTTTCCAGATCCCTTCTTGCACGAAGCACTTCTGCCTGCGATACAATCTGGTCTTTGGCCAGTGCCTCTTTTCGCCGATATTCAGCTTGTGCGAGAGAATAGTTGCTCTCCGCCTCTTTGTACCGGATGGAAAGATTGTTTTCTGCAGTGCCGTCACTTTGTACAGAGAACAATATCTGCCCTGCTTGGACAGCCTGTCCTTCTGTAACCTGTCTTCCTTCAAAAGAAAGGATGCCGCTGGTGCGGGCGATGACAGTCTTTTCCATTCCTTGTGCAGGAAGAACCTGACCGATTGAACGGATTATGTGACCGAACTGTCCTTTCCGGGTCAGTTCACAAGATATGGAAGATGCTTCCATGTGTGCATGGAAGATATTTTCTCCATGGTTTTCTGTTTCTTCAATGATCGCTTCTTGATGTCCGGATGGGTGGGAACATGCAGCCAGACCGCAACAAACGGCTGAAATAAGATAAATTGATTTTTTCATTGCATGACATAATTGGTGAAACATTACCGGTCCAGGGGGATCGGCATAATAGACAGACAATACGTATCCGTCTTGACAATCATTTAGTTATGCAATATTCGGGGCTCGCATTCCAACAGATCGGACCAGAAAATCCAGAAGATAAGAGAAAATACCTTCAGCGGGAGTGAAAGAAGTTGTACAGTCTCCTGTCCCCGACAACGCATCTGACAACGGGCTCGAAGACAGGATAGTTGCAAAGAGGAACAAAGGGCCTCCAGGCTCTCCTGTACAATGAAAAGAATTCGCCTTGAAAGATTTCTCTCTTGCCAGCGTAAATAGTTTGAAAGATTCAGATACTTGGCAATCGTCACTACAGTTGTCATGCCGATGGTTCAGATGGAAAATCCGGCCACTGACAAAGTCTTTCCATTCTTCCTCCATTTTGCATGCGGCACTGTAAGAAGAATGCTGGTGACGATTGCCCAGATGATGACAATGATGGAAAGGCAAGGCAGTATGGACCAATATGATGATATTGGCCAGCAGAATAAATAATCTGGAAAATTTTTTCTGCATACTGTCTTGACAGGATTGGTTTCTGCTAAGATACGATATTTTTATTTATGTGCTTTTCTGAACTGGAGCAATTTTTCATTCCAGGAGCAGACCCCCTCGCCAGTCATGTCGGTTTCTTCTCCGTAGAGCAGATCCAGAATATAACGTGGCCGTTTGCCACCAACTGTCATGCTCATGATGCAGGATGCACAATAGACCACGACATCCTCGCAAGGCATTTCATCGGCACGTTTCTTCATGAAGTTCTCTACCTTCACAATATCAGTCTTGCCGTAAAGCAACTGCCCGCAGCATTTGGCCTTCGCTCCAGTATGGGCCGGTTCCACCAGGCGGATATTCATCTTTTCAAGCAGAATCCGGACTGCCGCCAGCATTTCCGGATTGGTCCGGGCCGCACAGGTGTCCTGAATGCTCATGCTTGCTCCACCGTAATCGGGAAATACGAAAACAGCGCTTTCGGCTATGGCCTGGAGCAAATTGATGATCTTCTTCTCCGGGTAGCGCTTCTGGTAGGTCTGCGCACAGGTCTCGCAAGGTGTAAGCAGACAGTCCGCTTCATCGAGTTGTGGAGAATCGAAACAGCAGGTCAGTACTGTTTCGATGGGACCGAAGTGCCGGAAGGCAAATTCTTCGAGTTTGTATGACAATTGTGGCTTGTAGGACATGAGAGCACATCCTGGAGCGTAAACGTATTTCATATAATGAATAAAACAAAAATATTATGCGCGATTCCGCTTGAAAATCAACATAAAGACGATAATGAGTGGATAGATTTCCATACGTCCGATGGCCATATCCAGCGTGAGTACGAATTTGGCGGCAGTCGGAAGACAATCATAATTTCCCATGGTTCCTATGGCTCCTATTCCCGGACCGGAGTTGCTCATGCAGGTCAGAGGTCCAGAGAAAGCTTCAGCTGGTCCAACTCCCATGATGAGCAGGATGACCGACGAAACGAACATGATCAGGGTATAGAAACCGATGAACATGCCTACTTGGAGGACCACGTCATCTTTGAGCCAGTGTTTGCCGATTTTGAGGTTATAGACCGTATTCGGATGGAAGGCCCGTCTGATCTGGCAGTGGATTCCTTTCAGAAGGATCAGGATACGGTCTGATTTTACACCGCCGTTAGTGGATCCGGAACAGCCGCATTGATAGGAACAGTAGAGCATAAGCACACAAGCTGATATAGGCCAAAGGTTATTGTCTGCGGTCGCAAATCCTGTGGTTGTCATCACGCTGATCGTATTGAAAGCACTATCCAGAAAGGCTTGTCCTATATTGTGACAGGTGCCACTGATCATCAAAATGGCAGTGACGGTCAAGACGATTGCTCCAGCAGTTCCCAGAAAAAACTTGCTGACCGGATTGTCCAAAGGTTTGAATGACCTCGAACTGACCATTGCGAAAATGATTCCGAAGTGAAGCGAGGACAACAACATGAAGACAATGATGATGATGTCGATGATTGGAGAGTTGAAGTATGCGATGGAATTATTCTTTGTGCTGAAGCCACCAGTCGCAATCGTGCTGAACGAATGGTTGATGGCATCAAATACGGACATGCCGGCCAGTGACAACAGGATGGTCTCTGCAACGACCAGGCCGATATAGACCAATACAATGACATTGACCATTTTTCTGGAGCGCAGATTGTTGTATCCGTCCTTGGTCAGAGAAGAAAGTTCCAAATTGGTCAATCTCATTCGAAATGAACTTGTGGAAGGCATGAGGAACAACATGAAGACGACAATCCCCAATCCTCCGATAAAATGGGTAGATGACCGCCAGAAGAGCAGGCCTTTAGGCAGATTTTCAATGTCCTGGAGAATGGTACCTCCAGTAGTGGTATAGCCCGATACACTTTCAAACCATGCATTGATTAAGGTGAATTCCCCTCCCCACAAGACATATGGCAACATGCCGAACACAAATGACAGCACCCACGACAGAACAATAATCATGAACCCATCCTCTGTGGAGATATTCCCGCTTTTCTTGACGAATATGAAAGGAAAGATACCTGTAATGAAAGTGATGACAAAACTGATGGCAAGAGGCGCAAAAGACGAGTCCATTCCGTCTGCCCAAGAGACAATCATGGAAATTAACATGAACAGCGCACTTACCAACAAGGCTTTGCCGACATTCTTTGTGATGACCCTAACATCCATCCACCGCCAATAATTTATCGAATTACAATTTATAGATGTCAAAGATACAGAAACTCGCCCGATTATGGATCGGATTCAGGAAAAATAATGTAAACTATTGGTTTTTCAGCAAGACACGTCATTATTCGATATTCCTTAATATGTGCCTCTAAAGCCGTTTTTTGAATAGTCACTTCTGTTCCGTCTGCAAAGAACGCAGTTTCATCATTTTGACTCAGCGAAGATACTTATTTTTCCGGTAAATGAAAAATATAGGATACGGAAGTCAATGGTGCCATCTTTGTCTATTTCTGACGAAATTTGACATGCCGACAATCAACTCTGTCTCCATTAACTTTGCAAGTAATGGAACAGATTATGAATCAGACAGATGTAAAGTATCGTTCTACCACAAGAAGAGCGAGTCCGATGCCAAGGGAAATTGTCCCGTAATGGCACGGCTAACTGATAACAAAGAAACGACCAGTAACAAGGCCGTTTCTTTTGCATTGTTTCATACCCATCGCTGTTCTTCCCTGCATCTTTTATATGCGTCGTCAAGAACTTTCTGTATGTCTGACTCTTTGTAAAGGGCTTTTCCCTGCACAAGGTAGTAAGGTATCATACCGAGGGTCCGGTTACGCCGGCTTACTTTCAACAGCTTTGAAAGTTCCTTGTCCGTAAGGAAATAATCACCGTGGAATGCGGGTCTCGGAGCCGTCCGTATTGCATCTATCATACGTTCCATGTTTTCCAGCCTTTTGAAAATAGTATCAATCCGCTGGTCCTTTCTGTCTATAAGTGTCGCAACTCATGGCTTTCTTTTATGTGGGTGACAACTTGATTCCAACATGCTTTGCACATCTTCCAGCTTGTAGAAGAACTTGTTCTTCATCCGGGTAAAAGGCAACAGCCCTTTCTCTCGATATACCAGAAACGTTCTCTTGGATATGCGGAGAACCCCGCATACCTCCGATTGTCCATCCATTTTTTCAGTCCCGCGTCTTTGGCCGGACTGCATATACCGGTGACTTTTTTCTCTATCATGCTGAGCCGGACAACCCGTTCGTCAAATATCCGTTTGTCTATACATATAATTTCCATACTGCCGTTTTGTTAGGATTGAATGCCAAGTTCCTTTTTAATTTTTGCCGGACATTGGCAAAAGCCGACAGGGATGAACTGGCTATATTTCCTGGTCGAATACAGATCAGATGACTTCCCCTGTCAAAAGTTAAATATGGCCAAGTCGTCATTCTGGTTTGACCTATTTGTGAAAATGTGCGCAACGCATTATCAAACAACGAGCTACGCACCAAATCAATTAATTGTTTTAACCTTAAATTTAACCTATGAAAAACTATTTTAGGATATGTATTGCAATCTCTATGCCATTTGTGTATCTTTGCGGCCCAATTACTGATCATAAAAAGAATGGTCCCAATAAAATATATCTATTCGTACAGGCATATATGGGAAATAGCCTACCCTATCCTCATCAGCCTGATTATGGAACAGTTGGTCGGCATGACCGATACAGCCTTTCTCGGAAGAGTCGGAGAAGTGGAATTGGGAGCCTCTGCAATTGCAGGTGTCTATTATATGGTGCTGCACATGATAGGATTCGGTTTCAGTGTCGGTGCACAGATTATCATAGCTCGCAGAAACGGAGAAAAAGAGTTCAAGGAGACTGGAAATGTCTTCTATCATGGGATTTTTTTCCTTTTGGCTCTCTGCCTTGGCATCATTCTCATCTCAGAACTCGTTTCCCCCTGGATTATGTCAGCCATCGTCTCTTCTGAGCATATTCGGACCGCGGCCCTGGATTATGTACGTTTCCGGCTGCCAGGTCTGCTCTTCGCCTATATGACAGCCATGTTCCGGTCCTTCTATATTGGCACTGTCCAGACCAAAACTTTGTCTCTGAACTCTGTCATTATGGTTGTGTCCAATGTTGTTTTCAACTGGATTTTGATTTTCGGAAAAGGAGACATCCCCGCTTTGGGTATCAAGGGTGCCGCCATCGGTTCCACTTTGGCAGAACTGGTCTCTTTGATGTTCTTTGTCATTTATACACCCCACAAGACGGATTGCCGGAAATACGGACTGAATTGTTTCGAGAAATTCAGTTACAAAAAATTAAAGGATATTCTTTCAGTTTCAGTCTGGACTATGATTCTCAATGTCGTATCCCTCTCAACCTGGCTTATTTTCTTTGTTTCCATTGAACATTTGGGCGAAAGATCCCTTGCCGTTTCCAACATAGTGCGGAGCATTGCAGGACTTTTGTGGATGGTGATGATGGCTTTCGCTTCCACCTGCAGTTCTCTTGTGAGCAATCTGATTGGCAGCGGCCATCCTGAACTGGTTCAGACACTGGTCCGGCGGGTATTGAAAATCAGCTATGGAGTAACGGCTGTCATGATACTCCTGGTAGTCTGTTTCCCTGAAATGTTTATACGCATCTATACTGATCTGCCCGATTTGATTGCAGAATCAAAACCGGCGCTGATGGTGCTTTGTGCTTCCTATGTCGTAACAGTGCCAGCCAATGTGTTTTTCCAGTCTGTCGCAGGTACCGGCAACACCCGAATATCCTTCTTCCTGGAGATGATCAGTCTCATTTTCTATATGGCCTATTGTTTTTTGGTCATCAATTTGCTGAAGTCTTCCATTGCTGTATGTTGGACTTCTGAGATTGCCTACGGCTTGCCCATGATGATTCTGTCATACCTATATCTTGCAAGTGGCCGATGGAGAGGAAAAGCAGTTTGATTTTATTGGCAAAAAGCAGTATATTTTTGCCATTATGTAGGAAATCCATCGCAGGGCATATTAGTTGTTGCACTTTTTGACAATAATTGTTCCTCTTATGAGCATTTGGCTTAAACTTTTGATATTGGCGATTCTAGCAAGCGTCATATATGTCATCATCATGGAAAACCGCAATCCGGTCAAAACGTTGGCTTGGGTACTGGTCTTGATTTTTCTTCCCGTAATTGGATTGCTGGCCTATATCTTTGTTGGAATGGACAAGAGGAAAACACCTATCATTTCTGATGGAAGAAGGGCGGAGCTGAAACGCCATACCGTAGAAAACAATCCGGACCGGATTTGCACTTCCACCGGCAGCCATTTCGACAAATTGTCACACTTGCTCAGAAAGACCAACTTTGCCTATCTCCTGGACGGCAATGCCATCACTCCCTACACGGTTTTTGACGAAATGTTCGATGCCCAGCTGAAAGACATTGAACGAGCGCGACATCATGTCCATGTCATCTATTTCAAGTTTGAGGAGGATTCGACAGGAAAACGGCTTCAGCAGCTCCTGATCCGCAAGGCACAAGAAGGAGTCAAGGTCCGTCTGATCTATGATGATGTCGCCAATTTCCTTGTCCGGAAAGGTTTCTACAAGGAAATGGCGCAGGCCGGAGTGGAAGTCTACCCTTTTGCACGAGTTTATATCCCCTTTCTGATGAGCAACACGAATTATAGGAATCACAGAAAGATTGTCGTCATTGATGGTAAGATCGGTTATATCGGTGGCATGAACATAGCGGAACGATATTCCGTCGGAATCCGAGGCGGTCTCTACCGGGATACTCATATGAAGGTGGAAGGACCGGCGGCAAATGAACTTCAGTCTGCTTTCCTCATTGACTGGCAATTCGCTTCCGGTCATTATCTCAATGAAGATGATCTCTATCCTGTTCTTGATCCGGTCGGCAACAGCAAGGTGCAAATTGTCACATCCGGTCCAATGAACAAATGGGACAATATGAAACATGCGTTCATCGAGCTTGTCTCCGCCACCCGGAAATATATTTATATCCAGTCTCCATATCTCTTGCCTACTGATTCTGTCCTTTCTGCTATTCAAAATGCAGCATTGTCAGGAGTAGATGTCCGAATTATGATTCCGACCCATGGCGACAAAGGAATTCTCCCTCCTCTCGCTTCTCGCTCCTATGTCAAAGCCATCTTGAAATCAGGTGCGCGGATTTTCTTATACGACAACGGCTATCTTCATTCCAAAGCCATCGTGGCAGATGATGAGATAGTGACCATCGGTTCCACGAACATTGACTGGCGTAGTTTTGAACAGAATTTTGAAGCAAACGGGTTCATCTATGATGTTTCCCTGGCCCGGAAGATGAAGGCTGTTTTTCTGGAGGATGTCCGGTACTGCCGTGAAATTTTCTTGGATCAATGGGGGCAGAGAAGTATCTGGGAGAAATTCAAGGAATCTTTTGCCCGCCTTTTCTCTCCTATATTATAGGTATATGAATATGTTTACAATTATTGAAAAAGATCATGAATAAAATTTTTCTATCCCTTCTGGCCCTTCTATTGGGCGTATTGACTTTCAATGCCTGCAAGAACAAGAGTAAAAACCAGGATGAGGTGCCCCAATCTTCGGTTGTTCAGGACTATCGCCGTCTGGATGTAGAAGAATTCAAGAAAGTTCTTGCTGATACCTCCATTGTACTGGTAGATGTGCGTACTCCTGAAGAGCATGCCAAGGGTTGCATTCCTGGAACAGATTACAATATTGATGTGCTCAATGAGAACTTCACATCCAAGAGTCTCAGTTTGCTGAAAGAAGGCAGTACCATAGCTGTTTATTGTAGAAGTGGCAGAAGAAGCCAGACCGCTGCGCATATTTTGCTGGACTACGGTTTCAAGGTAATTGAACTAAGTTCAGGATTCAACGGTTGGACAGAATCTGTCAATACCCAAAAATAGTTAGATTTTTCCGCATTTATACCAAATTCTGACGATAGGACGGCGTACAGGAACTCTTTAACTTTGTTTTTCCATTATTTAGAATGAACGAATGAAGTTGAAAGAAACAATGTCCTTTTGTCTTAGATTCTTGTTGCCGCATCTCTGTCTGGTGTTTTTGACTGTTGTCACAGCGTCTGCACAAGTGTCTCAGACCGTTTTCAAAATCAAAGGCCATGTAGAAGATACAGAAGGTGCACCTCTTGCTGGAGCAGTTGCTCTCACTCATGACAGCCGGAAACAGTTGCAGGGGGTGACAGCAGATGAAAATGGTGATTTCGAACTGCTACTCTCACCTGATACTGCTTTCTTTTGGGTCCAGATGCTCGGTTTCACGGAACAGAAGGTGAAGGTCTCTCCGGACAAGAAATTCTACCGGATTCGCCTATCTGCAGAAACTGAATCTCTCGGAGATGTCGTGGTAACCGGCTATTTGGACAAGAAAAAGAAAAGCTACACAGGGGCAGCCCATGTAATCCGCCGTGAGGACATCCAGGCAATGGTTCAAACCAATGTATTGGAAATCATCCAATTACAGACTCCCGGATTCGAAATATTTGACAATATCAAGGATGGCTCCAATCCGAACAAAATTCCTGAAATGGTGCTTCGCGGAAGAAGCAGTTTCATTGAAGGTGACCAGACCAATGTACCTCTATTCATATTGGATGGGACGGAAGTGGATGTTTCCTATGTTTTTGATATGCCGTCTGAGGACATTGAGTCCATTTCCGTACTGAAGGATGCGGCGGCCACTTCATTCTATGGTTCCAAAGCGGCCAACGGTGTCATTGTCATCACGACCCGACCGACCAAGGCCGGCCGTCTGAATGTGAGCTACAGTGGCAATTTCCAGGCAAGTTTCCCGGACTTGTCTGACTATCATCTGCTCAATGCGGCAGAAAAGTTGGAATATGAACGTTTGGCAGGAATCTATGGTGATTTCAAAGGGGACAGCCAAATGGATATTGACCAGCAGAAACTCTATTACAAGCGGCTCGATCAGGTCCATGCCGGAATCAATACAGATTGGAAACGCATGGCGCTTAGAACAGGTTTCAATCATATCCATAACCTGATGTTTTCTGGAGGCAGCGAAGATTTCCGGTACAATGTATCCGGCAGCTACAATAACATCATGGGAGTCATGGACAAATCAGGAAGAAACGTCGCCTCTTTACGTATCAACCTTACATATGGCAACTTGAAGAAAATCTTCATTCAGAACATGACTTCTTTCACCAAGAATTCCTCGCATGATGTCCCTTATGGAAGCTTTTCCGATTACGTACGACTTAATCCTTACGATGCGCCTTATTTGGAAAACGGTTTTCTGAACAATGAACTTTCCTTCAATTCTGCCAACCCGCTCTATGAAAAGAAATTGAACAGTTTCATCAGAAGTTCTTCCGGCAGTTTCATCAACAGTTTCAAGTTGAGATGGAATATTCTTTCTGATTTGAGGCTGGAGGCCAGCATCTCATATCGTCAGGGAAACAACGAGGGAAATACCTTCTATTCTCCCCTATCCAAGCGTTTCATTTTGAAAGATCCTTTGAAAAAAGGCAGTTTCGATGTAGTCAATGGAACTTCTCGCTCTTTATCGGGCAATGCATTCATTGTATGGAACAAGTCTTGGGGGCCCCGGCAGGAAAGTCTGTTAAGTGTGAGTGGCGGTATGAACATTGAGTCCACACATACCGAATCCCATTCCTTCAGCGCCATTGGTGTTCTTTCCGACAAACTGGAACATCCTTCCATGTCTACAAACTATGCGGAAAGCCATCCTGGAGGAAGTGAAGACCGGTCTCGTATGCTGGGCTTCTATGCCAATGCCAATTATATCTGGAAGAATCGTTACTTTGTCGATTTTTCTTTCCGTTATGAAGGTTCCTCCAAATTTGGCGCGGACAACAAATTCGCTCCTTTCGGCTCTTTGGGATTTGGTTGGAATATCCATCAGGAATCATGGTTAATAGACAGCCATGTATCACTTCTGAAATTTCGTGCCAGTTTGGGATATGTCGGCAATGCAGGTTTCAATCCTTATCAGGCACAGCTGGCCTACCAATATCGTCCTGACCTGAATTACAATGGAAACATCGGTGCCATTCCCATTTCCATGGTCAATCCGCATCTTAAATGGGAGAGAAGTTTCAAACAGAATATCGGTTTGGATTTCGGATTCCTCAAGGATCGTATCACAGGCACCTTGGATGTCTACTTTGATACGACCAATGATTTGGTAATGACTATCGCCAAGCCGGGACATACAGGATTTCTTAATGCCAAGGAGAATTTGGGGAAAATCCGCAACAATGGAGTGGAACTTTCATTTCGCGGCAATGTACTGCACAGCCCAAAAAACAACTTGAATCTCTTCCTGAGTATGGGACATAATCGGAACAGAATAGTTTCAATATCTGATTATCTGAAAAATAAGAATAAAGAAAACGAAAAGAATTCCTCCAATCTGCCTGCAGCTTTCTACGAGGAAGGAGAATCCATGACTGCTTTGAAAGTCATGATGTCTGCGGGTATCAACCCTGCCAATGGACGTGAAGTCTTCATCCGGAAGAACGGCGACCTTACATACCAATATGACTATAGAGAAAAGCAAGTCGTTGGAGACACTTCCCCACTGGTCCAAGGCTCTTTCGGATTTTCATGGAACTGGAAAAATGTGGATTTGTCCATGTATTTTGCTTACCGTCTCGGTGCAACTATCTACAACCAGACGTTGGCTACCAAAGTGGAAGGTGCCAATCCAAGTCAGAACTCTGACCGTCGTGTCTTTCAAGACCGATGGGAGAAACCAGGCGACCTTGCCAAATTCAAGGACATCGCCAACCGTCAGATTACTCCGCCGACCAGCCGTTTTGTCGCCAAGGAGTATGCTCTGGATGGTTCTTCTCTCAAACTGTCGTATACATTGCCAGAATCTTGGAGCAGACGAGTTCATTTGCGGATGATTCGTTTTTCCGTTTCCGCAGGTGACCTGTTCAACTGGTCATCCATTCAGAGAGAAAGAGGTCTGGACTATCCGTTTGCCCATATGTTGCAGGGCTCATTGAATATAACTTTATAAGGAAATGACAACAATTTATCATAAATATATCTTCCGAATCATGACGGCTCTCCTGCTTCTGGCTGGTGCGGCTTCCTGTAACTTTCTAGACATCGACACCCCGGGTATTGTGAACAAGGACAAGATGTTCGAGAATGAGCAAGGATTCGTGGATGCCATGGATGGAGTCTATGCCTCCATGACACGGCCTGAACTCTATGGAGAGCAGTTGTCATTCGGTTTCATCGACGAGATTGCCCAGCTTTACTACAACGATTACGAATCCTATGAAACTCTGCTGACCAGGACATACGACCTGAAATATCTGGATGAGGATGTACGTCATCAGATTGACGATATCTGGAACGGGATGTATAATGTCATTTCTTCGGTGAACTGCATATTGGACAATGTGGAACAGCACGATTTCCCTATTCTTCCCCGCATCAAGGGAGAGGCGCTCGCAATCCGCGCGTTCCTGCATTTCGATCTCCTCCGTCTGTTCGCCCCGAACTACGACAGAGGCGACGAAAAAGCCATTCCCTATGTCACGCACTTCAGCATTGACCTGGTAAAAAGAAGCACAGTCAAGGAAGTTTATGATTTGATCGTGAAAGATCTTGAAGAAGCTTATATCCTGCTGCAAGAGAACCGACCGGCAAAAGAACACAAGCAGACAGAACTTTACCTTTCGGAATATGCCGCAGCAGGTATTCTGGCGAGAGCCGCCAATTGGGCAGGAGACCATCAGAAAGCCGTTGCCTATGCAAGGAAAGCTCTTGAAGGAAACTGCTGGTTTTCTAGAGAAGAGCAAGTCAAGACTCTTTTCATGGGCTACACAGCCAGAAAGGAATGTGTTTGGGGAATTCATGCTCCCTTTATGTATTTGAAAGTGAGAGCCAGAATGTATCCATCAAGAAGAACTGGCTCTTTGAATATGGTTCGTGACAATTACAAAGAAATATTTCGAGTGAACACGTTCACGCCAATCAATAATGATTACCGATATCAGGCCTATTTCAAGCGTACCAACTGGGACAAGCCTGTTACCTGTTGTGCCAAATTATATGACAAATACTACGACGAGGAACAGCATCCTGCTGAGGGACGCACGCCGGCAATCAATCTGGTCCGCATCTCTGAGATGTACTACATCCTTGCAGAGTCTCTCTACGATACTGATCCGCAGGTGGCACTGGATTATTTGAACAAGGTAGTGACTGCCAGAGGATTGCTTCCGATGGAGATGTCCCGAATAGACACACCTGAAAAATTTCGTGATGAACTGGTCAATGAAATTACGAAGGAATATTGGGGAGAAGGACAGATATTCTTTACCTATAAAAGATTCCTTTTGGATATGGATGGAGTGAACGGCAAATTCTATCCTGCTTCCGATAAAGTGTATATTCTACCGTTGCCGGAAAATGAAAAATCGGAGGGAGCGGATTAAAATGAAAAAAATAGCGATAATAAGAATTGGACTCTGCTTTCTGCTAACTTGCTGGATGGTCGGCTGTGTTCGGATGGAGAGTTTTGCCTACAAAGGTGAAGAGAAAATCAGTTTTGCCACCGATTCCATCTATTTCTCTTTTGGTACGGAACCTTTTTCCGTTACGGATACGACCCTTCGACTGAGGGTAGAGATCATTGGCAGTCCACAAACGGCAGACCGCCATTTCAAGATTGACATCAACGAGGACCGGACTTCCGCCAAAGCCGGATTGCATTATGATGAATTTCCCTTGGATTATCTGGTGGAAAAAGAGAAATGCATTTCCGAAGTTCCCGTAACCATCCACCGCCTGAATCTGGAAGCAGACAATGTCTATACACTGTCCCTTTCATTAGTGTCCAATGAAGATTTCGGTCTGGGGGCAGTGGAATATCAACGTCTGACCATAGCATTCACAAACCGTCTGGACTGTCCGGATTGGTGGAACCGACTCTCTTATTGGCTAGGAGAATACAATGTCAGGAAATATCAGAAGTTCATCGAACTTTTTGGTCGTCCCATTTCACAGAATGATATAAATACCAATAAATATGGTATCCTACGCATCTTCAAAGAAGTGAAGATTTATTTTGAAGCCCATCCTGAATTTGGAGTTGACTTTCCTGACGTACATTGGATTGTATAATTTTATTAACATTATCATAATATGAAAAAATTTCATTTATTTTCCCTTGCAGCATTATTGTTGCTTTTTACGGTATCTTGTTCCAAAGAACCAAAATCGCCTAAAGTGGTGGCGCCTACCATCCAGGAAGTGACAGGTATTCAGACTACCTACGAGCTCGGTCTTCATGAATTTCTAGAAATCAATCCTGATGTGGTCATTGACAATGATAATGTAGATGGTCTGTCCTACGAATGGATCATCAATTATAAAGTTGTCAGCAATGAAAAAAACCTCAAGTTCAAATGTGCTGAATTGGGTGATTTCACTGGGAATTTCAAAGTTGTCAGCGAAAAGGGAGCTCTCATCACCGATTTTAAATTTTCTGTGACATCCCCTTACGACACTGGCCTACTTCTTCTTTCCGAAACTCAGGAAGGTGCCATGTTGACGTTCAAACGTCTGGACATCATGGATACCCCTGCCAGTCCTTATGCTTTCAAGGACAACAATCCAGGCATGGGGCTGGGCAAGAAGGCTCTTTGCATTACTTGGATGGGTTCTTACCTGACCAATCTTGGAAAAGCTACCAGCGAGTCTGACCTGGAGGTGCTCATCAGCACAGATGATCCGAAGAAAGTCTACACGGTTGATCCAAAGACTCTCAAGGTCAAGAATGAAGTTGTCGGCGATTTCACTGCCAATAACATCCTAATTGGTTATGGATTCCAGAACGGTATGTGTCAGAAAGCATATTTTGTTGGAAATGGCCGAGAAAAGGCTCTTTCTGCAAACAATGAGATTATCGAAAGTGATGTCACCGCAGAGTATCCAATCGCCGACTTGACCTGTTCTGTAATTACAGACAACACCGACATGCAGCGCATCTATTACAATACCGGCACCAAAACTCTTCTTTATAATGGACTGACGGGTGTTGAAATGGGTGCAGGAAAGACGCAATTGGAAGCACCTAAATTCATGCATGAATTTGCAGGTATCTATCGCGAACCATCAGCCAGCAACAGATACGAACCTGGAAAAGTCCTCTATGTTGACAAGAACTGCAAAGTTTATTTATTGACCCCGTGCGATTTTGTCCAGGATGAAATGGTTGAAGCGGAGATTGATGGTGCAGGAAAGATACTTCCTGAGTCCGCCATCGGTGCAAATCCTGTAAAACCGATTCTCTATTATTCTAACGGCAGTGGCATTTATCGTCTCAATGTTGATGGAAAGCAATTTGACAGCACTCCCTATATCCAGTTGGATGGAAATTTTGCAGTCAAACAGATAATTTTCAACAACTATGATCCGAATACCGTATATATCGCCGCTGAAAATTTGGATGAAAAGAGCCAGATGAAAGCCTCCCTGTTCATTTATGATATCAAAGACAACTCCAAAGCTGTCAAACTCTTTGAAGATCATCAAGTGGGAGGTGCTGTAAAACAACTCATCTTCAAAGGAAACGGCCGGGAATTCGAGCACGCGCCACAAGAGGCGAAACCGACATTTACAAAATTATTCCGTTAAGATTCTTTTATGCAAGACAATGTGATAGTGTGTCAAAATCTTACACACTGGTACGGAGATCGTCTGATCTATGAGAATTTGAGTTTCGAGGTTCCGCAAGGGCGGATCCTCGGACTTTTAGGAAAAAACGGTACCGGCAAGACAACCACCATCAATATTTTGAATGGTTATCTTGAACCAACTTCAGGTACTTGTTCCATATTTGGCGAAAACATCCGTAAAATTCGACCTGAAACCAGGCGCAAGATTGCACTTCTCATCGAGGGACACGTGCAATATTCTTTCATGACGATCACCCAGATTGAGAAATTCTATTCCCAGTTCTATCCGGACTGGAACCGGGATGCCTATTATGGTCTCATGGAGAAACTAAAAGTGGCTCCCGACCAAAAAATTTCCAGAATGTCCTGCGGACAGCGTTCTCAAGTCGCATTGGGACTCATTTTGGCACAGAATGCAGAACTGCTGATCTTGGATGACTTTTCAATGGGACTGGATCCGGGCTATCGCCGTCTGTTTGTGGAATACCTCAGGGAATATACACGGGCCGAAGAAAAGACCATATTCCTTACTTCGCATATTATTCAAGATATGGAAATGCTGATTGATGATTGTATCATCATGGATTATGGAAAAATTTTAGTCCAGAAGCCGGTCAACGAACTGATGGGACATTTCAGGCGCTTTACTTTGCCGGTTCCAGTAGAAACGGAAGCGCTTTCCGCTTTGGGCTTCTGTCACCCTGAAAAAGTAGGTTCACGGACGGAATTCTATTCCTTTGAGGAGGAACAGAAAGTAGCTTCTCTCCTTGGAGGCAAAGGAATTTCTCCTGTAGAAATGAAAGTGGAAAAACTGAGTTTGGAAGATATCTTCATTGGACTGACTGGAAAATATTAGCATCATGAACAAAGCAATTTATTACAAAGAGTGGATCAAGGTCCAACTTTATGTCTGGGTGGCAGCTCTGGCCTGGATTGGCTTCACTGCCTTTGTCCTGCTGGGAATCCGTCACGACATTACATATACAGGAGCAGAATTTCTCTGGTTGTCCATCATGGATTACAACCAGATTTTGATTGCGGCACTCCGACCTCTTCCTGTTATACTGGCTTTCGGACTGGCTCTGGTCCAATTCGTTCCAGAAATGCACGAGAAACGTTTGAAACTAACTCTCCATCTGCCTGTTGGTCAGAACAAAATTATTTTGCAGATGCTTTCTTCCGGTCTTCTGCTGTTGGCTGTCTTTTTCCTCGTCCAAATAGGAAGTGTCTGGCTCTATCTTCGAAATATTCTGGCCAATGAACTGGTCCAGCTCATAATCGGGACGGCTTTACCTTGGTATATGGCAGGAGCAATGGTCTATCTGATGACTGCATGGATTGTTATCGAACCGACCTGGAGCAGAAGAATTTTCAACGCTCTTTTGGCAGTGGGGATTCTCCATTTGCTCTTTTACTCGAAAATTCCTTGTGCCTATGCTCCCATGACCTGGTGGATTGCCATTTGGCTCGTCGCCATGTTGGCTCTTCCACTCTATTCCGCAGACCGCTTCAAGCGGGGTTGCCAAGATTAACCTGAAAGATCGTGGACATGAACAAAATCATAAAATTATTTATCATCCTGACAGCGGCTCTGCTGCTTGCATGGTTGCTGCCGTTGTCTTATCAATTCATTTTTTCCAAACCATTTGAATCACCCCTGACGCTCTATAGTCCAGTCAAACATGATTTTCTCCGTTTTGAATTCCAGAAAGAAGACATTGGAGGATATGATATGGACGGGAATTCCTATACTATGGCTGAATTTGACAGTCTGATGCCGACTGTCAATTATTTCCAGTTGAACCGAGACGGCCGTCTTCCAAAAGAGGTGGACGGTGTTCCCTTCAATTTGAAAAAAGTAGAACATAGCAATTTCGCATTCCGATCCTTCCCGAGAAACTATAATTATGCACGGGCGGCTCTATATCAGTTGGTTGACGGGGCTACAATCAAAGACGGTCTGAGAGTACCGGACCATGTTTTCCGTATGACCGGCAAAGGGCTGGAATTCATATTGATGGAAAATAATGCAATCGATAAAGAACTGAGCGAAAGATTCACTTCTGCGCTTCTCGGCCAAGGCTTTGTTTTTCCTGCCAAGTACCTTGACTATGACGACAATATGGAAAAGAAATATGACAACGGCTTCCTGATGATTGACCAGAAAGGTGGTCTGTTCCAGCTCAAGAGAGTGGGAGAACAGCCTGTCTGCCGCCACATTGCTCTTCCTGACTCCATCCATCTGACCCATACTTTCGTCACCGAGTACAAGGACAGGAAGCTTTTGGGATTCCTCCGGGATGAAGAAGGTGGATTCTACGCGCTAGAGACCAATCTGTCCCTGCACAAGTTGCCAATTCCTGCCTTTGACCCGGAAAAGGACCAGATGATTATCAGTGGGGATATGTTATATTGGAATGTCATTCGAGAAACGAGCAAGTATGAGTTTATAGCAGCAATTGATGCAAATGATTACCATCTTGTCAAAACAATGGAATCCCACTTTCCCACTTTCGGATGGGAAAAGACACGTGACTGGATTTTCCCCTTCCGTATGGATTTCACTTCCGGTACGGACCGATTCATGAAACCTCGACTTAGTGGATTTTCCTGGGAAGCCATTCTACTCAATTCCCTGCTTGCCATGGGTTGGTTCTTCTTGCAGAAACGCCTCAGAAGACACTCCCGACATTCCGGCTCGTCCGGACTGCTGGAATCTGCTGGAATACTGGTAGCTGGCTGGTTCCTCTTCATCCCGCTGTTATTGACAATACATAAATGACAGCAACTCCATAATTCAATCAAGTCGGGCATCATGATCTTCCAGACAAATGGGAAAAAGTGATTTTTTCGAAATTGAATATTTAAAATCATATCAATCAGCGTCTATAACATTTAAGTTACAGACGCTTTTCTTTCAGACAGCACCTAAAAGGTGCAAGATGGACAGAGTGAACAAGGCAGTGAAGATTCCATTGATGACAAGTCCCAGGCTGGCATAAGCGACATAGCGGTTGCTGATTTCCATCGCCCTGGCAGTACCGACTGTACCCATGGATAAACCTTGTGCGATTGGATTCTTCACTTTTGTCATGTTCAGGATGGAGAAACCGAAGATGGCTCCGAACAGACCGACACAGATGACGACGGCTGCAGTCAATGCCGGAATCCCCCCTACTGCTTCAGAGACTTCCATTGCAATTGGAGTTGTCACTGATTTCGGTGCCAGAGACCAAATGATTTCATTGCTGGCTCCCAGTGACTTTGAAATCAATGTAACAGTCACTACACCCACCAGCAAAACAGCCCGCAAACTGCGAAACTACGATGGGAAGCACTTGTTTCTTTATGACACTCAACTGCTTGTACAGGGGAACTCCCAATGCTACGATGGAAGATTTCAGCCAAAAATCAATCATATCTCCTGATTTACGGTAGATTTCAAATTCAATGCCTGTCAGTTTAAGGAAGGAAATCAAAAAAAAAGATGGTGACCAGAATAGGATTCAAAATAGTCCATCTGGTTTTGTCCTGCAATCTTCTTGCTATATGGAATACCTCAAAGGTCAGTGCGATCAGGAAGAAATTGTTTTCTATGAAATCCATTTTTTCTTGCAATTTGATAAACCCAACCTGTTACGATGAAAACGACAACAGTACTGATGACTGTAGTGATGAGAATGGGCTAAAATTCTGCTTTGATGATGTCAAAATAGAGCATGAGACCGATTCCTGCCTCCAAGAGCAATGCAAGCACAAGCATACCGATGATACTGGATGGAAGGTGGATTCCTGTGAGATATACTACAAGTTCTCCTACAGCCAGGCATCCGAAAAGAATTACTAACTGTCTGATCATCATTTACTACTGACCTTGATTTCTAACTGGGCGCAAAGATGGAAACTTTATATAACTTCTTCGCATTCCGCACTCTGGAATTTTCAGAAACAGGAGAAAAAAGGACCGGAAATCCGGTCCTTCTATTCTTTATGCGGAGACAGCATTTTCCTGCAAGAGTTCCCGGAAAATCAGATTTTCTCCGTTGGGACGGTATCAGTCTTCCTTCCTTTCATGATGGCGAAGACAAAAGCGGCAATGGCGGCAAGAATGCCGATGATATAGCCGACGGTGGTGTTCAGATGCAAGCCACCATTGATGACCGGAGCCACCACAAAGTAGCTGACACAGATGAAGGTCAGGATGGTTGCCGGAATGGAGCACATCCAATGCTTTTTCCCGTTTCGGATCAGATAGGCTGTTGCGGTCCACAGAACCAGGCACGCCAAGGTCTGGTTGCCGATTCCGAAATATTTCCAGATGGTGGAAAAATCCATCTTGCAGCAGAAGAAGGCGATGACGAAGATAGGCAGACAGAGGAGAAGTCGCTGGCCGATTGGTTTTTGGTCTTTCTTGAAGAAATCAGCGACAGTGAGCCGGAGACTTCTGAAAGCAGTGTCTCCTGAAGTGATCGGACAGATCACGACTCCGATGACAGCGATGATACCACCGAGTTTTCCAAGCCAGCTGTTGCAGATCAGATTGACCGCAATGGCCGGGGTGACTTTGGTGAGGGTACCGTTGATCAGGATTCCGTCTGTAGCGGCCTTGTTGAGCCCTTCCGGACCTCCGAAATAAGTGATGGCGGCAGTGGCCCAGATCATAGCGACGATGCCCTCAGCAATCATGGAACCGTAAAAGATGGAACGTCCATGTTTTTCAGATTTGAGACACCTGGACATCAGCGGAGATTGGGTGGAATGGAAACCGGAGATAGCGCCGCAGGAAATCACGATGAACAACATTGGAATGAGAAGATTGTTCTCCGGATCGGCATGGAAATTCTTCAGACTGTCCAGAGTCAGTTCCTGCATGACCAGTGTGCCGTTGAGATGACCTGCAATCATCGCTCCTCCCACACCGACGGCCATGAAGAGAAGGATGCCTCCCAAGATGGGATAGATGTTGCCGATAATTTTGTCAATCGGCAGCATGGTGGCGAGGATATAGTAGCCGAAGATGACGTAGAGCCAGATTTCTTTGCTGATGCCGGTCATGGAGGCAATCAGGTCGGCCGGGCCGGTCACGAAGGAGACTCCTACGGACAGCAGAACGAAGGCCACGACAAAGTTCATGACGCCTTTCATGCCTTTTCCCATATATCTTCCCGCAATATCTGGCATATTTGAGCCGCCATTGCGGACAGACATCATGCCGGAGAAATAGTCGTGTACGCCTCCCATGAGGATACAGCCGATGACGATCCAGAGATAGGCGGCCGGGCCGTAGGCGGCACCCAAAATGGCACCGAAGACAGGTCCGAGGCCGGCGATATTGAGAAATTGGATGATGAATACTTTCCAGGTAGGCATTGGGGTGAAATCTACTCCATCTTTCTTGGAAATGGCTGGAGTGACCCTCTCGGGGTCGGAGCCGAAGAACTTGTCCACGACTTTTCCATAAACGAAATATCCTGCAATCAACAGCAGGATACAGATGATGAATGTAATCATGTTGCTTTAGTTCAGAACTTGAAAGAAACGCTCCTTCAGGTCATTATAATAATGTGTTAAAGATACGCCAATTATCTCTAACAGGCAATTTTTAAAAGGACTTATCCGAGAAGAGACAAGAAATATAGTTCGGAAGGTCCTTGTCCCCTCTTCCAGATACGGTGACGACAACCACATCCTCCTGACGGAAGTTCATCTTCTTCAGAACGGCAATCGCATGGGAAGACTCCAGCGCCGGGATTATTCCTTCGAGCTGGGACAGTTCAAAAGCGGCTTCCAGCGCCTCTTCGTCCTCTACCGGAATGACCGTCGCCCTGCCTTTGGTCGCCAGATTGGCAAACATGGGACCGATGCCTGGATAGTCCAGTCCTGCGGAAATGGAATAGGCCTCTTTCACCTGGCCCTGCTCGTCTTTGAGCACCAGGGTCTTGAACCCGTGCAGCAGTCCCGGACGGCCAATGGAGAGTGTGGCGGCGTTTTCTCCGCTGGCAATTCCCTTCCCGCCTGCTTCTGCCAGTACAAGATGCACTTTTTCATCGTCCAGATAGTGATAGAAGGTACCGGAAGCGTTGCTGCCGCCTCCGATGCAGGCAATCAGGTAATCCGGGAAAATCCGGCCTTCGCGCTGGAAGAGCTGCTTCTGGATCTCTTCACTGATGACAGACTGGAGACGGGCGACCAGGTCAGGATAAGGATGTGGCCCTACGGCAGAACCCATCAGGTAATAGGTCTGGTCTGGAGAAGAAACCCATTCTGCCAGCGCCTCATTGACTGCATCATTCAAGGTGCCGGTTCCGGATGTGACCGGATGGACGGTTGCCCCCAGCATTTTGATGCGCTGGACATTGCTGTTCTGACGCTCGATATCGGTCTGTCCCATGTAGACGGTACAAGGCATGTCCATGAGGGCGCAGACCGTGGCGGCGGCAACCCCGTGCTGACCGGCACCGGTCTCCGCGATGATACGGGTCTTGCCCATCTTGCGGGCCAGGAGCACCTGTCCGATGGCATTGTTGATCTTGTGGGCTCCTGTATGGTTCAGGTCTTCCCGTTTGAGATAGACTTTGCAATGATATTGTTCACTCAACCTTCTGGCAAAATACAATGGAGTCGGCCTGCCGACAAATTCTTGCAGATATTGACGGTACTCCAGCTGGAACTCTTCGCTGCCGATGATATCCGCATAGCTGTTCTTCAATTCTTCAATGCGCCCCGCCAGTTCCTTTGGAACGAAAGCGCCGCCAAATTCTCCATAATACCCATTCTCGTCGATGTTGAAAGTTGTTTTCATAATGTTTCTCCTTATTCTGTTTGGGTTCCCGTGTCCGACCGGACACAAAAAAAGACCTGCCGTAAGAACGGAAGGCCTTCATATCTTGTTATTATGTTTGTTTGCTGATATTTCTGCACAGGTCTGCACCTCTTACGATTTTTTGAATTGCAAGAGTCGCCACCAACCATTATTTAAGGTGAAATTGAACATATCCTGTGGTTTCATTGAGAACAAATGTAATCATATTCCGGAAAAGAACAATACTATCTGTCCTTTTTTCCGCCAAATGTGAAGGATAGGCCCAATCGCGCATTCAGACAGAACTGGTTGACCGGCAGGAACTGTGGAGTGAATTCCAGGAAGGTGTAGTCGCTGCCGAGGAAGAAGTTCACGCCGTTGCGGGCGATGAATTCGATCAGCCAGCCGAAGGACCGGGTCGTATTCAGCATGGAATAGTTCAGGCCGAAGTTGAACCAGTTGGTCGGAGTCAGATTGTAGGACAAGGTCAGTTCCTGGATGTTCCGGGAGAAGGCGAACTTGTTGGAATAGAGTACGCCCACGCTCATCATATCATGAACGAACGGCATTTCCACGCCCACAAGCAGTTTCGGCTGTGCGGAAACGACGAGCTTCTCTTCTGTCGGCACCTCTTCCAGATTGGCCAGGTCCATGAACTGGTCCGTGATTTCCTGCATCTTGGCATCGAAATCATAATTGTCCAGGGTGATGCCGTCAAATCCACTGAAAGCGGCCTCCCCTGCTGAACGGAAAGTCTGTACGTTCTTGACATCGTACCAGATTGCACCCAGATCCAGGGCGGCGATGGAAAAAGCCAGGCCGTCCACGACACTGCCCACTTCCAGACGGTATTCAATACCCAGATCTGCCGAGAAGCCGTATCCGGCCGGAGCGATCTTGCTGAAATCAGTCATGACCTGCATGTTGTCCACGCCGTTGGAGGCATCCAGTTTGAGGAAGGTGGAAGCGACATTTGCGGTAGCGTCTGTCTGGGCCCTCCACTCGTCCTGGCTCATTGAAATGCGGCTTTCCTGCATCTTCATGGCCACATGGTCCGCACCGACCAGGAATCTGCCGCGAAGACCTGCCCGAAGGCCGGGAACCAAGTGGGAGAAATCATAGTTGTAGCCGAGGGCGGCATACAGGTTGCTGTTCTGATAGATGTTGAAATCTTTGAGGCGGTATTCGCTGCCGGTGTCTCCCATACCCAATTTGGCGAAGGTGAAGAGTTCTCTTGCCAACTGGACCTGGCAGTCCACGTTCATGCCCACCTGGAAATTCATATAGGAATGTTTTCCTACCTGGAAACCGAAGTCGAGCACGTCTATATCGACGTCCAGATTGAGGTAAGGGTGACGTGGCAGCTTCGAGTCGAATTCTTCAAAGCTGACCTTCTCATTGAGATAGGTATAGAGGGTCCCTTCTTTCGGAAACAGGAAGTTGGAAGTACCGACATTACTCTGGACGCCCAGACCGAGGTTGCCCAGCGCCGGCATCGAGAAATAGCCCACGCTTGGGGTGAAAGCCGGATTCAGCTTGTGCCTCATCAAGGAATTTTCCATGAAATAGCTGCCTCGAAGTGACTGCGCCGTCATCCCCAATGGCAACAGAAGCAGGAAGATCAACAGGTATATTTTTTTCATGATTCGTTTCAGTTAAATTTCACATCAGTTGTAGCTGGGATCATTGCCCGTGTTCGGATTGTTCCCGGAGCCATTGCCGGAAGTCAGATCGCTCCAATCCATCGTAATGCCCTCCGGAGCATTGAGGCGGATGACCGCTTTCACATAAGCATTTCCCGTAACGGGGATACCGGCAGCCTTTCCGGAGGTCACGGTGAAGGTCAGGCGGAAGCTGGTGAGGCGGCTCAGGTCGGTTCCCTCATCGACTGTCAGGGTGAGGTCGAGCGGACTCAGGGTTACGGAACCGTCGGTGCCACAGGCTGCGATGAGTTGGGTGGCCGGCTGCGAGAGCGGAATCACGGTTTGGTCGTCCGCAAGCAACTGAAGTTCCATGTCCATCTGGAGCGGAAGGGAGTTGGAGATCTCGCCTTTGAGTTTGAGCGGTCCGGTCTCGAGGATATCGGTCACGATGGCTGGCAGGTTGGAGACGGTGTCGGATACCTGCATGTTCAGCTCTTCACCAAATTCGAGCGGCACGACGAAATCGTAATCGACATTGAGTTCATATCGGGCATCCGGCTCGATGAGTGCGTCTTTCTGGGACAGAGTGCGGATTTCAAAGACCAGTTCCACCCTTTCCGGAATCTTCTTGAACAGGCTTCTGAGGTCGCTCTGGATGAAGTGGTAGTCGGCAGGACAGCTTTCACGGTCGCCCGCAATATGGAAATGGGCTTCTGCCGGACGGTTGATGTCGTTGGTATAAGGAAATTCCACATTGCTCAGCACCACCGTTCTGGACGGATCTTTGATTCCGTTATAGATTGGCACCAGCTTGAGGTCGCCGGCCGCAGGCACTCCGATGTTGGTGATGGCGTTGATTCTCAAATAAGGACGAGTGAAGTCGAGCACAAAGCCGTCTTCCTTCATGAATTCCGGTACCTGGTCCAGCACAATGTTCTGGACGACCGGCTCCACGACATAATCCACCTTGCCATCGATCTTGGACAATTTGATGTTGATGACCCGCATGCTCTCGTTGATCTGGAATTGTCTGCCGACCAGGTTGGCGGTAGGGACATCGGGCTGACGGACCAGGATCTGACAATGGTAATAGAAGCTGGTCTGAATGTCTTTGCCCGCCTGCAGGTCGATGCGGGAGAAATCAAAGCCCCGGATCACCAACGGATCGATGGCCAGCGCATTGTTGACGAGAGGTCCTCTCACATGCAGGGACTTCCCTTCCAGTCTCGGGTCCTCTGCTGGAATGACCTCCTCCGGCAGGTCGATGCTGAGGTCCACTTCCGCCAAGGCATTTTTCCCGAAATCAGGCAGTCCGGTGAAAGACAGTGCGAATTCTGCCTTGACATTGTTCAGCAGCACCCTTTTGGCGCAGACCAGCTCCGGCGGAATGTCTGCTGCGGGCAAAATGGTGAAATCCACTTTATGGTCGTGACGGATGGTGATATTGCCGCTGGCCGACGGACGGATTCCGGCAACGGAGGCTGTCTTTCCAATCGTATGGGTTATCTTCCGGGAGACCTGGATATCTTTCATCTCAAACATCCTGGACAAGTCAGGAATATCCTGCGAAAGGTCAAATATATCATTCATCTTGAAAGCATAGGTGCCATCTTCCAATTTCTGGACTTTGTTCTGATCCACGGAAGAAAGCAGTTCTCTGAATGTTATGTTCTCGGTCTCACCGATCGGAATGGTCAGATTCTGTCCACCGATGGTGATTGTCGTATCGAGTTTGTTGAGATTATAGTCCCCGTTGACACAGGAAGACAATGACAGACATAACGATGATACGAGAAGAACGATCGGATATTTCCTTGTATTCATACTTTTTCCTTAATTTCAAAATTCAATTCGGCTTCTCTGGGAACTACTTGCTTTTAAGACGGGCCCATGGCATGATGGCTGCCGGAGCTGTCTTGAGATCCAACAGTTCTTTCATCTTCTCCATGTAAGGATCCACATGAGAATAGAACTTGTAATAGCCTTCACACAAGGCACTCAATCCGGTTTCACCGTTTTCGGTCTTGTTGAAGCGGTGTTTCGGGCATTCTCCGTGACAGGCGAAGAAAAATTTGCAGCGGATGCATTTGGTCGGGAGGCCGTTTCGCTTGTCGATGCCGAACTTGGCCTGCTGCGCAGTGTTCATCAGCTCTCCGATTGACGTCTCGAAAATGTTGCCTACCTTGTATTTCGGATAGACGAAATGGTCGCAGCTGTACAAGTCGCCATTGTGTTCCACCACACTGTTGCCGCCACACGTCTCGGCATAGGCACAGGTACCCGGCTGCACGTGACAGTAGTTGGCCAAGGTACAGTCGAACAGATTGACAAAATAGTTGCCGACATCGTTGCAGACCCAGTAGTCGAAGATGTCGCACATGAACTTGCCGAAAGCCAGAGAATTGATGGACCAGGGTGAAAGCACCGCTCCCGGAGTGTCGGGATCCACGATGAAAGGACGTGCCTTCTTCATGATTTTGCCATTCTTGTCCAGAGGGTATTTCACGTGTTCCACGACCGGCATGAACTGCATATAGTGGGTACCCAACTGTTTGAGGAACTGGTACACTTCCAGTCCCCTGCCTTCGCTTTCGTGATTGACTGTAGTCATGGTATTGTATTCCACACCATAGGTGCAGAGCAGATTGATGCCCCGCATCACCTTGCCGAAAGTGGGTCCGCCGCCTTTGTCCTTGCGGAACTTGTCGTGAATGTCCTGAGGACCGTCTATAGAGACACCGATGAGAAAGTCATTGTCGGCAAAGAACTGCGCGATTTCGGGAGTGAGAAGGGTTCCGTTGGTCTGCAAAGTGTTTTGGATCACCTTGTCTCCGCAATATTTCTGCTGGAACTCCACCGCCTTTCGGTAGAAGTCCAGTCCCAGGACCAGCGGTTCTCCGCCATGCCAGTTGAACGTGACAAACGGTGCCTGGTTGGCTTCTATGTAGGTTTTGACAAACTGTTCGAGCATTTCGACCGTCATGCGCGGTTCCTTGCCATTGTAGATTTCCGCCTTGTCCAAGTAGTAACAGTATTTGCAGTCCAGATTGCACAAAGAGCCGGCAGGCTTGATCATCACATTGAATACGCGCTTTCCTGAAAGGTCAATTGCATCCTGGAGGGTCAATGTATCTTTAAACGGATTTGCCATTAGTTCAAGTTTAACATTTCAAAGAATTTTTCAAATATAGTATATTAAATATCAATTTCTTCGAAAAGTTAATAGTATATTCGCCTATTCAGATTTCAAATTTTTCCAGACAATGAGAAACATCCAGACCAGCTACATCATTCATTTTTTCGCCTTGCTGCATGCACTGGTGGCATTTCTCTGTGCCTACAATACAGTAAGCGACCAGCTGATCCTGACTTTGCTGACCATCATATTGACTGTCATCATCTGCGCACGCCTTCATGCAAACGTGGAATTCACCTCGGCCAGCATCATTCTGGTCAATATCATCGGTTATCTGTTGGGAACATTTGGTGCGGAGCTCGTTTCCAAACTTGTGATGAATTCTGCCTTGTCCCGAGCCATCTCTACCTTTCTGACAACAGAACTGATGGGCTGGAGCATCTTTATTTTTGCAAAATACACTATAAAACAACCACAAGAAGAAGTCAAGAAACAAACATTTCCCAACATACAGAGTTTCATTGCCATTGTCCTGTTGTTATTGGTCATCCGTATCTTCTACACACTTATCTTCCAATCTTCCCTTTATGATGGAATGACTCCGGAAGCGATTCTTTCTGACTATTTCAGCAATCCGATGGTGATTCTGATTACCATCTGCACCAACATCATCTTCATCAATCAGATTGAAAATGGCGCTGTCCGCATCCAAAATCGCCTGACGAAGATTCTCAGTTCCATCCTGTTCATCTTCATCACCACTCTCATTTCGGCCTTTCTCGCCTGTCTTGGAAGACATTTCAATCTGGAAGTCATCAACACGACCTATTACGAACAAATGCTTTTCATTGCATCGGTAATAGAACTCGCCGCATTTGCAGTCATCTACATGATCTGCAATGTCATCTCTTACCGGACAGCCATGTACGAAGAACGAGAAAAAGCCAATCAGGCCCGGTACCGCTACATGATTCTGAAGCAACAGGTCGATCCGCATTTTCTCTTCAATTCACTCAACATCCTGGATTGCCTGGTAGTGGAAAAAAAGACAGAACAAGCCAGTCTCTATATACATAAACTGGCAGGTATCTACCGCTATATGCTTAAGAACGAGGAGGAAGTGATGGTGGAACTTCGGGACGAAATGACTTTCGCCAACATGTACATCGACCTGCTCAAAGTGAGATTTGAAGATGGATTCCGGGTCGAGAACAACTTGCCGGAGGAGGCCTACAGCAAACTGGTCGTTCCCGGGACGCTCCAGCTGCTGATTGAAAATGCCATCAAGCACAATGTCGTGAATGAGAAGGAGCCGCTTGTCATCCGGATTGAAGCGGACGAGGACCACATCAGTGTCAGCAATAACCTGCGCCCGAAGTTCTCCGACAGTGTCCGTTCCAACAAGCTGGGCTTGAAATACATCGACATCCAATACCAGAACCTGGTCGGGAAACCGATCCAGATCATCCACGACGATAAGATGCACGAGGTCATCGTGCCGCTGAAAACGGGCAGTCACCAGCATCAGAAGGTCTGATCCGCTCCCCAACAACCTAAAAAGCCGGGACCGCTTCAAAACGGTTCCGGCTTTTTACTTTGAAATCGGCGATGTGCCTATTCCCTACCACTACGCAGAATCATCTCCCGTAGACGGTCGTTGAACTCATCCTGAGCCAGCAGGTTCTCGACGGTCAGATGCATTCTGTAACGCCAGTAATGTCTCGGAATGGCCGGAATGTTGATTCTCTCCTTATCCGGGTCCGGAAATCTCAATTCGCCATCAATGGACAGCCAGTCCTGAAGCGGCAAGATGACGAACATGGCAGGAGAAACCAGATGGCCTTCCACAATTCTTGCGCAGATTTCAGGTGTGCAGTCTTCCGGTGCTCCGCTCCACTCTCCCAGATATTCATGCCAGAAACGTTCCGTCAGATGGCGGTCTTCTTTCCACCAGGCACGAATCGGATTCATGTCATGAGTGGAAGTCGTACAAACACAATGATACGGGCAAGTGGCAGGATTGCCGAAAATCTCTGTGACAGATTTCGGCATCCTCTGGATCTCCAATGACAGGATCCGGAGCTGTTTCATCACTTCCGGAACAGAAGCCGGAATCATGCCCAAATCCTCTCCACAGGCAAGCATCTTGGTGGAAGACAGGAGGGCCGGCAGTTTCTTCAAAGCCGACTGTTTCCAGAACTCATTGTGACGATGATAGAAGAAGTCGTCATAGAGCCGGTTGAACCGGTCTTTCTGCCAGTCAGGCAAATTACGATAGACCTCTGTATTCTGTGCGGCGATTCTTGGATGGAAATAACCGAACTTGTTCGGATCCTCCAGAAAAAGCACCTCTTTGGATTCGTTCCGGTGCGCTTTTCTGCCCGGGTTCTCGAAACGGACAAAATAATCATTGTCCATATCAAAGCCACGAGCCTGCAACTCCTCTTTGGAATAAGGCAGCGCAGGATTGAAATGCCCCAGCAGACCGGACTGGACACCGGCAGGAATCTCCCATATACGGAAGAAGCCCAGAATGTGGTCGATGCGGAAAGCATCGAAATACTGGGACATCTTGTCCAATCTCTCTTTCCACCAGGCGAAACCGTCCTTGGACATTTCCTCCCAATCATAGGTCGGGAAACCCCAATTCTGTCCGTCGGCAGCGAAAGCATCAGGTGGTGCACCAGCCTGGGCGTTCATGTGGAACAAAGAAGGATGGATCCACGCATCCACAGAAGTCCGGCTGATACCAATCGGCAGATCGCCCTTCAGGACAATCCCCTTGCTGTGCGCATAAGCGCAGACATCGGACAACTGCACATGCAGCTCGTACTGGACAAAACACCAGAAACCGATCTCCTCCGGATGCTCCGCCACATAGCTCTCCAGCTTCTTCTGGGAGAATTTGGCATATCTCTTCCACCGGGAGAACTGGACCGTCCCTTCCGCATCCCTCAGGCAGCAGAACATCGCATAAGGCAGCAGCCAGTTGCGGTTCTCTTCCAGCCAATTCTGATAAGTGGCCGACGCAGACACTCTCTTGCCCCTCTTGCGGTAAATCTGATGGAGATAGCTCAGCTTCAGATCATTCACCTGCTCGTAATCCACCTGAGGCAGCGTGTTGAGCGCCTTCTTCTTCTCAAGATAAGCGGCGTCCTCCTTCAGACCGGCCTGCGGCAGAGAAATGAACTGAGGATGCAGGGCGAAAGTGGAATTGGCATTGTACGGATAGCTGTCCTCCCAAGTACGGGTCATGGTAGTATCATTGATCGGCAGCAGCTGGATGATGCGCTGGCCCGTCTTGACCGCCCAATCCACAAACAGCTTCAAATCATTGAACTCACCGATTCCGAAACTCTGCTCCGTCCGCAACGAAAACACCGGAATAGCGGTACCGGCCCCGTGCCAGGACAAAGTATCAAACTGAGGAGCGGCATCGTGACGGACAAGCATCTCGCCTTTGACAGGACTTTCCTGCCAGAAACGGTTCTCCCCCATTTCCCAATCCTGAATGCGATTGGACTCCCGGTCCACCAGCACATATTTGTAGGCACGCCCAGAACCGACCGGAAGATAGCCCTTCCAGATCGGGAACTGACTGTCATCCAGCACGACCGGAGTGACCCAATTGCCCAATTCATCACCTTCCCCCACAATGGCCAGACTCTCATCGGGACGGACTGCCGCAAACCGGACAGCGACCATCCCCTTCTCTCCCCCCTTACGGGAAATGTCCATGTGGCTGGACTTACGCCCGAAGATACTCTCCGTGAACACCGAAGTGAACAAAGGCTGATCTTCAGGAATATCATTCCAACGATCGATGATCCGAAGCGTCTTGACCTCCTTTCCCACCAGGAAAAGATGTTCCTTCCACTCTGTACGGAGCACCTTCCCCTCCTTCTCTATCTCATAATGATAGCTGGGAGTCTTTTCAATCTGGACAGCGTTGATCTGACCGGTCCAGAGATCCTCTCCAGCATATTCGAGTTGCTGTCTTTTCTTTCCACAGCAGAAGACGAGCTGTTCGCCCCACTGCGTGTGGTATTTCAAACTGACCAAAAGTTTCATATCACATTTCAATTGAAAGGAGTCCGGAATCCGGATCCCTTGATTATTACATTTCCTTGAAAGAAACGGCGAAACCGCCACCACGAGCCATCTTCATCTTCAAGACACTGTGGCTGTCCACCTTCTCTTTATAGATCTTGTACGCCTGCGGATTGGTCTCATAATCGGCATCCTCCGCATCAGCATAGATCGTTGCCTCGTATTTCTTGTCCGGATTGAGGAAATCCAGTGCCACATCCAAAGTTCTTGCATTCTCGTCGGTCACCCCCCCCATGAACCATTTGCCGGTTCCCTTCTCCTGACGTGCGATCACCAGATAATCACCCGGTTCTGCCAGCAGATATTTGCTTTGCTTCCAATCGATGCCCACTTCCTTGATGAACTGGAAAGCGTCCATGAACTTCTCGTAATGCTCCGGGAAATCCGCAGCCATCTGGAGAGGTGAATACATGGTCACATACAGAGCCAGCTGATTGGCAATGGTCGCCAGTACCTTGGACTTGTTCTTTCCTCCTGTCACCTTGTCCAAATCCATTTCAAAGATACCTGGAGTGAAATCCATCGGCCCTCCGTTCAGACGGGTGAAAGGAAGGATGGTGACATGTCTTGGCTGAGTGCCACCAAAAGCTTGATATTCTGTGCCTCTGGCACTTTCATTTCCAATCAAGTTTGGATAGGTACGGCACAGACCTGTCGGACGGACCGCTTCATGGGCATTGACCATGATATGGTGCTTGGCAGCCTCTTTGACCGCATAGAGATAATGGTTAATCATGTACTGGCTGTAGTGATAGAAGCCCAGTGGCAGAATATCTCCCACATAACCGCTCTTCACCGCATTGTAGCCATACTTGTCCATGAAGTCGTAAGCCTTCTCCATGTGACGCTCGTAATTACGTACAGATGAAGAGCTTTCATGGTGCATGAGCAGTCTGATTCCCTTGGAATGAGCATACTCATTCAATGCCTTGATGTCAAAATCCGGATAAGGAGTGAGGAAATCAAAGACATAGTCCTTGTTGCAGTTGGCCCAGTCTTCCCAACCGATGTTCCAACCTTCTACGAGCACCTGGTCGAAACCATGTTTTGCCGCAAAGTCAATATAACGGCAGACATTTTGATTGTTGGCAGAATGTCTTCCATTCGGTTTGCTGGAAGCATAGTCGGTCTGACCCAATTTGACAGAAGAGAAATCATCGGTATAAGACCAGGAGCCTTTCCCCGAAATCATTTCCCACCAGACACCCATGTATTTCACCGGTTTGATCCAACTCACATCTTCATAGGCACACGGCTCATTCAAATTGAGGACAAGACGAGAGGCCAATTGTTTTCTGGCATCATCTGTCACCTGGATGGTTCTCCAAGGAGACTTGCAAGGTGTCTGCAAATTGCCCTTCCATCCTTGGGCATCAGGAGTCAAATGCGAAACAAATGTCAAAGTCTCCGGATCCAGTTCCAAATGCATGCAGGCATAGTCGACAAGTTCCGCTTCGTGCAGATTGATGTACAGGCCATCGTCTGTCTTCATCTGAAGGGATGTCTGAACACCCGTACAAGAGAACGGGGTCTGGGAAGAATTGCCGCAAATGGCATTCCTCATCCTATCCTTCATTTCGCTCAGACGAGATTCGGTATATTCATATTCCTGTGTATCGTAGTCACCCGGAATCCACCAGGCATGATGGTCACCTGCCATGGCAAACTCGGTCAGTTCCTCCTTGATGACGAAATAGCTCCATTTGTCCTGATACGGGAATTCGTAGCGGAATCCCAGTCCGTCGTCGAACAGGCGGAAACGGATGTCCATGAGGCGCTCGGTCTCAGTATGCTTGAGGTGAACCAGCAATTCGCTGTAGTGGTTGCGGATCTCTTCTTCTTCACCCCATACCGGGTTCCAGGTCTCATCCAGACTGTCTCTTTCCACACCGATGACATCAAAGCCCAGATTGAAAGGAAGGAGCGGCTTATGATCTTGCTTCTCAATTCCAGTTCCTGTATAGACCAGTTCTTCTGCCTTGAGAGTTCCTCGCAATTCGAAACCCAAACCTGAAGGCAAAATGACAGGACGACCTTCATAGTTTAAGGAATACTTGGGAGCGCCATCCGGCTCCATCATGAAACTCATTTCCAAGTTTCCATCTGGTGAAGTCATGCTGGCTACTACTTCAGGTACTTTTTCTGGCCCAGAGACAGTGCAGGAAGCCAGCATGGATACAGCGGCGAAAAATGATAAAAATTTATTCATTGCAATTAATTGTAACTTAGATGTACTAATGTACTGAAAGAAATTTAAAATTCAACCACAAGAGCCTGTTTGGGTTCCACAACCGTTTCATCGGAAAGGCTCATTTTCTTGCCCGTCAGCACGTTTCTGCCTTCTCCCAAATTCTCGGACATTTCTGAATAATAGGACCATGGCACTTTCTTGTCTTCAAGAGAATTGTTGATATAGACAAAAACGGTATCGGTATCATTATAACGGAAAAAGCCGTAGGTATTGTCTCTGGACAAAAAATGCAGAGTCTTTCCATTGTGGATGACCTCCTTGTTCTTTCTCCACTGGAAAAGCGTGCTTACATACTGGAACAAGTCTTCTGCCTGCCCTGCTTGCATTTTCATTCCATCTGTATTCTGATCTGCCGCCAATCGGCCTGCTTGGGTGAACTGGTCAAATTCATCCCCTTCCCAGCCACCAGGGAAATCGACACGGAGACCGCCATGACCCTCTGAACGATTTTTGGACACCATCATCTGCTCGTCTCCGGCAAAGATTTGCGGAAAACCACGAAGTGTCGCCATCAATGTCATCGCAAGTTTGAGACGGTCAGGATCTTTCTTGACGACATCACCGATGCGGTCGGTGTCATGATTGCCGATAAAAATCAACATTTTTGAAAGATCCTGATAGCAGAAATCATGGGACAGGACATCGTAAACGCGTGTCATGCCTTGTCCCCAATCCGGTTGATTCTCCGTCAAAGCAGTACGAATTGCATCTTGCAATGGAAAATCCATGATAGACGGAAGATTCGAGTTGAAGCCATCTTTATTCGGATTGTCCTTCTGCCAATATGCCAGCTGCGGAATGGAACTGGTCCAACACTCTCCCATAATATTGAAATGAGGATACTCCCGAGTGACGGCGGCGCACCATTCGGACATCGGTTCCTTCTCATTGTAAGGATAGGTATCTACTCTGAAACCATCCAGATCAGCATATTCAATCCACCAGATAGCCCACTGCTTGAAATATTGGAGAGTATAAGGATTGTCCAGGTTCATGTCCGGCATGGAAGGGACAAACCAGCCGCTCTCCTGATAGTAGAGGTCTTTCTTGGAAGCGTTGATGTCCATATTGGTGGAGAAGCAGACATTGGTTCCCGTGTATTCCGGGAACTGATGGATCCAATCTTCAAAAGGAAGATCATTCATCCACCAATGTTCCGTACCACAATGATTAGTGACAATATCCATGAGAACTTTCAGCCCTTTTTCATGAGCCTTGTCCACAAAAGTGCGGTACAAGGCATTGTCTCCGAAACGCGGGTCGATACGATAATAGTCAGAAGCCGCATAACCATGATAAGAGCCTTCCGGAGCATTGTCCTCCAGCATTGGAGTGCACCAGATGGCTGTCGCTCCCAATTCTGAAATGTAATCCAGATGATCCATGATCCCTTGGATGTCGCCACCATGTCTTCCGAAGAAAGCGTCACGGTCTGCCTTGTCGTCGGTATCGGATGTATTGTCATTGGAAGGGTCACCATTGGCAAAACGGTCCGGCATGATCAGATAAATCATGTCCGCTGTCGAGAAACTTTTCCGCTCCGCAGAATGTTCACGGCGCTCTTCAATCTGATAAGCGTACTTGAACTGCTTCTCGCCCTTGGTGAAGACGAGATAGCAGGTTCCTGGCTCTGCATCGGGACGGATCTCGATGTCAGCAAATATGAAATTAGGATTGTCTGCCTGATGGATCTGGGAGATGGAGACACCTTTTGCCCCTTCCAGATGGAGTTCATACTCGGAAATGCCTTCTCCATGAATCATCAGCTGGAGAGGGAGTTTCATTCCGGTCCACCATGACAAAGGTTCCACATGACTGATCTGCGCAGACGTCGCATCCGCTACCGAAGCAGCGTCAAAAGCAGGTTGGCCTGCACAGGAAACCAGTGCAAGAACCGATAGCGTAAGACAAATCTGTTTGAACATAATGATATATATTTTATTTATTTAGGATCAATATTATTTCAAAACCTCCAGACTGTATTTCCATGGAGCCTCCAGCTGTACGGTCACCTTGACCTGGTTGTCCGGCAGCGTTCTGGTAAAGGAAATCGTGTTCCCTTCGGTGGAAAGCAGCTTGAAAGAACCTCCTTCCAGACCGGATGCCAAAGCAGGGTTGCTGTGACGGAAATCGATCAGGCCCTGATAGAAGGTCGTGTATCCATTCTCCTTCCAGGCAGGGATCGGGTCCTTCTCAAAGAACTGGAAACGATGGTTCCATCCCATCTCCTGTCCCGTATAGATAAGCGGCTGGGAAGACGGCAAAGTGAAAGTGAGGACAGCCATCGCCTTGACGGCCTCGCCCATCCTTTCAAACTCTGTTCCGGCCCAGGAATTCTCATCGTGGTTGGAAGTGAACATGAGTCGGGAAGCCTCTGCAGGAGTGGCTTGGGCATCTTTCTCCAGATAGCCCACCAGATCCTCCACGGTCTTCTTTCCCTGTGCAATGTCATTCATCAGATGATGCAGTTCCCAAGCATAGGAAGTGTTGAAACCGGAAATCTGATGCAGACTCGGGTTCTCCCCTTCTGCCAGCATGTAGAGCTGCGGATTTTCCTGACGCAGCCCTTCAATGGTCTCTTTCCAGAACTCGAAAGGCACCTCGCAGGCCATGTCGCAACGGAAACCGTCCACACCCCTTTTGAGCCAGAAATGCATGGCTTCCTGCTGGGCTTTCCAGACCGCCTTGTTCTCATAATTCAAAGCGGCGATGTCGGTCCAATCGTATTGGACAATCGTATTGCCTTCCTCGTCGCGCTCGTACCAGTCGGCAGGACATTCATTAATCCAACGGGCATCCGGTGAAGTGTGGTTCGCCACCCAGTCCAGAATGACCTTGAATCCCCTGTCATGCGCTTCAGCGAGGAAATGATCAAAATCTTCCAAGGTGCCGAACTCAGGATTGACGGCACAATAATCGGAAATGGCATAATAGGAACCCAGTGTCCCCTTTCTTTCCTTGACCCCGATCGGATAGATCGGCATGAGCCAGAGAATGTCCACACCGAGCTTCTCCAGACGAGGCAGCTCCTTTTCCGCTGCCGCAAATGTCCCCTCCGGCGTATATTGCCGCACGTTCATCTCGTAGATGACGGAATTCTGCCAGCTCCTCTCCTCCGGAGCCGTAGAACAGGAAGTGAAGACAGTCGCCAAAAGGACGAGCAACCAAATTATCTTTTTCATATCTGTGTTTTTCTAGAAATTAACCAGCAATTTGAATTCTCCCGGCTGGAGCGCAATCCTCTGTTTTGCTCCCTGATAGGTATTTTTACCGGCGAAGTAATCTTTCCAAGTCTTGCCGTCGGAGAAATTGAGCTCCACGTCTGTCGCCTTGTCGCCGAAGTTGCCGATCACCATGAAAGTGTCGGCACCGGCCGATGCATGGATGGTACGGATCGGCCAGGAATTGGACCCCACCTTCCACTCGAAGGAGGCACCTGCCTGGAAGAACTCAGGATGAGCATTGCGGAAGCCCAGCAGACCGGCATAAGTGTCGTGAAGCGCCTTTCTTTCCGGCACATCCAGGTATTCCCATCTGACCGGCTTCTCACCAGTCCTGCCACCTTCCTCAATGGAAACGTCATAACCCATCTCACCGAACTGCCAGATCATCTTCGGACCCGGAACTGTCAGGAAGAAAGCGGCGTTCAAACCGGCACGCTTCATCCGGAGTGAGAGGCTGTTCTTGATAGAGGAAGTGCCATATTTCTGTGCCTTGAAGGCGGTCCTTTCCTCATCGTGGCTCTCCATGAAGCCGACATAGGCGCCGAATGGAATATCATGGCCGGTGTAGAGACCTTCGAAACCACTGTTCTCCTTGTAGCCCATCGCAGACTGGCAATAGGCGTTGTTCAGATTTCTCCACACCTTCATGCCATTCTCAGCCAGTTCCTTCTCTTCCCTCAGACAGCAGAAATGCTCCAGAATGGTGATGGCATCAGGATTCTCGGCAACGATGGCATTGTGGTAATCTTTGAGGATGGCAACTCTGGCAGCATCGTAATTGCCTGCGGTCGCCTCTGTAGAAGAAGTCTGGGTCAGACCTTTGCTCAAATCGAAGCGGAAGCCATCGACCCGGTATTCCTTCAGGAGATACTGAAGACTCCGTTTCACGTGCTCTCTGACGGTCTTGTTCTCATGGTTCCAGTCCTCAAACACACTGTATGGATGAGGTGCCTGCATATTGAACCACGGATTGTTCTCGGCCACCTTGTTGCCGCTGGAGAAGAGCTTCGCCATCGGATTCAGGATGGTGACATGGTTGTAGACCACATCAAGAATGACGGCAATGCCCCTTTTGTGGCATTCGTCCACAAACTGCTTGTACAAGTCACGGGAGCCATAGGCCTTGTCCAGTGCAAAATAATGGTTGGGATTGTAGCCCCAGCTCAAATTGCCGTCAAATTCCTGGACCGGCATGAGTTCAATGGCGTTGATTCCCAATTTCTGGAGGTAATCCAGTTTTTCGAGGGCGCCATGCAGATCTTTGTTGCGTGTGAAATCTCTCAGCAGCATTTCATAGATCACCAGATTGTTCTGGTCCTTCGCCTTGAAGCCGTCTGTTTTCCAGGCATATCCACTGCGGTTTCCAGTCTGGAAAGCGGAAATGAGGCCGGAAGCTTCTGATGGACATGGAGTCAGACCAGGATAGGTTGATTCCGGAATATAGCGGTCATTGGCGGTATCGTAGACAATCTCCGTGTACGGATCGGACACTCTGACAGAAGCCCCCTGCTTGTAGCCGGGATGATATTGGAAGAGGTATTCCTTTCCTGCCTCCAGCCCGGTCATCGTGTACCACCAGCAGCCGGCAGCGGCATCCCACTTCATCATGTACTGGCTGTCCCGTTTCCATTTGCTGAAATCACCGATCAGATAGCAGTAGTCATGGGACTGGCCGTTTTTGTCCTTGTCGTAGAATACGAAAGTGACCGTGTGGTCATCCACGTAGTTGATACCGTGTTTCACACCGCCAGGAAGCGGAGCTTCGACCACCTTGTCCGGCACGAACTGATATTTGTTGTCCTGGACTTTTACCAGCAGGTCGGCAGTCTGTTTGCTTCCATCTGCATTTCTGACGACCACGCCGATATTGGCGACGGCATTCTCTCCAGAACCGAACCAGTCACGGATGGCCGGACCGATCTCCAGTGACCAGAGATTATTCTTCACTTTCTTGAATTTGCATTTGTCCTTGTTCTCAGACCATTCTGCCTGGACGAAGGACCATTCCTCATCGACCAGACCGATGTGGGCATAGAGCTCACCGGAATAGTCATAGAACGGAGAACCGGTGTCAGCACCGTAATACAGGGTGCAGGCCTTGTCGGCATCCGGCAGCTCCGGCACGGCGAACAGGCCGGTCCGGTCCGTATCCGGTTTGGCTTCCCCGGCCGTCTGGATGACGGTCAGCTGCACTTTGTTGCCAGTGACTGTCTGGAAGGTAACGATGGTGGAACGACGGTTGCCTTCATTCTGCTGGACGCTGAGAACCAGGTCGGCCGTACCGTTTCCCTGCATCTTGTCCAGAGAGCACCAGGCGGCATCCTTCGGAACAGCGGCCTTCCACTTTCCATTGGACGTGACTTTCAGGTTTTTCTGTGCGGCGGCACTTTCAAACTGCGCCATCTTAGGCTCCACGGAAATGCGGATTTCCTCTTCCGGTGCCTCCTGTTTTGCACAGGCGATGGACATCAGGGCAGCCATCGCAAAGGTGATATATCTGAAGAACTTCTTCATATTTCTACAATTTGTGGTGAATTGAAAATAATCAGCTCCGGCATGGTGTCCGGAAATTGGTGAACTGGAGACCGGTCAGGGTCTCCAGCCCAAAAGAAGGGCAGGTCAGCACCTGCCCGAAATTACGTTCATCTTATCTCTGGATGAATACATAGTCCAAAGTGATATCATTGAAGAAGACATCGTAAGTGCCAGCAGCAATCTTGAAGTTCTTGCCTTTTGCCTGACCCTTGCCGAAATTCTTGTCATTGAGCATGATACCGTCTTCACTTCCACCCCAGTCAATGTCCCAAGCATGGTTTGCACGGAACTTCAACTCGGTTTCAGCATCGAAGGTAGCATTCTTGAGCACCCAGTTGTGAGGAGCTTTCTGCTCCAGATCCAGGTCGCCGCCCCATCCGTTGAAGCCACCGACCAGAGCGACATGCTGATACTCTACAGGAGCTTGGTCAGCCAGTTTCTCAGATTTGTAGGACATGGCACCCAAGTCGAAGGTGACAGTGTAGAATTCGTCTCCAGTCGGAGTGCAGATGGCACCGGCGTTCTCCACGAGTTTGCCTTCAGGAGAAGCGTCTCCGTCCTTGCCTGTACCCAGAGTCTTGTCCCACTTGCCGGCGTTTTCACCTGACCAGATCTTGAAGTTGTGGTCACCGGTCCACTTGGTAGTGTAAGTGAAGACATTGTTGCCCTGAGGATAGAGCAGGCAGAACTGGGATGCGGCATCTCCGTTCCATCCGCTGACGGCTCCTACCAGGTAGTATTCAGAAGCGAGAGGAGAAATCTTGTAGGTTCCGTCCATCATGTTGATGGTCATGACATAGTTGCCTGCCTCTGCAATCTGACCTGCACCAAAACCGTCTTCACCAGTCAATTTGCCTTCCAATGCGGTATCACCGTTTGTCTCCACACCGAGGGCACCCTTCCAAGGGTCACCGGCATCGTAGCCTTCCTGAACCAGAATCTTCCAGTAGCAGGCGGCGCCGGCCTTGAATGTGATGGAGAATACAGGATCCTCATAGACATCCTTGCCACTATGTTTGAATTTGAAATTCTTCGCGGCATCCGTATTCCAATCGTTCATGTTGCCGATCAGATAGTAGGCAGATGAAATCTCAGGAGCCTCTGGAGTGACTTTCACTTCAAATGCGGCAGGTCCGATGAGAGAAGCCTGTCCTCCAAGATAGACATTGACCATCAGTTCGGCTTTCAAAGTCCTTTCTGCTGGACGTTTGCCGAATTTCTCGACAACGATTTCCTGAAGTTCGTCCACTGGAAGTTTCATGTCTTCCTGAACGGTAAATTCATATTCCTTCTCAACAATGACGGTCAGAGTGGTTGTGGTTCCCTCCGGAACAGCGACCGGAGAATAAGTTGCAACCGCAACGGAATCCTCTTCCACCTTTGCCAAGTCAATTGCAGCGACGGGTTTCACGTCCACCTCGGTGGGAAGAGTGACCATTTCTTCCTGCTCCCAACCCTGAGGGCCGGCAGGCTTGACTCCATAGTCACCTTCGATGCATCCGGTCATCATCAGGCCGGCCAATACGCTGAATAATGCTATTTTTTTCATAATTCTCATGCTTTAAAGATTACTCAACCTTACCGGTACCGTCTGTAAAGTTGATATAGAGAGACTGACCTTTCTTGGCCCCCACTCTTTCCTGGTCGTTGCCGGTTCCACGGTAAACCAACTCGTTGCTGAATACCATGAACTCAGTCTGCCACCAGTCAGCGTCAGAAAGTTTGACACATGCACGGAGACAACCGTCCGCATCATTGCCGGCGATGTCATTCGCATAAGGCTGGCTCTTGAAGAAGCCGTCTGCGGTAGCAGGAACCTCGAACAAGTTCTTGTCATCAATATCCCAAGTACCGGTTGTGGAAGCAATACCGATGGTGTAGACTTTGGCTGGAGCCACCTCTACATTGTAGAGAATATCGCGGCCGGAGAGAGAAGTTCTGACAACGAACAGATACCAGCCACCCTTGGTGATACCGATATTGCCGCCGGCATCCTTCACGCCTGCCTCAGCATTGTCCTGGACAGTCACAGCAGCGAATCCTTTCTCGCCACCGTCCCATGCCTTGTTGGTATTAACCTTGAATCCGGTGTTGTCTGCGGTGTAGGCCAATCTCCAGAACACGCCTGGATGGCTGTGGACAGGAACCATGTCATAAGCGGCACCCCAATCCCAACCGTTGCAGTCACCAATCATGTAGAGCTTCTCAGGGAGAGATACAGGAGGAAGTGCAAAGTGCAGACGGACATTCGGAAGGATGACCTCATTGGAAGTCACTTCGCCCAGACCGCTGTTGCTCAAAGCGGCGTGCAGTCTCAGATGCACTGGAAGAACCATTGGGAATTCTTTCTCATCCTTACCGGAAAGAGTAGTCAGCTCAGCAGCCAGTTCCGCTGCATCGACATTGATTTTGGCGTTGGTGTATTCGCCACTCAAGAGAACGGACTTGCCTTCTCCCCACTCACCTGTAAGGGAAGCCTCGACCTGATAGGTCACCGCTGCGGTGAATCCATAATCAGGCTGGCAGCAGGTCAGTTCAAGCGTCTTGGACGCTTCCAGATTGTAGGTATTGTTGGCATAAGCTGGTGTATTCAGAACAAAGTCTGCCGGCTCCTGGAGCACAGGAGTCTTCTCTTCCTTCTCACAAGCGGAGAAAGCCAGAGCGCCCACCAGCATCGATGCGATCAAATATATTCTTTTCATTTTCTTACAAATTTAGAGGTCTGTTAATAACCAGGGTTCTGAACCAGGTTGGTGTTGCAGTTGAGATCACTGCTAGGAATTGGGAAGAGATTCAGATGTGAAGAAACGCCACGGCCTTCTTTCACGCCACCTTTCCAGTCCCATACATAATCTGCAGAAGTGAATTTTCCGAAACGGATGAGGTCATTACGTCTCCAGCCTTCCTGGAAGAGTTCTCTTGCACGCTCGTCCAGCACTTCGTCCAAAGTGTAGCTGCTGACTGCAGGAAGACCTGCACGCTGACGTACCATGTTGAATGACTTCAGACCGTCGGCACCTGTAGCGCCTCTGAGTTCACACTCTGCCTTCATCAGAAGAGCGTCCGCATAACGGAAGACAGGATAGTCGGTATCGACGAAACCTTTTGCCTTGCCTGGCTGGCCGGTGCTGGTCACGTTCTTGAATTTGTAGAAAGCGATACCGTCGGTAAATTTGCTGATATCCTCAATCTCCTCATTCTGACCTTCTGTCCAGAACAGTTTACGAGCATCTGCATCAGAGAATTTCTTGTAGCAGGTGCTGGTAGTACGGAGACCGCCCCAACCGGAAGCGATACCGATTTCTTCCACTGGCATATCACCACCTGTAGAAGCGAAAATGAGGTAATTGGTAACACCGTAGCTCATGGTATTCTCACCGTCTACGACCACTGGGAAGATGATTTCATCGGTGCAACGGTCGTTGTCAGCAAGGAAGAGCTCGTTGTATTTGTCATGCAGCTGATATTTGCCATCCAGTTTTGCCAGGATGTCTGCACACTCCTGATACTTCGGAGTTCCAATGTAGACTTCAGCATTGATATAGAGTTTGGCGAGCACCATGATAGGAAGACCCTTGGAAGCTCTGCCGTATTCCACCTCACCGATTTCTGGCAGGTCGGAACCGTTGATCAGGTCCAGACATTCAGACTCGATGTAGCTGAAGAGCTGCGGTCTCTCGATTCTCTCTGGCAGAGAAGAACCGACTGTGCTGGTCTCGTCAGCGAAAGGTACATTGCCATAGTTGTCGATGGCATCAAACCAGCAGAGTGCTCTCAGAGCACGGGCCTCAGCTTTCCACTGGGCTGCATCTGGAAGATCGATCTTGGCTTTGTCCATCTGACGGAGGAATTCGTTGCATGCAGAGATCTGATAGAACAGTCTGTAGTAGAATGCAGCGACGAAAACGTCGGTGGAAGTCCATTTCATGCTATGGAAATTCTGAAGGGTCTGGTCATTCCAACCGCAGACCGCTTCATCAGTAGTCAGTCCGTTCAGATGGTAACGGCCACGATAATACTGGCTGAAACCACCATCGATACCGGAAATGTTGCAACCGCCATCTGGACCGTTGGCACCAGAAGTGGCAAAACCTGCGTAGCACTGAGCCAGAAGTGAGAAATAGTCATCAGCAGTCGTCAATGCCTTGTCAGCAGTATTCAAAGCTGGGTCAATCGGAGTGACGTCCAGGTCGCCTACACATGAAGAGAGCCCCAATGCCACTACAAATGCGCCCAATATGTATTTTATTGCTTTCATATTTATCTCCTGAATTTTAGAAATTGAATTTGAAACCCAAGATGTAGGTTCTTGGACGTGGGTAAATGTTGTTGTCAATACCGTTGAAGATTTCTGGATCCAGACCATCGTAACCGGTAAATGTGCAAACGTTCTGGAGAGTTGCGAAAATGTTCAGTCCGAGAGGGCGTTTGCTCTGCTTGCCCAGAAGGTTAGGGAAAGTGTAGCCGAGAGTGATGTTGTCAATCTTGAAGAAGGAACCGTCCTTGACATAGTAGTCAGAAAGGTACTGTGCCTGCTTGAAGTTGGATTCCAGAGCGGAAGTCAGACGGTTGCTGGTGAAGGAGTTGGTCCAGAGGTCAGCAAGCATCTCACCGTCGGAAGCGACGTTGTTGTAGACCCAGTTGCCGATGCAGCCGTGACCGGATGCAGCCAATACCCAGTTTCTATAAGAAAGAGTGGTGTTGAAGCCCAGTGTGAAGTCAGCGGCCGGTTTGTGGAAGAAGTAGCGGTCATCACCGTTGATGATACCGTTGCCGTCACGGTCAACGTATTCACCTTCAATGGCCTTTCCTTCCTTGTCGTAAACCTGCTCATAAACATAGAATGCTGAAGGTGGGAAACCAACCTGGTGCATCTGGATGTTGTTGCCGACACCACCGGAGATACCGCCGGTCTCAATACCCTTCTTGTCATTCGGGCTGGCAGTCAGTTTGGTGATTTCAGTCTTGTTGTAAGCTACGTTGGCACCGATGGACCAAGTCCAGTCTTCTGTGTCAATGGCTACGGCATTGATGTCAAACTCGAAACCTTTGTTCTCCATGTTACCGATGTTGCTGTTCAGGTAGTTGGTAAGGTTACCCAATGCAGGAACCGGGATGAAGTTGATCATGTCACGGGTTTCACGCATGTAGAATTCGATACCGGCTGTGATGCGGTCATGCAGGAAGCCGAAGTCCATACCGACGTTCCAGGTGGAAGTGGTCTCCCATTTCAGATCGGCATTGTAACCGAGAGCGGTGATAGGATTGAAGACATGACCACCGAAGAGATACCAGCTGCCGATCTGGTTCTTGTAGTAAGTGGCCTGAGTGTCATAGTATCCACCGACACCCTGCTGGCCGGTCTCACCCCAAGAGAGACGGAGCTTCAAATTGTTGACGATGTCATTTCCTTTCAGGAATGGCTCATTGGCGATGTTCCAACCCAAAGCGACAGATGGGAAGAGACCCCATTTGTTGTTGGAGAAACGGGAAGTACCGTCACGACGGAGAGTTGCGGTGATCATGTAGCGGTCATCGTAACTGTAGTTCAAACGGCCGAAGAAAGAAACCAGGAAGAGTTCACCAGCTGGCTGGCTTTCGGACAAAATGTTGCCATCTTCCAATGTAACAGACTTGTTATTCGACTTGTTGTAGAATTTCTGCCAAGAATAACCGGCCATGGCATCGAAATGATGACCGTTCTTGAAATCTTTGTTGTAGGCAAGATAGGTCTCGAGAGTCATGTCACGACGAGTGTAGTCGTAATCGGAACGATGCCCCTTTCCAGATTCAGCCTTGTTGTGCCAAGACTCTTCTGAACCGACAGGCAGTTCATTGTAACCATTTGAATGAACATAGTCCAGACCCAGGTTCAAGTTGAAACGAAGATCTTCCAGACCATGGAACTTGTAATCGAACTGAGCGTTACCGATGAAACGGGAAGCGTTGCCATGGTCTTTCTTTTCATTGAGCATGGCGACTGGGTTCATGACAGCGATAGTGTTGACTGCACCGTTGGAATCGTAATGAGTGAAATAGCCGTTGATACCGTTTTCATCCTTGACAGGATGAGTAGGGTTCATGCGGACAGCGGCGCCGATAGCGCCCTGATTGGCAAAATCGTTGGCAGTGAACACGCCCTTGCCATTGAGAGCGACGGTCAGATGATTGTCAAAGAAACTTGGAGACAAATTGACGGAAACAGTTCCTCTGTTCATATGGTCGGTCAGAAGGACACCTTCCTGAGATAGGAAACCACCGGAAACACGATAAGGAAGTTCGCCGACCTCGCCCAGTCCGACACGGCCTGCAATGCTCAGATTGGCATCAAATGTAGGTGCGAGCTGGTAAATTTCTTTCTGCCAGTTGGTGTTGGCAGTACCGAGAGCCTTGTAGGCAACGTGCTCCTCACCATATCTTTCCAACATCACAGCACGGAGCTTGTCAGCGGAAAGGACATCCACATAGTCACTTATCTGGCTGAGAGAAGTCTGGAAATCGAAATGAATATGAGGAATGACAGATTTCATCTTGGAGCCTTTTTTGGTGGTAATCACAATGACACCGTTGGAAGCACGTGAACCATAGATGGCAGTAGCAGAAGCGTCTTTCAATACTGAGAATGATTCAATGTCATTCGGATTGACGGAAGAAAGCGGATCAGCCATGCCGCTGATACCATCATTGCTGACAGGAAGTCCGTCAATGATGATGAGAGGGTCATTGGTTGCGTTGAGTGAAGAGCCGCCACGGATACGGATAGTGGAACCGGAACCTGGCGCGCCACCGCCTGGAGTGACTACTACACCGGCAGATTTACCCTTCAACAGATCGGAAGGAGAAGAAATCATACCTTTGTTGAGTTCGTCCGCCTTGACAGTGGCGACAGAACCGGTAACGTCATTCTTCTTGACGGTACCATAACCGATGACTACAACGTCATCCAGGAACAGGGCATCTTCTTCCAGAACAATTCTTGCCGGAAGGGCAGAAGCCTTGAAACTTACGCTATTATAGCCGATACAGCTGATTTCGACAGTCGCATCCGCACTGGAAACCTTGAGAGTATAGTCACCATCCAGACCCGTTGCAGTACCGTTGTCAGTGCCTTTTTCCATAATGGTAGCACCGATCACAGGACCAACATTGTCAACGACAACTCCCTTAATCTCATATCCACTTTGGGCGGACATTGGCACAACGGCCATCAGCGACAGCATCAGTGTTGTGCAGAAAGTAAGAAATTTATTCATGTGATTTATTGGTTAATAATTAGTTGTTATTTCTCTTTCACGAAACAGACGGAAATGGCGGCGCAAAGCATGAAAATGGCAGCCAGCGCCAACATCATGACTGCATTGCTTCCAAAGAAGTGTTTCAAGATGACACCACCGGTCAGGCCGACAATCACTTGTGGAATCGTGACAGTAAAGTTGAATATACCCATATATACTCCCATCCTTCTGGCATCTACCGCTTTGGAAAGGATAGAATAAGGCATTGCCAGAATTCCTGCCCATGCGATACCGATTCCGACCATTGGAAGCAGCATCCAATATTGGTTGTGAAGCAAAGTCAGACCAAAGAAACCGGCCGCTCCAAACAGAAGGGTTACAGCATAAACCGACTTGTTGCCGAATTTGGCGGCGATCTTGGTCATGAAAATGGCAATGAAACATGCAGGAATCGGATAAGCGGCATTCAGTATCCCCACCCAGGATTGGGTCGCTCCTTCAGAAAGGATAACACCGGACGGGTCACAGACAATTCCGGAAATGGCCGGCTTCAGATAGGTCCACATAAGGAAAAGCGCTGCCCAGGAGAAGAACTGGGTGACGCCCAGCTGCAACATCACCTTCGGAGTTCCCTTGAGAAGCTGCCAGAAGCCGGTTTTAGGCTCCTCATCGGTTTCATCCAAATCATTATAGAGGGCAAATTCGTGAGGAGGATATTCCTTCACCATAAAAGTGGTGACCAGCACAGTAAGCAGCAGGATGATTCCGCCTGCATAATAGGAATAGGCGATATGTTTCGGCACCTGACCGGCAATTTCAGCATCAGAAACGCCAAAAGCCGTCATGATGGTCGGCAGCACACCGCCGATGACCGCACCCAGATTGATCAGGAAAGTCTGTACGACAAATCCCTTCGTCTTCTGGGAATCATCCAACATGTCTCCTACCAGCGCACGAAACGGCTGCATGGTGACATTGAAGGAAGAATCCATGAAAAGAAGGATGAAAGCCCCCATCGCAAGCGGAGCGAAAGAGAGCAGCGTCGGACAGTTCGGCATGAGCATCAACGCAACAGATGAGACGACAGCTCCCCCAAGAATGAATGGGATACGTCTTCCAAGCCTTGTCCATGTGTGGTCAGAAAACAGACCTACAATCGGTTGTATAATCAAACCGGCAATCGGAGCGGCCAGCCAGAAGTAACTTAAAGTATTGACATCCGCCCCCAAAGACTGGAAAATGCTGGATGTATTGGAATTCTGCAAGGAATATCCAATCTGAACACCAAGGAATCCGAAACTGAGATTCCAAATCTGCCAGAAGGACAATTTTGGTTTTTTCTGCATCAGTTATCAATGTTATAATTCTTTTTCTGTGGTCATATGCCACAGTTTGCACCATGACACGCAACGAAAATAGGAATTTGTTCACTATAAAAAAAAGATAATAAACGAGTGGTGGGAAAAGCAATACGAGTGGTGGACTTTTTAGGACGAATGGATTTTATTTGCCGAAGACTTCGGTAAATTTCTGAAAAAAATATATCTTTATCAGAAAGATACAAAACTCTAATCCATGAAAGCACTAATTGTTGAAGATGAAAAGATGGCTCAGAACAACTTGGCCAGAAACATCAGCGAGAATTGCCGAGATATCGAAATTGTCGGTTTCACTTCTTCTGTCAAAGACACAATTGCATGGCTGGAAGATGCTTCACATCATGCAGAGATCATTTTTATGGATGTGGAACTGGAAGATGGCAACTGCTTTGAAATTTTCCGACAGGTGGAAATCCATGCAAAAGTGATTATGACGACCGCCTATGATTCTTACGCATTGAAAGCATTTGAGGCAGGCAGCGTAGATTATCTCCTGAAACCCATTGATCCAGATGCCCTCAAACGGGCAGTTTCCAGGTGCACGGATTCTGTTTATTCCATCCAACTCAAACAGTTTCTGGATTCCTACCGAATTGATGGAAAGAAAAAATACAAAGACCGATTCATCATCCGATACAATACGAAACTGATTCCTATCCGCACCTCTGACATTGCCTATTTCTTTGCAGAGAACCGGATCAACTACCTGATGACGACATATAACGAAAAGTACATGATTGATGACACACTGGATGATGTCTTTGACGCGATGGATCCAGAACAATTCTTCAAAGTATCCAGAAGCTGCATCATCTCCCTGAAAGCCATCAAATGCGCCAACAAGAAACTGAGCGGCAACATCCAAATCATCGCTGAACCGGCCTCCTCTTTTGACATCACCGTCAGCAGGGCAAATGCAAAAGAATTCCTGCACTGGTTCACCAAATAAAAATCCCCCTGAAGGAAATGCGGAAACATTCCCCCTTTTCCCACAGAAAGAACCCCGGAAATCTTCATCAGATTTCCGGGGTTCTTTCTTGAAATGACGGCAGCTGCGCTTCCGCCTACATGAAAACTATTTCCAAGGGACCAGTGGAGAACGGTAGAAATCTACCCCGTCCGCCTCCATGCGGGAAGCATATCTGACCAGACGGGACTGATAACCTTCCCAATTGCGAGACTCTCTTGGAGACCAGCCGATTTCTGCATGACCGACCAGACGAGGGAATACGAGATATTCTATATCATCGAAAGTGACAACGGTCTCTGTCCAAAGTGGAGATTCCACACCAACAATACGATCATCCCCGACTTCAAGGAATTCTGAAGGATCCCAATTGTAAGCCTTGTCCACTTCTACATAACCAATCCAATGCAGACCGATATAGCTGGTGGAATCATATTGCATATCCAAATAGCAATGTCCCGCTGGAGATGCAAGCACTTTCGCGCCTTTGGCCAGACCAATTACAGCATTTTCCTTGCCTCTCCACAGTTGGACAATACTTTCTGAGTCCACCTCGGCATTGGCAAGTTCTTCCCAACCGATGACACGCTTGCCATATTTATGGACCATCTGCATCACGCGATTCATAAACTTGACGTATTCATCTTTCTCTGTTTTATTGCACTCATCTCCACCAATATGGAAATAAGGACCAGGGCAAAGAGCAGAAATCTCTCTTATCACATCGTCTATCAACTTGTAAGTAAGCTCGTTGCTTGTATCCAAAGTACTGAATCCCACTTTGATGTCACGATACGGTTCCTTCTTTTTTCCGTCTGGATTCAACTCTGCATAAGAAGAAAGAACAGCGTTGGTATGCCCGGGCATATCAATTTCCGGTACAATGGTAATCTGTCTCTCGGCCGCATAACGGACAATCTCAGCAAACTGCTCTTGAGTATAGAAACCGCCGTCTCCTTCTCCGACTTGACACTTGCCGCCAATATTGGTCAGTTCAGGCCAGGACTTGATCTCAATTCTCCACCCCTGGTCATCGCTCAGATGAAGATGCAGCGTATTGAGTTTGATGTCAGAAATGAGGTCGATATATCTCTTCACATCGTCCACGTCAAAGAAATGACGGCAGACATCCAGCATGGCGCCTCTATAGGCAAATCGTGGATAATCTTCTATTTCGCATGTCGGAAATCCCAATCCAAAAGTCTGAATCTGCATAAGTTGAGAAAGAGTTTTGGTCGCATAAAACAGACCGGCACAAGAATTGGCCTTCAAAGTCACTTGATTTTCTGTAACTGAAATCTGATAACCCTCAGGATGCTGTGGAAGGACGGCCTGATCAATAGTCAGTACAATGCTCCTTGCGCCCTCCGATTCTTTGAAAGTGAGTCCGGAACGCTGACTCAAATCTGTTTTCAGGAATCCGGCAATCTGCTGGACTTCTTCAGAACCGGCAGCTTTGAAATTGAGTTTTTCTGACAATTTGAATACCTTTCCTGTTTCTTCTACCGATACAGGACACGGCATAATGGAAATGGCTTGTTTTTCTTGACATGAAACCAGAAGAGAGATAGCGGCAAAGCAAGCTATCCATGAAACGAATTTTTTCATATTGGAATCTTAGTTTAATAGTTAAATTTTGTATCTTGCAAAGATAAGATATATTCTTTAATAAACTCTCATGGAACACCCTCTCAATCAATTCAATTTTTGTCCGAAGTGCGGTTCTGCCCATTTTTTTGTCGCCAACGGGAAAGCCAAGCATTGCCAAGATTGCGGATTTACCTATTATTTCAATCCATCAGCGGCCACGGTGGCGCTTATTTTCAATGAACAGAATGAACTGTTGGTCTGCCGGAGAGCCAGTGAACCGGCCAAAGGCACGCTGGACCTTCCGGGCGGATTCTGCGATCTGTACGAGACCGCAGAGGAAGGCATTTCCCGTGAGGTAAAAGAAGAAACAGGCCTCCAAGTGCTGGAGACCCGTTATCTGTTTTCCTTTCCGAACCAATATCGCTATTCCGACTTTGTCGTCCACACGATGGACCTCTTCTTCCTGTGCCGGGTACAGACTCTCGAGAGCTGTCAGGCGATGGACGATGCCGCCGAACTCCGGTTCATCCCTCTGGACGAAATCCGTCCGGAATCTTTCGGTCTGGGATCCATCCGAAAAGGAGTGGAACGTTTCTTGAGCCAACGGACAGACCTCTTTGCCTCCGACGACGGAGAGAGATGGAAATAAGTTTTACTTTTCAGCCAGATAAACCCACTTCCGGGACAGGTCGGACAGCGGTTCCCCCTCAAAAGAGAAAGAGAAACCCTGGTACTGGAAATCTCGAAGCGGCCCGGTCTCCATTTCAGCAGCCGTCTGCCCCTCGCTCCCGGCCACAATCACCTGACGCGCCATCGCGCCCCGGCACATCTTGGCATAGACCGACATGGACTTCTGCTTGCCGTTCTTGCTGACCAGGAAATCGGGTTCAATCACCTTCACCTCCCGGACCAGCCGTTTCCAGTCCACCATCCGCTTCATCTCTTCCGTGGAACACCAAAGCAATGTTCCATCATCGGCGTTTATTGCTTGCAACAATGTGTCGGTAAGTTTTTCGCGCCACCAGTCAAACATGGACTTTCCGCCATGGACCTTCAATTTTACGTTCCCCTCCATCCGATAAGGCAGAATGAGGTCCATCGGACGCAGCAGACCATACAGGAAAGACATGATCCACAAATGCCCGTTGGCAAATTCCTTTTCCTCCGGACTCATCAAAGGCATCCTCAGATGCTTGAAAGCCACTCCCGAATAGGTTGCCGCCGCTTGGAGCAAGTAACGTTCATCCGGCTCCAGACAGAACTGGGCAAAACGCAGCTGGTTCATTTCCGCAATGTCCTCACTGCATTTCATCGCTCCGGCAATGGCCTCTGCGCTCCACTGTGACATCTCCCCTGCCGCTTCCACGGCCGCCTCTGCAAAAGCCGGTCTCGTCGCCGGCCAGGTACGCATCTCCACCTCAGACACCCCATAATGGGCCATCACCTCTTCTCGCGAGGAAATGTCCTTCGCGCATGAAATCATTATCTGCATAATACTTCTCTGTTTCAATTATTGTCAGAAGGGTCCTGACTGAATTTTCTCAATTGGATATCCGGCAGCAGCACAGCCGTCTCCTGCACATCCCCTTCCCCTTTCCAGGCCAGGATGAAACGCACCCGGGCACCGGTAATCCGGAAGCCCTGCTCCCGCAAATGCTCCAACTTGGCGGCACAAGACTTGGAATAGCGCAGAACCGGCCATCTCCTGCCCTCTTTTTCTATGAACAGACCGCCTTCCTCCACGCCCAGTGGCATACCGCTCTGCAAATGCAGTATTTCCTTCTTCTTGTTCTTGAAGAAATCCAGAAAAACATCCCGGTGGGTCAGCTGCATGCAAATTTCATCCGGAGCCGGATAGATGCGACGGACAAGATATTTCTGGATGCCCGGTTCCTTCACCCAGTCAAACAGCCCATTGTCGTAATGGACGAACAAGGCTTCCTTGGCACGAGTGATGCCGACATAAAGCGTCCTCTTCTCTTCATCACGGATTGGATTGAAATTCTTCAGCAGCATGAAGACCTGGTTGAACTCCCTTCCTTTCGTCTTGTGGATGGTGGACACGAAGACCGTACCGGCCTCCTCCGACACGAAATCCTCGTAATGGGATTCCCGTACGAATTCCTCAAAATCACTCCGATACAGCCGCTCATTGACCTTTTCAAACTGGGAAAGCAGGGTCAGGCAGTTCTCCAGACAGGCGCTGTGGGCATAAACGGCAGACAAAGCCTCCTTGGCCGTCTTCCATTCTTCCTCGGTATAGAGATTCTTGTCCGGCAGCTTCTTGATGAAGAAACGGATTTCCGCCAGATCATACAGAGAGAAACCGTCATTGGACTGAATGAGCCGAGCTTGGATTCCTTTTTTCAGAAGCAGCCCCAGCATATAGAAGGCCTGGTCATTGGTAGTGGTCATGATACAGGAAGTCCCGTCCGTCGGATGCAGGGTCAAGTTCTCGACCACCGCCTCTTCCATATTGGAAGACCGATGACTGTAAAGGGTGACACTGCCCTCCTCCTTGGAGACCGCCACAATTTCCCTGTTCTTCAACCGGTTGGAAATCTGACGGGCGAACAGATTGGAGAAGCGCACGATCTTCTGACAGCTCCGGTAATTCTCGACCAGTTCATAGAGCCGCGCATCGTATTCATTGACCAGCGCACGGAGATACTTGGAATCAGAACCCCGGAACTCATAGATGTTCTGGTCATCATCGCCCACCGCAATCACCTTCATGTCCTCGTTCACGTTCATCAGAGCCTGCACCAGATGATATTCGTCTTCATCCATATCCTGCGCCTCATCAATCACCAGAACCCGTTTGGCAATCCGGTCCGGCTCCACTTCCCCAGCCAGAATCATCTGAGCCGCATTGCGGACCACATTGTCCACCTCTTCCAGGTTGCCGATCTTGCCCAGCAAGTCGAAGCAATAAGAATGGAAAGTCTTGATTTCCACAAAATTGGCAGTTTCTTTAATCAAATCGATCAAACGTGACTTGAACTCCGTCGCCGCCGCCCGGGAGAAAGTCAGCATGAGCAGCTGCTCGTGCTTCACATCCTCCAGGGTCAGGATTGCCGCCAATTTGTGCACCAGCACACGGGTCTTTCCGCTGCCCGGACCGGCAACGACCACAATGTTCTTCGACTCGTCGTCCTGAATGATCCGGAGCTGGTTCTCGGACAGGACACCAAAGAGTTTCCTGTACCGCTCGGACGTCATGTTCCGATTGAGATTGGCAGCCGCCTCTCCCTTGAAATACCGGTTGATGAATTTCCGGCAATCCATCTGGAAATAGTCATTGACAAAACCCAAGGCGGCATTGTAGTCCTTCACCATCATGTTGGCGAAAGTGCCGACAATGTGCACCTGCTGGATTTTCTGACGATAGAAGTCGTTCAAGGCCGCATAGTCTTCCAGTTTGTAGCGGATACGATTGTCCATCTCCACCCTCTTGATCTGGAGCGCACTGTAGAACACCAGAAAGCCTCCTTCCAGCCTCAGAGCACCGATCTTGGAAAGATAGAGCAGCGCATCCTCCACGTCCTGCTGGGTCACCTGGAACAAGGACTGCCCGGCATAAGACTGGAAAAGCGAAAGCAGCGAGAATTCCACCAGCTGTTCCTCCCCCGGGCCACTCCTTCTGCCAGCCGCCTTTTCATAGAAATCCTTGACAATGAAACGGCAGATGTCCAGTCTCAGCTCGTATTTCTCGAGCAGGAGCGACTTCTTCATCTTCGGTACAATCCGTACACAGAAACTGCCCACGGACTCGGCTTTATCGATATAGGACTTGATGGTATGATAATACAGGACCGTATGGATGTTCTTGATATTGACCTGAGGAATTTCCAGACGCTCGGCCTCCTGGTTCAGTTCTTTCAGATTGAACGTCGCCCCGGCCTCATCGTACCGGTCGATCAGGAATTTTTCCAGCTGCGCGAAATGTTCAAGCAGCAGAGAAGAACGCCGCTGGGTATCCTCCTTGAGGATATAGGCCGCCATGTCCATGGAATCGGCCAACAGCCCTTCCTGCCGCATGAGCCCGATCAGCTCCACCACTTCCGATTTCGGAATGCCCAGAATGTCCGCAAGATAATCCACACGGGATTCGGCATCCTCGACCCCGGCCTGGGCGATACTGCGCTTGGAAATGAGCGACTTGATAATCCGCTTGGCCTTCATCCGCTGGTCATCATTGAACAAAGGAGACTGATCCAGCCGTTCCACCGCCTCGTCCATGTTCCGCACCATGATGCCCGTAGCATAGACACGTGGCATGTTGTTGCCCCTTTCGATATAACCGGCATTCTCCAGCGCGGCGACCGCCGTCTTGACCCGTGTCTCCAGATCGGGCACACTCTGGTCCCAACCGGCACGACGGGCAATCTCCAAAGGAGAAGAACACAGACCCCGGCGTGTACCGGTCATCTGCTTGATTGCCGTCCAGATCTGCTGGATTTCGCTGATACTCAGTTTGGTCTGGTTGAGCAGGATGAAATGCTGGTCCAGATCCGTATCGTTGTAGAGGACGAAACATTCCGCCTGCAGATGGACATCCCTGCCGGCACGACCGGACTCCTGCATATAATTCTCCAGCGAATCCGAAATGTCGTAATGGATGACCAGACCGATGTCCTTCTTGTCCACACCCATTCCGAAAGCGGAAGTTGCGACAATGATCTGCACCTCGTTCCGGATAAAGGCCTCCTGGTTCTCGATCTTCTCTTTCGCCGGCATCTTGCCATGGAAAGGCCGGGCTTCAAATCCGTCCGAAGACAATTTCCGAGCCAGTTCCTCCGCCCTTCTGGTACGGGAGACATAGACGATGGTCGGACAGTCCTTCGCCTCAATCAGTTCGCGCAGGGCGACATATTTCTCGTCTTCCGTCTCCTTGTAGAGAACGGTATAATGCAGATTTTCCCGGACCGAATCGGTTGCGAACACCTCCAGGTCCAGATTCAGTTTCTTCTTGAAATAGTCCCGGATATCGGAAATGACTTTCTGCTTTGCCGTCGCCGTGAAGCAGGACACCGCAATGGGTTCCCCGGACTTCTTGTTCTTCTGCAATTTGGTGATGAAATCGCCGATATATTGATAGTCAATCCTGAAATCCTGCCCCCAGGCAGAGAAGCAATGGGCCTCATCAACAACAAAACGGACCACATTCCGGGACAGGAGCATGTTCTCGACCGTCTTGGAACGCAGCATCTCTGGAGCGATGTAGAGCAGCGTGGCCGTACCGTCCTCAATCCGACGGAACGCATCCTGGCGCTCGACCGGGTCCAGCAGACCGTTGATGGTCACGGCAGACGTGATTCCCCTCTCGCTCAGATTGTCCACCTGGTCCTTCATCAGGGACTGGAGCGGAGAAATGACGACTGTCAGACCGTGCGAATTGTCTCCAGCCATGAGAGCAGGCAGCTGGAAGGTGATGGACTTGCCACCTCCCGTCGGGAACACGACCAGAATGGATTTGCCGTCCACCGCCGCCTGAGCGGCTTTCTCCTGCAAGGCCTCGCCCTTGAAAGTTCGGAACTGGTTGTAACCGAAATGACGGTAGAGCGCCTTGTGGACATCCAGTTTCTCCCGGCAATAGTCACACCCCTCCTGACAGGAAACTCCGCAGAGAAGATTGATGAGATTGTACACTTTCGGGAACTGATGCACGACCCAAGGAGGAACGATGGACAGCAGGTCACCCGTATGGATCAGAGAGAGCGCATAGGCCAGCTCCACCGGAAGGTTCCGGATCATCTGTTCGATTTCCGCATGCTCACAGAGCCGGCCGTGGAAGAAAGACCGGATCAGTACGGACAATTCATTGCCTGAGAGCACAGTACCTCGGATAAACCCCATCAGCCCTTTTGGAGAAGGGTCATAGTCCATATACCGGAACAGGCCCAGGAACTCTTCCTGCTGGTGCAGCAGACCGAAATAGATTCTCTTCAACTCATCCGGCAAGGCTTCAAAGGCATTGACCTCGTCCTCAAAAAGCAGCGCCGCCTTCTGGCAGTCATTGACCGGATTGTTCAATTCGTCCACCTGAATCTTGTCGTCCTTCAGCAAGGCATGGTAGGGCTTCTTCGGGAAAAGCAAAGGAGACCAGTAGAGAGTGTCCACCGGCAAGGCACGCACCCTCCCGTACAAGGAAGGGCGCAGATATTTCAAATCGTGATGGATCAGGTTGTGGCCGCAGACATATTCGGCATTTGCCAGAAAACCGACCAGTTCCTGTACATCCTGAGTGTGCAGGACCCGTCCATCGTGGCTCACAGCTCCTATATCATGAACCTTTTTGTCGGAGACACCCACTTCTGTATCCAGGAAAAAGATTCTTTTTGTCATTTTCATAAAGACTCAGTATCAGGTTCCAAACCAGTACAATCGGATATTCCTCAAAACTTTCTGCCAGAATGCTCATCCTCCAATGTCGGCTTGGAGACAATATCTTTCTATTGCGATATCGCCTTTACAAATATGCAAAATAATCCGCAATCTTGCGGAAAAAACAGCTGAAAACAGCTTCACAAATGTCATCAATCAATGAAAAAACGTTTTAAATCCAACTTCTAAATTAAGCTTTGACCTCTCAAAAATATACCATTTTGAGCAAATCCTGAAGAAAGCATGATTTTTGCAGTATTCTCTTCCTTTTACAAATTTTTTAAAATGAAATCGTTTAAAACAATCATCACAAAAAAATGGACATGGCTCCTGATTCTTCAGACCATCCCCTTATTGACCTCTGCCCAAAGTTTGCTTGGAAGAGTTTACGATTCAGACACTCAAGAACCATTACCTGGAGTAAGTATTCTCTATAAAGATGCACAAGGAAAACCGACCGGGACCGTCTCCGCTTCAGATGGAGGATATAACATCAAACTGCCAGCCAAAAGCGTGGACGTCACCTTCAGTTGTCTGGGCTACGAAGACCAGACCGTGCGGATGATCCTGGCGGACCAGCAGGAAAAGAAACTGAACATCTTCATGAAACTGCGGGAAGAACTTCTCAGCGAAGTGGTGGTAAGTGCCGGACGTTTTGAACAGAAACTATCCGATATCACCGTCTCCATGGACCTGATCAAAGGAGAGGCCATCAGCCGACAGGCTCCGACAGACATCACCTCGACCCTGAACATGCTGCCAGGTGTGGACATCAATGACCGGCAACCTTCCATCCGTGGAGGAAATGGATGGACATATGGAGTCGGATCCAGAAGCCAGGTCCTGATAGACGGCATGAACGCCCTTGATCCCTCCAATGGAACTGTCAACTGGAATTTCCTTCCTATGGAGAACATCGACCAGGTTGAAGTCATGAAAGGAGCCTCCTCCGTCCTGTACGGTTCTTCTGCATTGAACGGAATCATCAATATTCGGAGCAAGAGACCCAGTCTGACTCCAGTCACCAGTATCAAGACCTATATCGGAATTTATGGCAATCCGGCTCAAGACAGTTACCGCTGGTATGACAAATCATTCTGGAAAGAAGGCAAATTCAGTGTCAAACCATTCTTAAGAAACATTCTTCCAGGAATCCGCAACCCCTTCTATGAAGGCATCGACTTCTCCCACACAAGAAGAATCGGTGACTTTGACATTTCAGCCTCCATCAACCTCTTTACTGATGAGGGTTACAGACAACAAGGCTACAACAAACGACTTAGGGCAGGGGGCAACTTGACCTATCATCAGCCCCTTCAGTCCGAACTTAAACTCAACTATGGATTCAACCTCAGTTTCTTGAGCGACCAAAGCGCAGACTTCTTCATCTGGCGCTCTCCTTCACAAGTTTACCAGCCTTCTGCTTTCGCCAACATGGGTAGAGAAGGAAATACACTGGACATCAATCCATTCCTGAATCTGACCGATCCCAACAACAATACCATTCACAGAATCAAAGCCCGTTTCCATTACAGAGACAACAACATCGTCCAAGGCTCCGAACCGAAGTCAATTGCCAATATATTGGGAGACATGGGCACAGACATTGAAGCTCTCGGAGGGCTGGTCAAAGATATCCAGAACAAAGATTTCTCTGTGCTCAAGCCCATCATAGGACCGCTCCTTGGCGGGAATATGGAAGAAGCCGTCAATCAAGCAACCGGTATTCTTGGAAACTACTTCCCAACCGCCACCACTGCAGATTACTGTGATCTGCTCTCATGGATAATGAAACACGGACTTCCAGAAGGAAAACAAGACCTGGTCCAGTGGCTTTCTCAAGTCGTTTCTCCAACACCTGCCCCTACACATGTAGATCGTGACTATACTTATTATCTGGACTACCAGTTCAACAAGAAATGGGACAGAGGTCCGCAGCTGACTGCCGGCATGACCTACGAGCACACTCGAATCACTTCTCAGAAGACGGGAATCCACAATAGCGACAATGTCGCCGTCTTCGCCCAGTACGACCAGCGTTTCTGGGACCGTCTGAGCGTCTCAGCCGGCATGAGAGTGGAATACTACCGTGTGGATGACTTCAAGCGTGAGGCCGAATCCAAGTTCTTCGGAACCACAATTCCAGTCCATCCAATCTTCAGAGCTGGACTTAACTGGCAAATGGCAGAATACACCTTCTTGCGCGCCAGCTTCGGACAAGGCTACCGCTATCCTTCTCTGACCGAGAAATATGCCCGGAAAGATATCGGCGGTGTCGGCGTCTATCCCAACAAGGACCTGAAAGCTGAAAAAGGCTACAATGCAGAAATCGGCTTCAAACAGGGCTACAAGTTCGGCAATGTCAAAGGGCAGATTGATTTGGCCGGATTCTATACCCAATATTCCGACATGATCGAATTCCGTTTCGGGTTCTTCAACAACAACACTTACGAATACATTACCAGCCTCAAAGATGTGATGAACATGGTTGGCAACAAGGAGATGCCAGGACTGGGCGCCCAGTTCTACAATGTTTCCAAAGCCCGCATCTACGGTGCAGAAGTAAGCACACAAGGTATTTGGGAAATCAACCCGGACGCATCCCTCACCTATAACCTCGGCTATGTATTCCTGGAGCCGGAAGATATCGACTACAAGAACAAAAACCTCGTAGAGGATGGTTACACTGACCCACTTCAGATGAAAGAGAAATCAAATACTTCCAAGTACCTCAAATACAGACAACAGCACACTGCAAAAGCAGTCGTTGACTTCAACTGGAAGAGACTGAATCTGGGCTTCAACCTCGTCTACAAGAGCAAGACACCTGTCGTGGATTACATTATGATTGACGAGCGAAAGAAAGAAGCGCCGGAGGCAATGGACTATGTCAGAGATCTCCTTTTCGGTGTTTCTGACGGACAGAATCTGGCCTCCTATTGGGAACAGCACAACAAACCTTATTGTGTCGGTGACTTGAGACTGGGTCTGCAGCTGACTGAAAAGGTTTCCACCCAGATTTCTGTCAACAATCTCTGGAACCAGGAATACAGCACCCGTCCAATGGCAGTAGCCGCTCCAAGGAGCTACATTCTGCAGCTGAGCTGCAAATTCTAATATGGCCTCCTTGAGGCCGCCCTCAAAAATGAACATTTCCCCGGGAGTTGGAATCCAGCTTCCGGGGCTTGTTGTAGATAACAGAGCCCACCCCTGCCCGACGAACACCGCCCAGAACTGATGGAAATCAAGCACCGGGCGCACGAACTGTGCAGACGCTACAACCTGCTGGATGAAAGGAATCCGGATCGGCAACAACATCTGGATTGCCGCCAACGTTTCGGTACTCGACGGCGTGAGCATCGGGGATGGGGCGGTCATCGGAGCCGGCAACGTAGTCACCAAAGACATCCCGGAAGGCTGGCTGGCTTTCGGCAATCCGGCCGGACCCGCCCGGAAAACAAGTCCGGAAGACTCCAGAGCCGATCTGCTCCAAGGTCTTCCGGAATCCGAAGAATTACCAGTTGAAACGGAAAGAGACCGTCACCAGATGTCTGGACAAGAGAACTTCCTGCGGAGAAACGGCATTTCGGAAGCGGTAGCCCAGATCCAGCGTGAAAGCATTGCCGTTCTTCAAGGACCAGCCCAGATTCCAATGTCCTCCGACCTGGAAGACATCGTTGCACAGGACGCCCGAATCGGCTGCGTAGAATTCTCTTTCCACCACATCGGAACCCGGTTTCCGACCGGTGTAATGATCGCTGAAATGCTGCGCCAGACGATAGCCTGCCTCCACTCCGACGGAAGAGAACCACCGTTTGCTCCAGAAGAAATTGTACTGCGGTGCCAGACCAAACGACCAGGTCTCCAGATTGCGGAATGTCTTCATGACCCGGTACTGCTCGTCGGACCGGTCATGACGGGCCTCCAACTCCACGCTCACCACAGGATAGGAGCCGTCCCCCTTCAGCACATCCAAACCATATTTTCCCGATACCGACTGCGTTTTCCGGAGGAAACGCTGCGGAAATTCTGACTCCGTCACCCAATCATTGACGCCCTCGGACGGGTCGAACACCTGAAAATACTCCCTGCCGGACTGGTCCGCCAGGAAATATTCCAGATATAGCGACTGGACCAGACGGGACGAACGGAAATGAGCCCTCAGCTGAAATGTCCACTGGTCACTGAAGAATTTTCCAAGATCCTTCAATTTGCCGTTGTCCATATCGGAAGCGGTTTCCCCGTAGTTGCGGTATTTTCCCGACAGGAAAACCCCGTTCCCCTGCTTTTCATACTGATAGGACAGCACGCCGGAAAGTCCGTTCCCTCCATATTTCCGGTCACGGCTGGTGGTGGAGAAGATGGAATAGGTATATTGTCCCAGCCCCTTGAATTCATAGAGTTTCTGGGGCTCCGAGGCATTGTACAGGATCATGTTCATGTTTTCACGGAACAGGTCATAGCTGCCACCGATGCTCAGCACATGGCCGCCGGCATGAAGGGAAAGAGAAGGCGTGAACTCGATGCTGTTGTTGTTGGTCCGAGGTCTCGGATCAATCTGCTTGGCCCCTCTCGCCACTTCAATCTTTCCTTCCAGACCCATGGAAAGCAGGCCGGGAACCAGTTCGTAAGCCATTTTCCCAGCCACATCGTAATTCTGGACCTTCCAGTCGGAAGCCAGGGTGTCCGCCAGGTCGTATGGAGTGCCCCGGTACGGTTCCAGATGAGAAGTGAAACGCACCCGGTTCTTCTTCTCCTGGCAGAAATTGAATTTCCCGTACAGGAAAAGCCGACCGTCCCGGAAGCTCCCTTCAGAAGAGAAGCCCATGGAATGAATGCTCTCACCGGTCTGTACCCGATGCAGCGCACCGGTCTCGTAGTGGGTATAGAGCCCGACTTCCGACCACTCCGGACGGGCCTCGAAAGCAGAGGAGGAGAAAGTCGGAGAGGACAAGGAGAAATTCAGCCTTCTTTCCTGGATTCCTGCGAAATACCGGTCCTCCGGTCTTGTCTGAGGCTGTCCGGACAGACCTGTCCCCAGGAACAGGAAAAGAGCCGGCAGCAGGATAGTTTTCATATTGCAGTATATCTTCATGACAATGGTTTCAATGGGGTGGGATTGACAACGAAATCTTCGGTGGAATTGTTGGTGTCCTGGTAGAGAACGAAGTCTCCGTTGACAGACTGGACCTTGCGGACGACACTCTTGCCGCAATAGGTGTCACTGACGGTCGCTCCCCCTGCATCAAGCGATGCCGGGAAACGTTTGCATTCCGTGGAAGTGCTGTTCTGCAGCAGATCCACCGCATCCATGACATACTGGACAGGGATTTTCTTGCAGATCCAATATTCATCACTCTCGAACGGATCCCGGAACGATTCGGGCAACATCACCTCTTCAAAGGACTTCATCTCCTCTTGGGTCGCTTTGACCAGGGAAATGGCTTGTCCGAACACGCTGATCCGCCATAGGTAGCCATAATCCGGCCAGAACGTCAGTTCCATGTTCTGGGCATGAAAATCGGCATGTGGATTTTCCGGATCGGGACAATAGGCCTCGAACCGAGCTCCGGACAGGTCCACTGGAGAAGCCAGATTGAACTCCGGATTCTGGTTGTGCGGAGCCGCCATGACTGCGATGACCGCCTCTTCGCCCGGCGCCAGGACAACCGGGTCGCTTCCTGCGGCGATTTTCCAGACGGTGGCGGCATAGATGTGCTTGTAATGGCCGACCTCTTCACCCGGCCAGAGCGGTCCCGGCCCGAAACCGCCAAAATTCTCGGAAGCCACCAGATAGTAGTCCTCCAGGCTGGCCGGGTCGATGGAATTGTTGTAGATAGTGTAGAAACTGTCATTGCGGTAATTGCCTCCAGACGGAGTCTTGGAACCGGCATAGTAGAGTTCCTTCAGAACCACCGGATTGCTCGAAGAGATCATCAGTTCCAGCTCGTCCAGCGTGTAGGTCTCCCCCAGGTTCAGCCGAAGGTCGTTCAGCGAACCGCCCATGGAGCCGGCACGTGCGTCCGGGTCGCCGGTCACCGTCTGCATCTCCTTCTCGGATAGCTTGGCTGTGACATTCAAGGAATAATGTCCCGGCAGCAGACTGTCCAGCACGACCTTTCCCTGCTCATCGGCCTGGAAAGTCCGGATAATCTGCTCGGTCCGGTTGACCATCTTCACCTCCGGAGGGGTGGAATAGTTCAAGGTAGTCCCCAACTCCTGATAGACCAGATGAAGGTGAATATCCTCCACATATTCGCTGTCGTACAGCCGGGCATCCTTCTGGCAGGCGGCACAGAAAGACAAAACGGCGAGAACCAGCCAGGTATTTCGTAGCGTCTTCATATTCTGCAATTAAAATTTCAACCAGAGTTCCACTCCGAAGAACTGGCTCGGGTTACGTTGTACATAATGACCGGGACTTCTCCGGCTCTCTTCATAAGGCTGGGTCATGAACAGATTGTTCACGAAGAAGGCGAAGCCGCCATACTCCTTGATTTCCTTGGTCATCCTCAGATTGACCAGAGAAAGCGGAGAATATTTCTCCACGATTCGCCTGTTCTCCAGAATCGGTTTCTGCAAGTCGGAAGGAATCTCCTCGCCGGCCGGCAGAAGGTGGCAGGACAGGTCCTCTGCCGACAGGAACGCTGTCGGATGAATGTTGTCCAGCCCCAGATAGCGGTGTTCGTCCATCCAGATGGTCTGCAAAGACAAGGAGAACAGCAGGTGCACTTTCGGCAGGTTGTGGATGATCCTGAGAGTCGTCAGGAAACGGTCGTACTGGCTGCCGTCACCAGATGGGTAGATGGCGATGTCCTTGTATTTACCGGTCATCGGATCCGGATTCTTCTGGTAATAGGAAACGGCATCGGAATAGGAACGGCTCTGCATGTAGGCGCCGTTCAGGACAAAGGAAGTCCGGATGGCCTTGATCTGCCCGAAATCAAAATCGAACTCAATACCGCGATTTTCATTCACCTTGTCGTTCAACGGCCGCTGATAGGACAGCACCACATCGGTGGTGGACTCCTTCAGCAGCACCGGAATGTCACCCGGCTTCTGGCTGTCCCGGTACCGGATGTATTCAAACAGCTGGAAAGACTGCTCGTCGTAACCGAAAGAGAAGCCGTTGACCAGCTTTTCGGAATAGGCGGTCACCGAGAAATCAAACTGTCTGAAGGTAAAGTCCAATCCCAGTTCCGCCTTGTTGTTCCTGGACATCCGCAGATTTTCATTCGCCGTATCGTACACTTTGGTCGTGATGACGGAAAGTCGTCTGGGATCGTCGGCGGCAGTGGTGGCGATGTTGTCAAAATTGACGAAATCGTAATATGCCTTGTCCGGATAGAGATACATCAGTGGCGGAGCCTTGGACGTGATGCCCCATCCGCCGCGCAAAGTCAGCAGGTCCGGAACCAGCTCATAGCTGACATTGAACCTCGGAGACAGCCCTGTCTGCTGCTCTCCCCTGCCCGGCTGAACCAGGTCCATACGCAATCCTGCCTGGAGGTTGAACTCCCTTTTCCAGAGACGGAACTGCAGATTCTCTTCCAGGAAGAAGCCGCACTGGTTCAAAGCCGGAATGTCTTTGTAGGGTCTCATCCTGACTCCACCGGACGGAGGGAACTTCGGGTCAAAGACCGTTCCCTGTCCCAGATTGACATCGGTCTTCCAATCTGCGCCATAGAGCAGCTTGTGCTCAAAAGGACCGGTCCGGACAAAGGAAGAAGCCGTGACCTTGGCGAAGAAGTTCAATGGTTTGCCATCGACGGTCTTCTTGGTCAGGAATTCATAAGGAAGGAAATTGGTCGTCGCCTCCGGATCCAGCAGATGCTGGTTGGTCACTTCCTTGCCATGCACGTCCAATACAGGCACATCCAGGTTGGAAGCCACGGTACCGTCCACCATGGAAGTGGTGACCATATACCCGAAGTTGCCTCTCATTTCCTGGAAATATCCCTTCTGATGGGAATAGTCCAGCGCCATGTTGAACTTGAGTGATTTCAGGAACGGCTTCTGGGCATTCCAGACGATGTTCGCATTGAACTTCACCCCCTGTTGCGAAGAACTCCGCACCCGTTGGTATTTCTTGTCAGAAGGATCCAGCTTGTGGGCATCCAGATCCGACAGGAAACCCAGACCCAAGGTCGTTCTGACATTGTGTCTGAACGATTTGGAATAGAGCAGATTGGCCGTAATACGCTGATAGCCCTGATAAGGCCGCCGCTCATCCTGCAATGATTTGGCATAGTCCGCATCAATGCTGAGATTTCCTCCATTCCGGCCCAACTGGAAACCTTTTCCCAGCGACACCTCGCTCAGGGTCGGGTTCAGTTTCGCCCTCAGCTGCACCGGGTAGACACCTGCCTTTGGATTGACGATGACCACGCCCGAAGTGAGATCGCCATACTCCACAGACGGGATGCCACGGATTACATCCACCGACTCCACATTGTCCATCGGAATCTGCCTCAAATCCACGCCACTGCCTGCCGTAGAGGTGAAATCAGTGTTCAACCCTCCGTTGACGGCCGTATTCCCGATTTGCAGATTGGCATTGTTGGACACTGGCGAACCGTTGATGATGAGCGAGGTGCCCATGCTGTTGAGCGGATCGCTTTGGATTTGACGGATCGAGATTTTGCCGGGAGAGGAAAGGTTGGGATTGACCGCCGCATTGCCCGGCAGCAGTTCCATGATGCCGGCCAGAGAGGTGGCTTGGATGTGCTCAATCGCATTTCGCGAAATGGAAGTGGCGGTGGACGCGCCCGTCGTCGTCCGTTTGGCGGTAACGACCAGTTCATCCAATCCGAAATGAGCCTCCTGCATCTTGAAAGTCACCTTGTTGGAAGACTTGGCAAGAAGGTTCACCTCTTTCTCCACCTTGATCATGCCGAGCAGCTCCGCCACAAGACGGGTCTTCCCGGAAGGGACATTTTCAAAATGGAATCTGCCATCCAGGTCAGAAGTCGTCCACATATTGTATTCCGGCAGGAAGAGACTGACTCCGACAAGCGGCTTCCCGTTCTCCTTGTCTGTCACGGTCCCCTCCATCCGGCTGGTCTCCTGAGAAAACAGCGGAAGGACAGAAAGGAATGCCGACAAGAGGACGAGCACAATCTTTTTATAAAGGAAATCGTTCATCTTCATTCTAAGTGGGATCTGGTAAGATTAAAAAAACAATCTCATCACTTCACCCCGGAAGTAATGAGATTTCATCCGACGTCAGGTCTGGTACGTTCCGGCTAGTCCCTGACGCACCTGATCGGTCTGGCAGTATTGACCTCCGCCATGAATGTTCCCAGAGGGAAAGAATTGTACTCGAAAGAAGCCGCCATACGGAAACCTCTGTCAGACAATTCCTTGTCGCCAGCAGCCAGTTCATTTCCCCAGAAATATTTTGCAGCCGGCAGATAGAGTTCAGGCTGATTGCCGTTTCTCTCTTCTACAGTCTTGCCTTTGATCACCCACTGTCCTGCTTTTGGAAGGCCCAGGAGCGCCTCAAATTTCTCGGCAGCGGCAATTTCAGCAGCACTCTGGTCGCCATAATATGGATCGGCCACTTCCATGGCAGAAGCGAGGAGGCTCAGTTCAGCCTTGGTCGCCATTCTCCAGCCCAGCGGACATGGAGTCTTCTCTGGAAGGGTCCAGTCATCCACCTGACCCTGGTGCTCTTTGTTGAAACAGGAGTTCACGCCCTCGACGGTAGCCACCGGAATGCTGTTTCCAAACTGGTAGTAGTCACCGATTGCCGCTTTGTTGGCCTCGTCAGAAGCTTTCGGGTCGTAGATCTTGGTGGCACCCAAATTTCTATCCAGTATATCAAATTTGATTTCAAGCTGTTTTGAATGATTGTACGGATCAGAAAACTTGTATCCCTTGATTTCGACAATACCATAATCTTCGATGTTCGCTTTCTTCAACAACATCTTCAAAGCGACCACCGCCTGGATACCCGTAGACGGATTCTGTGCAGTAATGACGATTTCCTTGTCGTATTCAAACTTGACAATCTTCAACACGCCGGCTGCATCCACCTCAATGTAGGATGGATCAGAAGAAGTCCATGATATTTCTGTATCGGTAGCATTGTCTGGAACCATTACAAGTTTCAAGACAGGAACTTTGCTGTCATAAAAAATCTCATTGGAAGAAGTTTGGATTTCCAAAGAAGTGATGGGGACCTCCTTTTCGCATCCCACGAATAAAAGACTTGCCATGCAAGCCAGGATCAAATTGCGTTTCATAGTAATTTTTATTTTAACAAGTACGTAGAAAGCAAATATAAAAATATAATGATGAACTTGTTCTTCCACGGACACTTTCTGAAAATTCTACTGAAATTGATATCCAGCAGTTCGGTAAATGTAAAACTGAAATATCTGGCCCTCTGTTCGGAACAAGATGACAGAATACCAACTATAACAATTTGAAAATAGCGAAATCAAACGAGATCGTATCTTCAAAAGTCTGGCCATCCTTGCTCTTCACCACCACCGAAATCTGATGTTCGGAAAGCACTTCCGGAAGTTTCTTGAACTTGATTTTTCCAAGATTGTCAAGAAGAAGATAGAAATCCGTTTCCGTCATCTTGTCGAGGCTGGTGGTGAATTCGGTATTCCGCACGCTCAGCATGTCTCCACGATAACCGCTCTGGATATAATCACGGGCGGTGATGTAGGACAGATTGATGCAGTCGTCCAGAGGCGTTCCGGCCGGATGAGCCTCATCAAAATCCTGGTCACTATACACGGTCATGGAGACGATATCAGGATAATGGGAATAAATGCGCGGCAAATCACCTACCAAAAAGATATCCTGGTCAAATCCCACGTCTCCATGCTTCTGGCATAACCGATCAAACTGTATCTTCTTTTCCCCTTTGTCACGGAAATCAAGCCGTTCGTTACCAGAATAACCGACAACAATCTGGGTCTGATCATTGAGATCCGTCATCAGGTGAAGGCGTTCGATCTTATCATAGACCTGGATGAATGAATCCATGTGATATTCGTATGACTTGTCACAGCGAACTGATAAAAAAAGGCAGAGTACTGCCATCCAAACAGGAAATTTCCGAATCATAATCTATATCTATGCCGCTTTTTTGAAGAAGAAGCGAAATTAAGAATTATTCAGGACGGTATCAAGGATTTCTTCATTTGCCCTATTGTCTTTTTCACAAGCACGACACTGATCAATGAAATTCAAGGAACCGGCACATTCACCACAAACATCCACACCGATGACATGTTCATATGTCATGACAGCAGACAATATGTCATTGAACTTGTCCATCGGGACCTCTCCCTGATCCCAATTGGTAGGCACCATCTTGCTGGACAGCAAATCCTTGTCAATGGATATATAGAGAGGCACATCCTTATGTCCACCTATATATTTCCGCCAACCGTCACCATGCAGCAATTCGCTTTCTGGATGGAATTCAACTCGAGTCCTGCAAGACGCTTCCAGTGTGGACCGCATTATTTCTGGAGGTCCGACCAAAATGACCTTCTGAAGAAAAGAATTGCTATCCAGTGTTTCCTTCACCCAGTCCCCACAAGATAAAACAGGACCAAAAGCCGGTTCCTGCATATCCGTATGATGATCGAAAACCAACAAATTGAACGGAAAACAAATCTTGTCCGTCCAAAATTTGGACATATAGTGATAATCTCCCGAATCAATGAAATGGATTCCCCGGTACGAGTAAGGCGCGATCAGCTCCTTGAGCCGAATGACAGAAGCCTCGTCACAATAGCGGTCAACCCCTTGAAAATCCCGGCAGTCCAACATCGTGACACCGTCATTTTCCGTAAAACTTTCCAGATTGTAGATACCTGAAAAATTCATCACGACCACTTCAGTGTTTTTCATAATATCCTCCATACCAAGACAAAACAGACAGCAAGTTACATGCCTGCAAACAGAACTAAAAGAAGAATACTATCTCCACAAGGTCGGAAGAAGAAAGGATTTTCCTTGCAAAAACTTTCTATAATTCGCTTTTTAACGACCAAAATACCAATTTAAACACATTTTTTATCACTAAATATGCCAATTTAGGCAATGTTTTTGCAAAGTAAGAAACACGATAATTATGACAATTCTAAAGTTATATTCATAATATGAAAAAAATGCAACGTAGTCTGCTCATGCTTTGTCTGCTGATGGCCGCACCATCAGCCATGAAGGCACAGCAGATATTGAACCTCGAGGACTGCCGACAGATGGCAATCCTGAGCAATCGGGACATGGAAACTGCCAGAGCAAAAATGGAAATGGCAGATTTGGACAAGAAAATCGCCATGTCAAACTGGTTTCCGAAAATCAGCGTGACCGGTACCTACATGTTCAACGAAAAGGAACTCAGTCTCATTGGAGACGACATGTCCAAACGTCTCCAAAATGCAGGAACAGCTTTGGATGGCGCTCTCCATGACACCATGGGCCAGCTTCAACAAGCCATCTTAAGCAATCCTCAAGCCGCCATGGAATTTATGAAAAGCCCATTGTGGCAAACCGTGGTAGGACAGCTTTCCAAAACCCAACTTGCCGATGCCGTCAACAAGATTGGCTCTGAAATTGACAAAGCCTTCCATCTGGATATCCAGAATGTGGTGGTAGGAGTCGTTTCCCTGCAACAACCTATCTTTGTCGGCGGCAAGATTGTCGCAGCCAACAAAATTGCAGCTTTGGCACAGGAACTGAGTAGAGCACAATACGACCAAAAATACCAAGACATCCTCATCGGAGTTGACCAGTCTTACTGGCAAATTGTATCCATCGCCAACAAACTGAAGCTCTCCGAGCAATATGCCGATCTTCTCCACAAGATGGAGCACGATGTCGAGGCATCCATCGCCGCAGGCATCATGACAGAAGCGGACATGTTGCAGATCAGAGTACAGGTCAATGAAGCAGACATGATGGCAACCAAGGCCAAGAACGGCCTGGAACTTTCCAAGATGCTCCTCTGCAAACAGATAGGCCTGGACCTGAACAGCAGCATTACCTTGGCAGATGAAAATACAGAAGACATCGCCATGCCACTCCTGCGTGAGACCAAGGATATCGAAGATATTTACAAGGACCGTCCTGAGATTAAAAGTCTCAATCTGGCCACCCAAATTTATGAGAAAAAAGTCAATGTGGTCAGAGCGGACATGATGCCGAAGATTGCCCTTACAGCCAACTACCTCATCAGCAATCCAAGTTCATTCAACGGGTTTGACACCAAATGGGGAGGTATGTTCAATGTCGGCGTAATGGTCAATATCCCGATTTTCCATGCATTTGAGGCGGCCAACAAGACCAGAAAGGCCAAAACCGAGGCAAGTCTCTACCGTCTCCAACTTGAAGACGCCAAAAACATGATCGACCTTCAAGTCACCCAGTGCAGAAAAATGATTGACGAGGCTCTGGAAAAGGTCAACATGGCACGCAACAATATGCTCAATGCCGAAGAGAACTTGCGTACAGCCTCCATCGGATATGAAGCTGGGGTCGTCACGACCAATGTGGCACTTGGCGCCCACACAGCATGGCTGAAATCTCATTCAGAATATATTGATGCTTGCATCGAGCTGCAGATGAACAATGCCAACCTGCTGAAGGCAGAAGGTGCCTATGCACGTCCAACCGACATCGAAAACGAAAAACAGGCAAAAAACAAATAATTACAACTTTACTTTTAATCCATAAATTGAAAATCATCATGTCACAGAATAAGAAAAATTACAATCTGGTCATTGGCATCATTGCACTTTTGACTATCGTACTGGCTATAGCTGTCATCGGCTATTTCATCTCACGTCCTAAACCTCTTGTTATTCAGGGCGAAGCAGAAGCCACAGAATATAGAGTTTCCGGCAAGGTACCAGGAAGAATTGAAGAGCTCTATGTCAAGGAAGGAAGCATGGTCCACAAAGGAGATACCGTCGTCTATATAGACTCACCTGAGATTCGTGCGAAACTCGCCCAGGCCAAGGCTGCAAGAAATGCAGCTCTTGCCCAGAAGAAAAAAGCGATGAACGGGGCAAGAAAAGAGCAGATTGTGGGCGCATACGAACTTTGGCAGCAAGCGAAAGTACAGGAAGAAGTAATGAAAAAAAGTTTTGACCGTATCCAGAAACTGTACGACCAGAAAGTCACCAGCGCTCAGAAATATGACGAGGTAAAAGCAAAATATGAAGCAGCCCAGGCACAGTGTCGCGCAGCAGAAAGCCAATACAATATGGCAGTGAACGGAGCACGTCAAGAAGACAAACTTGCAGCTGAAGCTTTGGTAGAAAAAGCAGACGGCGCCATTGCAGAAGTCAACTCCTATTTGGGAGAACTGTACCTCACCTCACCTGCTGACGGTATTGTCGCTAACATCTTCCCTCACACAGGAGAATTGGTTGGAACCGGTGCCCCAATCATCAGTGTCATTGACCTGAAAGACATGTGGTTTACCTTCAATGTCAGAGAAGACTACCTTCACGGCATGAAGCAAGGTGACAAAATCCGCGTCTATATCCCGGCTCTTGACAACAAGGAGTGCATTGCCATTGTCAACTATATTGCAGTCCGTGAATCATATGCTACCTGGAAGGCCACTAAAGAAACGGATATGTATGATGCAAAAACTTTTGAAGTAAGGGCCATTCCAGAAACTCCAATCGAAGGACTTCGCCCAGGAATGTCAGTTATCGTAAAGGAAAGAATCAATTGAAAATAAAATGGGACTATTCAAAAAATTATGGGCTGTCATAGCCAGGGAAACCAGCATCATCCGGCGCAGACCGATTTATCTGCTGGGTTCCGTCGCTGTCATGGCTTTCTGTTCCATTTTCTTCCTTTCCTTCTTTCAGCAAGGACTGCCCCATGACTTGCCGATCGGTATCGTTGACAACGACCAGTCATGGGTGTCCCGAGAATTTGCCAGAAACCTGGATGCGACCCAGCTTGGAAAGACTGTCAAATACGACACCTTCCAGGAAGCCCGGGAAGACATGATGAAAGGGAAACTCACTTCCATCTGTGTCATCCCTGAAAATATGTACAGTGACATTCTGTCCAACAGACAACCAGAATTCACCTATTATCTCAACGGACTCTACTTTGTCGGAGGAGCCCTTGCATACAAGGACATCTTGACTCTGGTCAATCTGGCGAACGGAGCCGTCAAGAGAGAAGTACTGCGAGCCAGAGGTTATAACGACAATGCCATCATGGGCATGATCCAGCCCCTGAACATTGATGTCCATCAGATAGGCAATGCCTATACGAATTATGGATATTACTTGACCAACGTCATGTTGCCAGGTATGCTGGAAATGATTGTCATCATCATTCTGATTTACTCTTTGGGTGCAGAAATGAAATACAGGACCTCAAGACATCTGATGAATATAACGGATAATTCCATTACCATCGCCCTGACAGGCAAGCTGATTGTCTTCACGGCTCTCTTCACTGTTCTGGGGGTCATCATGGAATTTCTGCTCTATCATTGGATGCACTTTCCAATTACAGGCTCAGTATGGAACATGATAATCAATGTATTTCTACTCATATTGGCAAGCGAAGGCATTGCAATCTTCATCATTGGCTGCTTACCTGTCACACGTCTTGCCTTGAGTGTCGGCGCTTTGTACAGTGTCATGGGATTCTCTCTCTCAGGTTTCACCCTGCCGATTGAAGCCATGCCAAGTTACATCCAAGGATTGGCAGCAGCCTTCCCGCTGAGACATTACTATTTGTTCTATGTACAGGAAGTCATTTTCGGAAGCGGCTTCGCTGGCTGGTGGCCGCAAGTACTGGCCATGTTGGCATTCGTCTTCCTTCCACTTCCAATTCTGGGACGTCTGAAAAATGCATATATCAGACTGAACTTCCCGAAAGAATAAGATATCATGAAAGAAAAAAATTATATAAAGACTTGGTTCAGAGATTTCTGGGGTATTGCCACCTACGAACTGAAACTCATTTTCAGCGACTGGGGGGTGCTGCTGATCTTCTTTGTCGCCGGCCTCCTGTACCCGTTGCTATACAATCTCATTTACCGGAACGGTATCCTGAATGACACTCCGATTGCTGTCGTAGACGATTCTGGCAGTACTTTGAGCAGGCGCTACGCTAGAGAAGTAGATGCAACCAGAGAATGTGCTGTCCTCTGCTCTTGTGCCAATATGGAAGAAGCCAAGCAGCTGATGCAACAGAGAAAAGTGAACGGAATCATTTACTTTCCCTCTGATTATGAGGAAAGAATAGCTCTTCACGAAACCGCATCCATTTCTGTCTACTGTGACATGAGCAGTTTCCTCTACTACAAGAATGCACTGATGGCTGTCAATCATGTCATGCTCGAAGAGATGAACCGCATTCAGGCAGATACTTTCCGAGCTGGAGGATACACCGAACAACAGATTGCCGAACTCACTGAATTCATCCCTTATGAAGAGAACAACCCATACAACCGGGCTTTCTCATACAACATCTTTCTGGTCGGTGTCATCCTTCTGCTGATCATCCAGCAGACGATGTTCTATGGAATGTCCTTGCTCGCCGGAACAATGAGGGAACAAAACCGCAGCTTTGCCTCCCTGCCAGATAAAATCAAAGGGCACGGAATGGGACGAATCGTGCTGGGACGCGGCGCCGCCTACGGTCTGCTGTACATGGGCATCTCCATCTACATCATGACCATCGTGCCGGCCATTTTCGGCATGCCACAAAGAGGCAACTTCTTTGACCTGCTCATGCTGGCCTTCATATTCGTGACCGACTGTGTCTTCTTCAGCATGACTTGGAGCAGCTTTATCACACGAAGAGAATCTGTATTCATCCTCTTCCTGTTCATGTCGCCGATCTGCCTGTTCCTGACAGGCACCTCCTGGCCGACCTCCGCATTCCCAAAATTCTGGGAATGGTTCTCCTACCTCTTCCCGACGACCTTCGGCTGCAAGGCCTACATCAACATGAATACAGCTGGTGGAAATCTCTCCGCTGCAGGAGAATGTATTATCGGCATGACTCTCCAAACAATTATCTATTTTATTCTGGCCAATTTCGCCGTATATGTAGAGAATCATCTGTTGAAGCAGAAAAACCAGGACAATGTACCGGCTGTCGAGCAATGATGACTCACTATTTTCAGGTAAGAATTGGACAGACATAAAACGATAAATATTGGTATATTTTTAAAGAAACGGCCTTGGAGTATGTTCCAAGGCCGTTTCTTTAATATAGTTTTGAACAAATGAAATTTAGGGGCTAACTTTGTAGAACAACAAAAAAGCTACAGTTTTTATGGAAATCAAAGAAATGTTCATTGACGGAACCTGGAGTCAGAAAATTGATGTCGCTGACTTTGTCTACCGGAACATCACACCTTATTGCGGTGATGCATCCTTCCTTTGCGGACCTTCAGAACGCACCAAGAAACTTTGGCAGGAATGTCTTGTCGCTCTCGAAGAAGAAAGAAGCCACAACGGCGTCCGTGCCATCGACAACAAGACCATCTCCACCATCACATCCCACAAAGCCGGATACATTGACAGAGAAAACGAGGTCATTGTCGGACTGCAAACTGACGAACTGCTCAAAAGAGCCATCAAACCTTTCGGTGGCTGGAGAGTAGTGGAAAGAGCCTGCAACGAGAATGGCATTGAGCTCGACCCTAAAGTAAAAGAAATTTTCACACACTACCGCAAAAGCCACAACGACGGTGTGTTTGACGTATATACAGAAGAAATCCTCAAATTCCGCAAGCTCGGCTTCCTGACCGGCCTTCCTGACAACTACTCCAGAGGCCGTATCATCGGTGACTACAGAAGACTTGCTCTCTATGGTGCCGACTATCTCATCGAGCAGAAGAAAGCTGACATGAAGAGCCTGACCGGACCGATGACTGAATCCAAAGTCCGCCTGCGTGAAGAAGTGGCAGAGCAGATCAAGGCTCTTGGTGAAATCAAGATCATGGGAGAATATTATGGTTTGGATCTCAGCAGACCTGCCTACAACGCTCAAGAAGCAGTACAATGGGTTTATATGGCCTACCTCGCTTCTGTCAAGGAGCAGGACGGTGCAGCCATGTCTCTCGGAAGCGTTTCTTCCTTCCTGGACATCTACATTGAATACGATCTCCATCACGGCATCATCGACGAGATGGGTGCCCAGGAACTCATCGACCAGCTGGTCATGAAACTCAGAATGGTCCGTCACCTCAGAATGCAGTCCTACAACGACATCTTCGCCGGTGACCCGACCTGGATCACAGAGTCTCTGGGTGGACGTTTCAACGACGGCAAAGTGAAAGTGACCAAGACTTCCTTCCGTTTCCTCCAGACCCTCTACAACCTCGGACCTGCACCAGAACCGAACATGACCGTCCTCTGGAGTCCTGAACTTCCACAGGGATTCAAAGATTTCTGTGCGAAAGTATCCATCGACACCAGCTCCATCCAGTACGAGAACGATGACCTCATGCGTCATACCCGCAACACCGATGACTACGGTATCGCATGCTGCGTATCCTTTCAGGCAGTCGGCAAGGCCATCCAGTTCTTCGGCGCCCGCGCCAACCTCGCAAAAGCACTTCTGCTCGCTTTGAACGAAGGTCGCTGCGAGAACACCGGAACACAGATGATTTCAGGCATCGCCCCAATCAAAAATGACGTTTTGAACTACGAAGAAGTTCTTGCCAACTACAAGAAGGCATTGAAAGAAGTAGCAAGAGTCTACAACGATGCAATGAACATTATCCATTACATGCACGACAAATATGACTATGAAAGATCTCAGATGGCATTCATCGACACCGATCCAGCCATTGATCTGGCTTATGGTGCAGCAGGTCTTTCCATTGCCGCAGACTCCCTCTCTGCCATAAAATATGCAAAAGTGACCGCCATCCGCAACGAGCAGGGTCTGACCGACCACTTCAAGGTGGAGGGTGACTATCCTTGCTACGGTAACGATGACGACAGAGTGGACATGATTGCCAAAGAGCTCGTACACTACTTCAACGAGGAGCTCAGCAAACTTCCAGTCTACAAGAACGCTCGTCCATCCCTATCTATCCTGACCATCACTTCCAACGTGATGTACGGCAAGAAAACCGGTGCCACCCCTGACGGAAGAGAGAAAGGCGTTGCCTTCGCTCCGGGTGCCAACCCAATGCACGGCCGTGACAGCCACGGAGCCATCGCTTCATTGAGTTCTGTCAGCAAACTGGACTACTGCGATGCCAATGACGGTATCAGCAACACTTTCTCCATCGTCCCTAAATCTCTCGGACCAACCGATGAGGACAGAGTGGACAACCTGGAGACCATGATTGACGGCTACTTCACCAAGGGAGCACATCACCTGAACGTGAACGTGCTCAACAGAGAAATGCTGGAAGATGCCATGGAGCATCCAGAGAACTATCCTCAGCTCACCATCCGTGTTTCCGGCTACGCTGTCAACTTCGTCAAACTGAGCCGTGAGCATCAGCTGGAAGTGATTGCACGTACCTTCCACGAGGCAATGTAATTGAATCAAAAGAACATCCAACTATAGAATGAATCTGAAAGTACATTCATACGAAAGTTTGGGAACCTACGATGGGCCGGGAATCCGGCTCGTCGTTTTTCTTCAAGGCTGCCCTTTCCGCTGCCTGTACTGTGCCAATCCGGACACCATTCCCTTTGAAGGGGGCAAAGAGACCGCACCGGAAGAAATCCTGAACATGGCCATCAACGAAAAACCATTTTTCGGAAAGAAGGGTGGAGTCACCTTTTCCGGAGGAGAACCGACGGTCCAGGCAGAAGCGCTGGTCCCGCTGGTCAAGGCGCTTCACGAAAAAGGCATTTCCGTGTGCATTGACACCAACGGAGGCATCTGGAACAGACACGTCAAGGAACTCTTCTCCCTGGCAGACCTCATTCTGCTGGACGTGAAGCAGTTCAACCGCGAAAAGCACCTGTCCCTGACCGGAAGGGAGAACACCCAGACCTTGAAGACCGCCACCTGGCTCGAAGAGCACGGACGGCCATTCTGGATGAGATATGTACTGGTTCCGGGCATCAGCGATGCGGAAGAAGACATCCGGGCACTGGGAGAACATTTCGGCAACGGAAACTACAAGATGCTCCAACGGGTTGAGATCCTTCCCTACCACACACTCGGAGTCAACAAATACGAATCACTGGGGAAAGAATATCCACTGAAAGGAACCCCTCTCAATACCAGCGAGCAGCTGGAAAGAGCCAAAGGTCTTTTCCAGGAATATTTCGACTGTGCCGTCATGAACTGATGCGCCCCCTCCGGAACCCGGTTCCTGAAAAAATAAGATCCTGTATGGTACGTCCATACAGGATTTTTCTTGATTATTGAAGAACATCGACTGTTTATTTTCGTATATTACAAAGTTTTATTTCCATAAATGTCCGAACACTTGAAAAAAGGCAAAATATCAATAATCATGAAAAATAAATTACGGTATCTGCTGATATTCTTTCTAATCCTGACAAGTCTGATGGAATCAGAAGCACAGATCAACATGGAGTTCTTCAACAGAAGCATCAATGTGAATGTAACCATGAAGGTATCGGACAAGGACAACGCAGAAGCCATCCCTTTCGCCACCGCCTACCTCATTCCCCAAGGGGACACCACCATTGTGGAACTGACCCTGTCCGACCAGGAAGGAAAGATCGAATTCAGCCAGGTTCCGGCCGGTTCCTACGAAGTGAACATCGAACTGATGGGCTACCGTCCCTACAAGAAGATGCACCAACTGAAAAAATGGGAGGTGGATCTGGGTGAAATCCAACTGGAGGTGGACAAGAAAGCGCTTCGGGCCGCCACCATCTCTGCCGCCGCCAATCCCATCCGAGTCGTGAAGGACACCATCGAATTCACGGCATCCGCCTTCCGCATAGGACAGAATGCCATGTTGGAAGACCTGCTCAAGAAAATGCCGGGAATAGAAATCGAGAACGGAAAAGTCAAGCTGAACGGTCAGGAAATCGACCGCATCACCGTCGGAGGCAAGACCTTCTTCTTCAAGGACCAGAATGCCGCCCTCAAGAACCTCCCAGCCCACCTCGTAGACAAAATCAAAGTGATTGACCGGGAAAAAGATGAAGCCGCCTTTACCGGCATCTCCTCCAAGGACGACAGAGAAAAAGTCATGGACATCGGCCTGAAGAAGGAATTCAAGAAGGGCTGGTTCGGCAATCTGGCAGGAGCGGCCGGAGCCAGCATCAATTCCGGCAAGTCCAATCCGCTCATGGAAAAGAGCCGACCTGTCTATCATGCCAACGCCATGGTTTCCGGATACAATGAGAAGGACCAGGTCGTCTTCCTCGCCAACGGACAGAACGTGGTCCCTTCCACTTCCGGCCTCATGTTCGTCGCCAGAGGCATGAATTCCAATATTGAGAATGCCTATGCCGAAATGCAAGGCCTCACCACATCCGCTTCTGCCGGAACCAACTGGAACACCCAGAGATGGAAAGGAATGGAAATCGCCACCTCCGCCAAATATGACTATTCCAACAAAAATGGAAAAAAGACTGCCTTCAGAACCTCCTTCCAGCAGGAAGGGCCGGAGCTCGACACCCGTTCCAGATTTGAAGGGACCGGACATGAAAACGGCTTCAGCGTCAACATGGAACTGAAGAACACCGACAAGAAAAAATATTATATCCAAATCCAGCCGGAGGTCAATTACAAGAAGAATTTCGTCCAGCAGCACAACTGGTCAGAATCCAGCACCAACGAAGAATCTTCCAATGCCCACTATTCCCACACCGATGGCAGCACCTCCCTCTTCCACAACGCACTCTCCATGGCGATCGGCCGGACCAATATGGGAAAAGAAGGCAGATCACTCATCTTCAGCGGCAACTACAGATTCGACAAAGGGAAAGGAAGCAGCCTGGAGAAGACTTCCCTCTCCGACGATCCGCTCCGCTACCATCTGGACAACCAGTCACTGAATTTCTACGGCAAGCTGTCCTATGCGGAAAAAATTTCGGAAAAATGGACCTTACAGACCATTCTGGAGTCAAACTACACCTCCAGCAACCGCACCAAAGACGCCTTCAATCCAGACGGCACGCAAAACGACCATTTCTCAGGCTGGTCAGAGAACAGCTCCCTACGGGAATCCGGCAATATCGCTTTCCAGTACGGCAAGAAAGAACTTCGTTTCCAGGCCGGTGCCAAAGTGACCGCCCTCAAGAATATCATCCGGTCCGTATCTCTGGGCAACGAGACCGAATCCGGAAAAGACGAATGGAAATGGAACTTCTCCCCTTTCATCAACTTCTTCCTGAACCAGAAAGACCACCGGCTGAACCTCTTCTACAACTCATGGAACAATGCAGTATCCGCAGAGCAGGTCGCCCCTACTCTTGATCTGAGAGATCCTCTCCAGATCAAGACGGGAAATGTCTATCTGAAGCCTTATCTCTATAACGGCATCTACGGTGCCTATGCCTACAACAATCGGGAGACCTTCACCTTCATCGGTCTGGATGTCAACCTGAACATTACCCTCAACGGAATATCCGATGCCATCTGGTTTGACCAGACCGGCACCCGTTACGCCATTCCAGTCAATGTCCGCAAGCCACAGAGCAACACTTCCGTCTATTTCAATCTGAACCAGCCCTTCGGCCCAGAGAAACACTTCTCCTTCAACACCTCGTTGGGAAGCAACTATTCCTATAGCGACAGCTACCAGGCCAAAGGAATGCTTGAAGGATTGGATATCGACCAGTTTGACTACAACCAGTTCATGTCCTCCTTCTGGGGAAATGCCGATGGAGACCGGTTCTACAACGGAGACAGCGGATTTGTTGAAAGCAACACGAAGCATATCCGCAGCTGGGCTTCCGCCGGATTCAAATACACCTGTGACTTTCTGGATGTCCTGCTAAAGCAGAATGCCAACAGCAACATTTCCAGATATTCTCTGAACTCCCAAGCCAACCGGAAAACCTGGGACTTCACCTCATCCGCTTCCCTGAATATCCGGCCGGGCAAAGAATGGGAAATCATGACAGATGTCCTGTACTCCTGGTACCGGGGCTACTCCAAAGGCTACGGCGATCCGCAGCTGCTGTGGAACATCAAATTGAACAAGAGCATCCGGTCCTTCACCCTCAGCCTGACGGCCACAGACCTGCTCAACCAGACCCGGAACTTCAGCCACAACGTTTCCAATGAATACGTGGAAGACATCTACACCAACAACTTCGGTCGATACATCACGCTGGGACTGACCTGGAACTTTGGAAAGAAAGGCGCCTCCCAGAACAGAAACGTACAGAGCGCCATGATGCGTATGCAGTAAAAATGAATGCTCCCCCCAAAGGCTGGACAATTTATAATATAATGCATATGAACTATGAACTGCCCCTAAGTCTTCAGCTTAGGGGCAGTTCATATCAAGAAGGAAAAAAACTATTCTTTTCCTACATATTTGAATTCCAGGTAAGTGGCACCTATTTCGCTGTTGAAACTGCCTCCGATGATTCCTACCAAATCTCCTTCTTCCAGACGGCCTTCTTCCTTGAGCAGACGGATAGACTCATTCACCAGTTCCTCCTTGCTCTTCTGGATCTGGATCGGATAGCAGTAGATGCCAAAAATCATGGCCAGTTCCCTCATGGTCCTTTCCTGATAGCACATGGCATAGATAGGCACTTTCGGTCTGAATTCTGCCAAATAACGACCAGTTCGGCCTGTCCAAGTATCAAAGATAATGGCCTTGACAGGTAGCTGGATGCTGGCTTCCACCAGATTGCGAGCCAAAGTGGCGGCAATCGGTTTCATGATATGGTCCTGGACCAGGTTGTATTTCATATCCAGAGAAGCATCTGTTGATTTTTCTGCTTCTCTGGCAATTTTATACATCATCTCGACACATTCGACAGGATATTTGCCCTGGGCTGTCTCTCCACTCAACATGATGGCATCGGTACGCTGGAAAATAGCATTGGCAATATCAGTCACCTCTGCTCTGGTAGGACGTGGATTCTCTATCATGCTGTGAAGCATCTGGGTGGCGATGATTACCGGTTTTCTGAAACGACGGCATTTCTGGACAATCTGATTTTGAATAAGAGGTATTCTTTCTGCAGGAATTTCTACACCAAGATCGCCACGTGCGACCATGACACCATAACAACCTATGAGAATCTCCTCCAGATTATCCACACCCTGCTGATTTTCAATCTTGGAAATAATCTTGATCTCGCTATGGTGCTCATCCAATATCTGCTGAATTTCCTGAACATCCTCCTTGCTTCTCACGAATGAGTGGGCAATGAAATCGACATTTGCCTTGATGGCCCATTCCACGAAAGTCTTGTCCTTGGGAGTAAGGGCAGGAAGACAAATCTTCACATTCGGAACATTGACACTCTTCTTTCCCTTGATGACTCCGTTGTTGATGACAAGACACTCCAGATGTTCTGAATCCTTATGTTCCACCAACAAATCCACCAAGCCATCATCAATCAGCACATGAGCACCTTCTGGCACATCATGAACAAAAGATTTGCAATTGGTATACAGAATACCGTGAGAACATTTTCCATCTCCCGCCTTGACAACAATCTTGTCACCTTCACTGACTTTGAAACCAACCGCCGAATCCATCGGAGCGAGCCTCACTTCAGGTCCTTTTGTATCAATCAAAATTCCGATTTTGTCAGATACCGCTCTTGTATTGTCAACAATACGCTGGGCACCTTCCAAGGAAGCATGAGCAGAATTGATTCTGACCAGGTTCATTCCACTCCTATAGAGTTTCTCGATGAAATCGACATCGCAGTTGATGTCGGAAATCGTGCATATTATCTTTGTTCTTTTCTCCTGCATACTAACTATCATTATTTTCAATTCAACAAATATGCGGAAAAATCTGAAATTTATCAAGAGTGAACCCTCACTAAAATGTTTTGTATGCCCTTTCTTGGGAAAAGACCTGTCTGTTTTTTCGAAAAATTATATATATTTATACTTTCCTTCTCTTCAGAGAGTAATAATAGAAGCAAACGAATAACTGTTGTCCGATGAAAAGAGCAATAATAGTTGGGGCCACATCTGGAATGGGATATGATCTGGCTGTCGCCCTACTGAAAAAAGGATGGAAACTGGGACTTGCAGGACGTTCCATAGAAAAACTACAGAAAATTCAAGAAACATACGGGAGCCAAGTAGAAATACAGAAAATTGATGTCAATCAGGCAGATTGCACCAGAAAACTTTCTGAGCTCGTCCAGAAGTTAGGAGGAATGGATTCGTATCTGCATTTTTCGGGAATCGGTATCCAGAACAGGTTGCTGGATCCTCAAATTGAGAACCAGATTATTCAGACCAATGTTGTCGGATTCACGCAGATGATTGACTTTGCCTATAACTGGTTCAAGACATCGGGGATCCATGACCTCCAGCACAAGGGGCACATTGTCGTCGTCACCTCTGTCGCTTCCACTCGAGGGACCGGAATTGCCGCCTCCTACACCTCCAGCAAAAAATACCAGTCAACTTATCTGGCCGCATTGAGCCAACTGGCCCATACCCAAGACGATCCGATTCAATTCACTGAAATTCAACCCGGTTTCGTCGCCACTCCGATGCTAAAACGAGCCTATCCATGTCAAATTTCCAGGAAAAAAGCAGTCCAATATATATTAAAAGGCATATTGAAGAAAAAACGCATGGTCATCTTCGATTGGAAATACCGCTTCGTTGTTCTTGTCTGGAGACTAATCCCCCGAGCCATCTGGGAAAAAGTGGACTGGTTCCGGAAAAACAGAGTAAAAACAACTTTATAGAATAAATCATATCATGAGTACAAGAAAGAAAGTGACCATCACGGTCATCTCCATTATTGCTGCACTGGTCGCCACTCTTATAGGTGGAGGTTTCTACATGCTGGACTATGCTCTCTGTCCAGATCAAATGAGTGTCGAAGAAGCAGAAAAAGTAACCAGAGAACGTCACAAAGTGATCAATCCCTGGTTAGATAGCTTGAGAGCGAAGAATGCACTAAGAGATACTTTCATCATAGCAAAAGATGGGGAGCGTCTGCACGCTGTATATGCCAAAGCAACACAACCGACCCACCGGACGGCCGTTATCGTTCATGGCTATACCGACCAGGCAATGGAAATGCTTCATATCGGCTACCTCTATCACCATGACCTTCATTGCAATATTCTACTTCCTGATCTCAGATTTTCAGGTCTGACCGGTGGAAAAGCCATCCAAATGGGATGGAAAGACCGAGAAGATGTGATAGAATGGATTGGGCACACTCCAGAACTATTTGGAAACAACCTGCAGATTGCAGTACACGGCATTTCCATGGGAGCGGCAACCACCATGATGACATCAGGAGAACAACTGCCTGAAACAGTCAAGTGCTTTGTAGATGACTGCGGTTACACCAGCGTCTGGGACCAGTTCGCAAAAGAGTTGAAAGAGCAATTCGGCTTACCGGCCTTCCCTCTTCTCAACACCGCCAGCTGGTTATGCAATCTGAAATACGGCTGGAACTTCAAAGAAGCCTCTTCTTTGGAACAGATAAAAAAATGCAAACTGCCCATGCTGTTCATCCATGGTGATCAGGATGACTACGTCCCGACCTGGATGGTCTACGACCTCTATGACATCAAATCAGAACCCAAAGAACTATGGATCACAAAAGGAGTCGCTCACGCCAGATCCTACGATGTCTATCCAAAAGAATATACCGAACACGTTCGAAACTTTACGGGAAAATATCTTCAATAACCCTTCCCTATCCAGATACAGGAGCGGCTTCCCTTCTTAAAGGGAAGCCGCTCCTGTATCATTTCTCTGACATACCTCAGAAGTTGGACGGACAATATTCTTGGATTGGAATGAAGCTCGGTATTGTACCGGACATTTTCCATTCCGGCTCAATCTGTCCCCTCGTTATTGCAACGGCCGATGGGTTTCACGAATTTCTCAACAAACCGCTTTACACTGTCCCGCATTGCTCTACGCTGTTCCGCTTCTACAAATAGAACGACGCATTTTTAGCCCTTCTGGTCTGGGCTGATTGTATCAATGAATCAGTTCCAACCTCCACCCAGAGCCTTGTACAATTTAATGATGGCAAGATACTCGTCTCTCAACGCATTGCTATAGTCTATTTCAGCATTCAAGAAACTACGTTGCGCATCTAGAATATCAATATAGTTGATGACACCATTCTTCAACTGGAAACGGGTCAATTCAACATACTTTTCAGAAGCATTTTTCAAATTCTCCATAAGGACAACCTTCTTGCACGAAGTCTGATAAGACACAATGGCATCATTCACCTCCTTGAAAGCTTCCAGAACCATCTTCTCATATTTATGCTTCTGCTGCTCATAAACATGAACAGAGGCCTCATATTTAGCTTTATACTTACCAAAATGGAAGATTGGCGAAGTCACTTCGCCCAGAACATAGGTCCATGGAGACCGAAAGAAATCCTCAATCCCATTATTCTCCAATCCCCCTTGAAGATTGATACGAAAACTTGGAAAACGATTCGCCCACGCAACCCCCACTTCAGCAGCGGCCGCACGCAAATCTTGTTCGGCCGCACGCAAATCTGGTCTGCGGCTGACCAGTTCAGAAGGAATGCCAATCTGGTCAGTCATAGGGAAACACAATCTCTCACTTGTCTGGGTCCGCACAATCTCGGAGGGATATTCTCCAGCAAGAAGCGAAATTTCACTTTCCTTCATCTGAATCTTTTTCTCCAATTCTGGAACCAATGAAGCAGTACGGGCATACTCCACCTGAGCCTGCTGATAAGGGATTTCGGTGGTCAATCCTCCTTCGAAACGCAGCTTTGCTTTATTTACACTCTCTTCCCTTGTCTGGAGTGTCCTTTTCACGATATCCAGTTCATTGTCCAAAGCAATCAGTTCAAAATAGGCAGTAGAAACAGAGGCAATCAAAGTCATTTGAACAGCACGTTGGGCCTCCACCGATGAAAGATATTTCGCCATAGCGGATTTGTTGCTCTGACGGATTCTGCCGAAGAAATCCATTTCCCAGGAAAGAGAAGCCTTCAGACCTGGTTCCACCTTGATATTCTTCTCTCCTGCAGCATTCTGGTTGAGTTTGTGCGTAATGTAGCCCCGTCCATCCAAAGTCGGGAACCAACCGGACTTGGCCACACGATGCAGTTCCTCCAGCTCCTTGACACGGTCTGAAGCAATCATCATGTCTTTGTTGTGTTCCAAAGTTTTCTGGACAAGTCCCGTCAGCAATGTATCCTGAATCAATTCTGTCCATTTGAGATCAGCGACACAAAGTGAATCCGCTGTCTTTCCAGCTATCACTGATTCTGGAAGATTTAGTTCTGGTGACATGCATCTTTTGGGTGCAGCACAACTCCCTGCCAGCAGAAAAACTGCCAGCAGCGCCGCGATTTTATATTGAATCATCAAGATTTTCATTTGCTTTTCCTCCTTTTCATTTTTTCCTTGAACTTGTACACCTGAACAAAGAAGAATGGTACACAGACAATTCCGAAAGTAATGGCCACTATCATTCCGAAGAAGACACCGACTCCGATACCATGACGGCTGGCAGAACCAGGCCCTGAAGCAAGCACCAGAGGAAGCATACCCAGAACAAAGGTAAGAGACGTCATCACAATTGGACGGAAACGCAAGATGGCCGCATTACGGGCAGCTTCCACGACATCCTTGCCAGCCTCCACCTGCTCTTTGGCAAACTCCACAATCAAGATTGCATTCTTGGCCGCCAATCCAATCAACATGACCAGACCAATCTGGAAATAGACATTGTTTTCCAATCTGAAAAGCCAGATTGCAAGGAATGCCCCCACGCAAGCAATAGGAAGAGAGAGCAAAACCGAAATCGGAATGCTCCAACTCTCGTATTGCGCCGCCAAGAAAAGGAAGACAAAAAGAAATGCAAGCAACATCACAAAACCTACCTGACCACTCTGACGTTTCTCCTGATAAGACATGCCGCTCCATTCAATGCCAATGTCCTCCGGCAGTTTTTCACGTGCAATTTTTTCCAGAACAGCCATCACCTGACCGGAACTGTATCCCTGTGCCGCCTCACCGGTAATAGTTGCGGCATTGTACATATTGAACCTCTTGATGGTTCCCGGCCCCATCGTATAGTTGGTCTTGCCGATGGAAGTGATCGGAATCATCTTCCCTTCATTTCCTCTCACGAAATATAGATTGAGGTTGTCCCGGCTCATACGATATGGGGCATCTGCCTGAATGTATACCTTGTACACACGGTTGAAGAGGTTGAAATCATTGACATAAACCGAACCGGTAAATGCTTTCATAGTCGTGAACACATCTGAAACAGAAACGCCCATCAGCTTTGCCATATCCCTGTCCACATCCAGATAGAGCTGGGGGATATCACTCTGCATGCTGGAAGAAACTCTGGACAACTCCTTGCATTGCTGCGCATAGAAAAGCAAAGTGTCAGCCGCCTGCTGCAAATCTGCATAAGTCATGTTGCCTTTCGCTTCCAATACCATCTCAAATCCACCGGAGCTACCCATTCCTGGAATCACAGGAGGAGAACTGATGAACACCTTGCTTTCCGGATACTTTTCCAGTTCCCTTCTGACCTGGTCCATGAATTCAGGAAGATTCTGGTTCTGACGTTCTTCCCAAGATTTCATGATGACCGTCAGCTGGCTACGAGACTGGTTCGTTCCGACACGAGGACTGGAACCCTTGACATCAAGAACATGCGCCACATCAGGCTGAGCCATCAGATAGGCCATGGCACGGTTTGTCACTTCCCTGGTACGCTCCAATGTCGCTCCTTCCGGCAGTTCCAGCTCCACCGTGAAATATCCCTGGTCTTCCTGAGGAATGAAACTTTGAGGGACAAAACGGCTCATTGCCCACACCAGGACAATAGCGATTCCGAAACTGGCGAAGATACGTTTAGGATACTTCAAGGAACGGCCGATCATCTTTTCATAGAAGATTGCGCCCTTGTCCAACCAACGGTTGATGGTACGGAAAACAATGTTCTTCTTCTCCTCCTCGCCTTCCACAGCAGGTTTGAGGAAGATAGAACACATGACCGGACTCAAAGTCAGCGCCACAATCGTGGAAATGATGACAGACACGGTAATGGTGATGGAGAACTGGCGGAACAGAATTCCGGACATGCCGGAAAGGAAGCTGACCGGAACAAACACGGCACAAAGCACCAGAGACATGGCCACCAGAGCGCCACCAATCTCCTTCATCGCCTTCTTGGTCGCAGCCCGAGGCGAAAGCTTCTCCTTGTTCATGATACGGTCCACGTTCTCCACCACCACTATGGCATCATCGACCACCGTTCCAATCGCAAGCACCAGACCCAGCAGAGTCATCGTATTCAACGTAAAGCCGAAAGCCAGCATGACACCGAATGTACCGATCAGCGAAATCGGCACCGCAATGGCCGGAATCAAAGTAGCCCTCCAGCTCTGCAAAGAAAGGAACACGACCAGAATCACCAGAATCAACGCCTCAAAGAGAGTCTTGTACACCTCCTTGATGGACTGGCTGATATAAGTCGTCATGTCGAACGGAATATCATAGCTGATACCCTCCGGGAAATTCTTGCTGATTTCCTCCATCGCCTCGCGGATATCCTTGGACACTTCCATCGCATTGACACCCGGCAACATTCTGATTTCCATCACAGCGGCATTCTCCCCATCGATACCACTCTCGGTATTGTAGGAAGAGGCCTCCAATGCGACCGTCGCCACATCCCTCAGACGAAGGATGGAACCGTCAGGATTGGCCTTGATGACAATGTCCTCAAACTCTTCCGCACGGGAAAGACGTCCTTTCGCCGTAATCGGAATGGTGACATCCACCCCGGAAATAGGCTGCTGGCCCAAGACACCGGCGGCAGATTCACGGTTCTGTTCCTTCAAGGCGCTCTGGATATCCTGCACCGTCAGACCCAAAGCCGCCAGACGCTCCGGCTGCACCTTGATCTGCATCGCATAATAACGGCTGCCGATATTGAACACACGTCCCACACCTGGCACACGTTTGAGCATATCCAGAATATTCAGAGTAGCATAGTTGCTCAAATAAATCTCATCAAACTTCGGATCACTTGATTTCAAGGTAATCGTCATCAGTTTGCTGGTCGCCTGCTTGTCAATGGAAATACCATTGGTGACGACTTCCGCCGGCAGACGGGATTCCGCCGCCTTCACCCTGTTCTGAATCTCCACAGCGGCGATATCCGCATCTGTATTGATATCGAAAGTGATGGTAGCGGTAAAGGAGCCGGTATTGGTACTGCTGGATTCCATGTAAAGCATACCGGGAGTACCGTTAAGTTCCTGTTCAATTGGAGTGGCAACCGCCTGTGACACCGTTTCAGCGCCCGCTCCAGGATAAGAAGCGGAAACCTTGACCACCGGAGGGACAATCTGAGGGTACTGGTCAACAGGCAGCAGCACCATACCGATCATACCCACCAGCACGATTACAATGGAAACGACCGTAGAAAAGACGGGCCTATCTATAAAAAAATCACTTTTCATCTGATTCTACTGATTTTGAGGTGGCTGAATCATCCTCCGCAGCCGGAGACTCTTCAGATTTGATGACAGGGTTCACGATCATGCCATGAGTCAACTTGTGATACCCCTCTGTAACAATATATTCATCAGCGCCCAGACCTCTGTCCACAACCACGATGTTGCCGACCTCCGGTCCCAGTTCAATGAAACGCTTCTCCACTACATTGTCCTTTCTGACGACAAAGATATAAGCGCCGCCCTTCTCAATCACGACCGCCTTGCGAGGGACGATGATGGCATTCTCATGCACATCCAGCAGCAACTTCACCTTGGTCAGCTGTCCAGGCAGGAGAATCTGGTCAGGATTGGCCATCTCGGCACGGACAGAGAAAGTTCCCGTATTCGGATCCACCTGAGGATCGGCGAAATCGACCAGACCCTTCATCGGATACTGGGAATTGTCGGCAAGGGTGATGGTCACATACGGATTCCAGTCACGGTCGTCCATCGCATGACCCAGCTGCACATTTCTCTCCTTGCTCTTGAGGTAATCCAGCGCCGTCATACTGAAATCGACACGAACCGTATCGCTCTTGACGATAGTCGCCAACAAAGAAGCGCCGCTCGGGCCCACCAAAGTACCCATATCCACATGACGCTCACTGATATATCCGGAAATAGGAGAACGGACCGTCGTATAACCCAACGCAATTTCAGCCTGAGTCAAATCGGCTTCACCCATGACCACCTCGGCCTTGGCACTCTCATAAGCGGCAGTCGCATTGTCCAGATCGAGACGGCTGGCGGCATTCTGCTCATACAGCGGCTTGATACGATCCAGATCACGCTTGGCCTTCAGCTCCAGCGCCTTGTTCTTGTTCAATTGAGCCTTGGCCTTCTCCACCTTGGCACGATAGACCTTCGGGTCTATGACGAAGAGAACATCCCCCTTCTTCACATAAGTACCTTCAGTAAACAGCATCTCCTCGAGATAACCTTCCACGCGGGCACGTACCTCAACATACTGCTGGGCTCGGATCTTACCGGCATACTCTCCATATATCTCGACATTCTGCGTCTTCACCTTTTCCGCCTCGATCATCGGATAGACGGGCTTCGCCGGCTCAGGCCAGTTCCACCACACCACCAAAGCGACCAAAGCGAGGGCGATGACTGAAAGAAGGTACCAGAACCACTTCGGGACTCTGTTGACCTTTTTAATCTTGTTGACGACCTTCGACCCGGTCTCAACAAATTTTTCTGAGGGAATGTTAATCTGCATACTCCATAATTCATTAAGTTTTCCAAAAACAGGAATGGTTGGAATCTCTCCAGTTCTTTCACTTGAAAATAATTGGAACTGCCTTATTATCAAGAAACATGCCATATCGCAAGTTGTTATATAACTCATTACATAACAACAACTTAAAATATTTTACATATGTCCTATAAAAGAACCACACTACTATTTTCTCTCTAAAAACAGAAAGGACGAGATACACCTGTTCGAATGACTTTGCAAATATAATCAACTTTTCAACACTTCGTTCCATAAAAACGCCTAAACTCTGAATACAGAATGACTTGACAAGAACATATCGCTATCTTAGATATTTCCCTCATGCACACATTGACAGAATCCGAGCCGGCAGATATTAAAATTTCAAAATAACAAAAGCCGACATTGCAAACAGTTTTATTATATTGATATATAAATATAAATAATTTATATATTTGTAAAGAGCATCAGCCCCATTTGACACTACACACAAACACTAATAATCTATAGAAATCATGAACATCGCATTAAACAAATCAAGTTCCAGCTTTTGCGGGAAAGTCTTGATTATGGCACTTGTGATGCTGCTTTCAGGAGCATTTGCAGCATCTGCCCAAAACTGGATAAACGGAAAGGTTACAGATGAAAAAGGAGAACCTCTTCCAGGAGTGGCTGTAATTGAGCAAGGCACCAACAATGTTGCAACTACTGATGTTGACGGAAATTACTCCATCAATATCAAAGAGGGTGATTCAATTGAATATATTTTCATGGGGATGAAGAGTGTAACCATGAAATGGGATGGGAAAAAAACAACATTGAACATCGTCATGAAAAACGACGTCAACCTTATCGAAGGAACTGTTGTGGTCGGCTACGGTATCCAGAAAAAATCATCATTGACCAGTGCCGTTTCTGCAATAAAAGGAAGTGAACTTCTTAAAGCGCCATCCACCAACGTATCGCAACTGTTAGCCGGAAAACTCCCAGGACTTTCATCTGTGCAAGAATCCGGCGAACCTGGACTCGATCAAGCATCTTTAAGAATTAGAGGATCTGTCAATTCAGTTGCTTATATAGTGGATGGATTTCCTGTATCCAGCATCAACGACATTGACCCCAACGACATAGAAAGCATCTCTGTTCTGAAAGACGGAGCATCAGCAGCTGTATACGGAATGAGGGCATCTGGAGGTGTCATCATCGTGACCACCAAGCGTGGAGAAACAGGTGAAGCAAAAATCACATACAACGCAACCTTCGGAGCATCAATCAATGCAAACTATCCCAAATTCATGGATGGACCGGAGTTCGCCTACTATTATAATGTCGCGGACATGATGGACAAACTGGCCAGCGGTGCCATTTCCAGCGAAAGTGACTATGTTCCATATTTCACAAAAAAGCAAGTTGACATGATGCTCAATGGCGATCCGGCAGATGGTTGGGACAATGTCAACTATATTGATGAAGTTTTCGGAACCGGTTTCACACAAAAGCATAACATTACAGTACAGGGAGGAAATGAAAAGATAAGATATTTCTCGTCTTTCGGCTATTTGGGACAAGATGGAAACATCGACAACTACAAATACAACAGATATACCATCAGAACCAATATGGGAACACGCATAGCGAAACATTTTGATTTCAACATAGGATTATCAGCCATGTTGTCCAAGCATCATGCCCCCGGCTTCGGCACTGGAGGTGGAGAAATGGGATCAGGTCAAGGTTGGCTTTCAATCGCTAACCAGACGGTACAAATGCACCCATACCTGCCCAAGAAATACGAAGGACTTTATACTGCCGCTCTCAAGAAGAACACATCACTGCCACAAAGTCCACTGGCTGCAATCTATGAATCTGGCTACAGAAAAACAAGAAGTGCAGATATGACGATAAATGCATCTTTAACTTACAATGCACCATTCCTGACAGGACTTGCTTTCAAATTGTCAGGCTCATATGAATACAGAGATACCTATAACAAGAATCTTAGTACACCTTATTATCTGATGGCCTATCATGGCGGCACTTGGTCCAAGATGGCGGATCCAAGAGGCGCCGGCAGCGGAAACACCCTTGGAGAAGGGACGACTTATTCACAGAACCAGACAGGACAGGCAAGCATTTCATATACCAACAATTTCGGGAAACATCACCTTGATTTACTCGCCCTAGGAGAATTTCGGCAATATAAGGGAAACAATCTAGAAGCATATGCAAAAAAACTTCCTTTCGCCTCCCTGCCGGAACTTGGCAACGGTGTTCCTACAGACAAACCTATCGGAGGCTGGAGCGATGCGTCACGTTCCATCGGATTTGTCTTTAGAGCAAAGTATGATTACCATGAAAAATACATCGCTGAATTTACTGGCAGATGTGATGGTTCATACAAATTCGCAGGTATGGCAAAGACAAGATGGGGTTTCTTTCCATCTTTGTCAATCGGTTGGAGGTTGTCTCAGGAAGAATGGCTAAAACACTCTGAAATCGTTGACGACCTCAAAATCAGAGCTTCTGTCGGTTTGCTCGGAAATGACAATGCCAGTGCCTACACCTTTCTCAGCACATACAGCCAATGGAGAAATGATGTAATCTATGGCGATTATCAAAAAAGCACCGGCAACCATCCTGCCTATTATCCTTCAGGAATTCCAAACAAAGATCTGACTTGGGAAAAGACACTCTCCTGGAATGTTGGATTCGACATGAATCTTTGGAACGAAAAGTTAGGGATGGAAATAGATGGCTTTTACAATTGGACCTACGATATGCTGACTGCACAAGGAACAAGTTTTCCTCCATCCATGGGTGGCTACTACCCCACCATCGTAAATAAGAATTCCATCGACACGAAAGGAATTGATATACTCGTTTCACACAGAAACCACTTCCTTGCAGGAAACAAGCCATTCTACTATGGAATCAACGCTAGCGTAACATACGCCAAGACAAGATGGCTGATCTTTCCCGATGAGCCAAACGCTCCAGAAATCTGGAAAATGGTTGGAAAACCTGTCGGAACATTTTTGGCATGGCAAGCAGATGGTCTATATCGAACAGAAGAAGAAATTGACAATTCTGCATGGTACAATACACGCCCATGCGTAGGAGACATCAGATATGTCGATTTGAATGGAGACGGAAAAATTGACGGATATGACAAAGGACGTGTCGGCAGACCCAATCGTCCGCAAATCACATATGGTCTCAATTTGGATTTTGCATGGAACGGATTTGATTTCAACGCACAATTTGCAGGAGGCGCCTTATTCGATGTGTCATTGACCGGAACCTATTACAACGGATATGATGACAATACCGTATGGACACAAACCTTCAAGGAAGGGGGGAACTCACCACTTTTCTTAGTTGAAAATGCCTATAGCATCTATAATCCAGAAGGGTCATTTCCCCGCCTTACGCTTGGTGCTACATCTCATGGAGGGGACAATGGACTAAGCAGCACATTCTGGCTCAAAGACGGAAAATACCTGAGACTCAAATCTGCACAATTCGGCTATACTCTTCCGAAAAAGATAACCGAAAAAGCGAACATTGAAACCCTTAGATTCTTCGTAGAAGGACAAAACATATTTACCATTGACGGACTCCCTCAAGGAGTCGACCCGGAATCTCCAGGCGTAAACAATGGATACTATCCACAGCAATGTATGCTGATGGGAGGAATTACTCTAACTTTCTAAGTCTTGAATATCATGAGAAATATATTGAAAGCACTTGCAATAACAACAGCAACGGCATTTGGTTGCACTTCATGCAGTTATCTGGATATGACACCTACAGACAAAGTCTCAGATAAGGTGATATGGGAAAACACTCAAAATGCAGAATATGCAGTCAACTACCTTTACAGCTACCTCATCGACATACATAATGATCAATGCAAAGCTGGCATGACAGAGGCATTGACCGACCAAATGAAGTATAGTTCTTACAACTATAACGCCCTGTGCTATATCCCAAGCGAATATGCCTACGGAGATGCGACGACCATAACAGCATCATATGTCGATGCATACTCCGGATACTGGGGCGAAAGGTATGAGACTATCAGAAAGGTGAACCAGGCAATGTCAGAAATGGAACAATTCGGAAAAATGCCGGAAAAAGACAAATCAAGGCTCAATGGAGAATTAAAATTCATACGTGCCTTCACCTATACCGACCTCGCAAAAAGATATGGAGATGCTATACTCTATGATGAAGATATGGGAAAAATCAATAAAGACATGCCTCTGACTGATGAGGGAAAAATATGGAATTTCATTGAACAGGACCTCCGGGATGCTGCAGAACAGTTGCCTGACCGTACAACTTCCAAAGGACGCCTTGACAAAGGATGTGCATGGGCATTGTTGTCAAGAGCTATGCTCTATGCAAAAAAATGGGACATTGCAAAGGAAGCAGCCGACAATGTCGCATCCCTCGGGTATGGCCTGGAAGAACGATATGAAGATTCATACGGCAAAACCCGTTCTGCAGGAAATAATGAAGCGATACTCCAATATCTATACAACCTGTCATTGGACATCACTCATAATTTTGATTTCTACTACACACCTGGAGGAGACTATTATGCCAATGGCCAGACCGGTGGAGGTTATGGTGTTCCGACACAGGAGATGGTAGAATCTTACGAATTGGCATCTGGAGGATATCCAGACTGGAAAGAATGGCACAATCCGGAAGGAACTGAGTCAACACCCCCATATGAAAAAATGGAACATAGATTTCAGGCAACCATTCTCTATAACGGAGCAAAATGGAAAGGAAGAAAAATAGAACCATTTATTGGAGGTATCGATGGGTGGTGCCAATGGAATATGGAGCGAGAACCGAAAGGACGTACCACCACAGGATACTACCTGAAAAAACTAGTAGATGAAAACCATGATGTAATCGCCAACAACGGAAGCCAACAACCGGCAACCATCATCAGATATGCGGAAGTGCTACTAAACAAAGCCGAAGCATGCTGGCAACTAGGAAAAGAACAAGAAGCCAATGATGCCATAAAAGCGATTCGAAAAAGAGCAGGACTCCCTTATGCAAACAAAACAGGAAATGATCTCTGGGAAAGCATCAGACATGAACGAAAAATTGAACTTGCCTATGAAGGATTCTGGTACTGGGATTTGCGTCGCTGGGGAATTGCTCATGAAGCTTATCCAAAAGGACTGTCAGGATATCAGTTACATGGCCTCAAAATCGAAAAAAAGTCTGGAGAAGAAAAATTCAAATACAGCTATATTTCAGTAGATGACCAGGACAGAAATTTTCCAAGACGTCTTTATCGGTATCCAATTCCTGTTGCCGAACTATCAAGCAACGGAGCATTAGACCAATTTGAAGAATGGAAATAGTAAAATTGAAATAACATGAAAAAAATACATTTCATATTGACGGCCATACTAATCACAATGGCATCATGTCAGAAACCGGAATACATCAACCCTACGGCAGAACGTCAAGGCATAACAAGCCTGACAGCCTATTTTACATCAGGGAAATTCATCGACCAACAACTTGGGAAATTGACTGTAACAGATCCGGAAGCTGAAAGGTTCGAGATTCCAATTCCCTGGTTCTATCCAGAAGAAAGCAATGACCAGACTCTGACTCAAATGACAAGAGTGCGTTTAAGAGCAGAGCTTGCCAATAACTGCAGCATCAGTCCTGCATTGACGATTGTTGATCTTCTTCAAGAAAATCACTATACTTTTACCAACGCCCAAGGACAATCTCGGGACATCATCATTACTGGAAAGCGAATCAAGTCAAGTAAAGCTGACATGATGTCCATGACACTTGCCGGTCCAGCGCCTATTGAAGGATTTATCGACAATGACAACCACGAAGTTTACCTGTTCACCATTGAAGATATAAACGGAAGAAAAGCGCAAATCACGACTTCTGCACATGCTTCAGTAAAAGGAGGACAAGCAGTGGAAGGAAAGAACAACACATTCGAATTGCCGGTTGCAGACTACAACAGCATCCAAAAAATAACATTAATTGCCCATGATGGAAGTGAAATCGAATATACCATCACTAAAAAAATCCCATCAAAAATTCCTTCAGGATTCAATGAGAGTTCTGCAAAAAAACTTTTCAACATTGAACCTGTCAGCCGCTTCGGTGCTCCGGACTACACCTCTCAAGTACATCTTTCTATAGCCGCCGCGAATGGCAAGCTGGCCGTATGCTATGGAAGCGAGAGACCAGTAATCTATCTTGACGGACAAACTGGGGAGAAGCTTGGAGAAGTAATTACAGGAGATGCTGTCGCTGATGCCATAACGAACGACGAGGCGGGAAACATACTCTTCATCAATCATCTCAAGACGACAGGAACATTTAAAATCTATCGTTCAAAAGATATGTCCAAGACTCCTGAACTACTATTTTCAGTAAGCAATACAGAGAATCTTCCTGCCGGATATCACATCAAAGTGACAGGGAATGTCGATAAAAATGCAATAATTGTGATTACACATGAAGGAGTAGAAGGAGCCACATATGCCGGCAGTTATATCAGCATTGCAATAGAAGGCGGCAAGGTGAAATCTTCAAAAACCACGAACCTTATTCCTCTCGGAATACAATGGGGAACAGCACCTGTTCATGCCGCCAAAGTGATCCCGACAACAGAAAACAATACAGATGCTGTGATGCTTTGCTATTATTCAGACAACAAAATAACTTATGTGGAAAACCAGAAAATCGTAGCGAAAACAGAAGAAATGACGGCAAACTCCAACTTCAATACGAACTGCATGGATAGCAAGACATTCAACAATGCCATTTATGCTGCACATCTTGTAACAAGTCATTTCCCTATGTGGGGATGTGGGCCTCAATTGTTCATTTACGATATAACCACTCCAGAGTCTATCAAGGAAATGAAACCTGCATTTTTGGACAATACAATAGAATGGCATCAGAAAGCGGCCAGCGGCTGTGCTGCCGGAGACGTCACAATGGCCATTTCTGCAGATGGATTCAAATTGTTCATTTATTACTACGATCACAACTGTGGTGTTGTAGGGGCTTATTCTGTAGATTGCGTCAAGAAATGACAAAAATGGAAATAATGAAGATGATGACAAAATTAATTCTGGCTGGAGCAATTTTAATCAGCCTGCTTTCATGCAAAAACGAGAAAGAGTATCCATGGAATCCAGACTGGGACAATAAAGAACAAATCGAAGTTCCAGATACTCTTGACAAACCAGATGATCCTGCTGCGGATATCAAAAAGAAGCCGAGATATGTATGGATTGACGCGGCTGCAAATTTCATGGACTATGCCAATAGCGAAGAAAAAATATCAGAGGACATGAAAAAGCTCGCAGAGATTGGATTTACAGATGTAATTGTAGACGTGAGGCCATCCGTCTCCGGTGTACTATTCAAATCAGCGACAGAAGAACCTCTCAAAAAAATTGCAGCCTGGAAAAACGGCAATTTCATATGGATAAAGAGAACAGCTGACTTCGACTATCTACAAGCATTCATTGATGCTGGACATAAAGCAGGTATCCGTGTGAATGCGGCAATGAACACTTTTACAGGAGGATGTATTGAGCCATACGGATTAGGCAATACCGGAATGTTATTTTCCCATCCAGAAAGAAAAGGATGGGCAACTGTAGCGAATACTTCTACTGGACTTGAAAACGTGATGGACTTAGATGAAAGCGGAACACGTTTTCTGAATCCAGCCAACGATGAAGTGGTAGAATATCTGCTTGATCTCATCGGAGAACTAGCCAGTTACAAAGAATTGGACGGCATAGTGCTAGACAGATGTCGTTATGATGACCATGGTCTGGGCAGCGATTTTTCAAATATTTCCAAAGAGAAATTTGAGAAACACATTGGAAAGAAAATCGAGAGATTTCCAGACGACCTATTTGAACCAGGTTCTTCACAACTAAGCAGTCCAGTTACAGAAATACAAAAAAAATGGCTGGAATTCAGAGCAAAAAATATTCATGACTTCATTGAGAAAGCATCAGCTAAAGCCCATGAAGTAAATCCATCCATCAGATTCGGGGCTTACGTCGGAGGATGGTATTCCTCATACTATGAATCTGGTGTAAATTGGGCAAGTCCTAAATACGATCCATACCATGAAGGGCATTACAGTTGGGCGACACCTGAATATAAAAACTACGGATATGCAGACCATTGTGACTTCATGTTTATTGGAGCATATGCTGGCACTGAAAATATCTGGGGCTCTGGAGAATGGACAATGCAAGGATTTTGCAAGAAAGCCAGAAACCTATTCAAAGGAGATGTTCCTTTTGCAGGAGGCCCAGACATTGGAAATGGGACCGGATTCGAAAATGGAGGATGTGGAAATCTGATAAAAGATATAACTGAAGCTTGTATCAATGAATCCGACGGACTGTTCATTTTCGATCTATGCCACATCAAAATGTTTGATTATTGGAACAATTTCAGAAATGCATTTAAAACATTCCAATAATTCTTTGAACAAAATAACCACAAATCACTTTATTTATGAAACGATTCGCATTATTGATGGCAATTGCCATTACTGCAATTGCCTGTAAAAAAGAAGAAGCTGTCATTCCCAAACTTGAATTAAAAGATCCAGATGTAGCATTGACGATTCCCGCAGAAGGAGGATTTGCGACAATCAACTTCAATGTCAACGTGGATTGGACAGCAAAATTGAAAGAAACGGCCATCGAATGGTGCACAGTTTCCCCTGCATCAGGAAAATCAGGTACAACATCTGTAAAAGTTTACGCAGAAGAAAACACAACTGATGATAACAGAAATGCTATCGTTATACTCAAAGCCGATAAATTCGAGAAAGAAATAACTGTGACACAGCTTCAGAAAAACACCATTCAACTAGAAGGACAAAACCAATATGAGATTCCTATGAATGGCGGTGAAATCAAACTTTCTATCAACCATAATATACCCTACACAATCGAAACTCCGTCATGGATTTTGGTTTCTGAAACAAAAGCAATGACAAAAGATGAGATCTCCCTTACAGTAAAAGCTCAAGAAGAGGATGGAGCGGAACGATTGGGCAATGTCATCATCAAAAATAATGTCAAAGATATCGAGATAAGTGTAAAACAAGCCGCTTGGGAGCCCAACTTTGAACTAAAAGATCAAATTTGCGAAATTCCCCAATCAGGAGGTGAAGCGAAATTCACCGTCTGCGCAAATATTGAATACAAGGTTGAAACATCCGACGGGAATTGGGGCGTACTAGAGCAAAAAGGAAACACATATACCTTCAAAGCCAATGAAGCCAATAATGCCTTCGGGGAACGTACTGCCAAAATCAACATCCTTCCAGTTAAAGAAAAATATAAAGACAAGGCAGTTACCCTCATCGTAATCCAAGAAGGTAAGGCAAAACTCAAATGGTCCTGTCATCCAACAGGCGACATCAAAAACTTTGAAAGCGGGAACATCTCCAGATTATCAATTCTCGGTGAAACACTTATTGTCTCAAACTATAACAAAGTACATACTCTGAGTCCTTCAAACGGGAAACAACTTGCGACAATCAATCTACCTGAAGGTATCCATGCAGACAATATAATTACAGACGAGAAAGGCAATATTCTCGTAAGTTCAAATGCGGCGACAGCCAGTCAGATGGATATATATAAAGTGACAGATGTGAAGACTTTCGAAGCTCAGAAATTCATAGAATACAATACTGGAAGTTATTACTGTGTATCTACCGGCAACATAAGAGTCAATGGAGATATAAACGGCGAAGCCGTAGTTGCAGCGGCCGTTGCTACTGGCAGTGACGGTGCTGTCATCGTATGGGAAGTGAAAAATGGAATTGCACAGGACATGATCTGGACAAAAGCGCCGTATTCGGGATGGAGTTCAGAAAACCTTTGTGCAACTCCTGCCGGAAAAAAACTTGAAGACGGTCTCTACTATTTAGGATATGGAGGTGATTATTGTCCATATTTCCTTCCATCAATCACCCCACAGGCAAACGGATGGAAAAAATTACATAATGCCACAGGTGATTCCAACTGCAACTTCAACTGTATCTCAACTACAGAATTCAAGGGCAAAAAATACATTGCCTACACACAAGGTGCACATTTCAATTACTCAAGTCCCGCTCTTGTCATATTGGATGCAACAGACCCTGATTCAGCCGAAGTTGTAATGAAATACAGTTTTGACAATCTCGTCAAGAGAGATGAAAATTGGGCAAACACCAACTGGACTGGTACTGGAGCATTCTCAGACGTATTGCTTACAACAACAGGAAACACCATGCACGCCTATTTCATTGATACAAATTTCAATGTTCTGGGATGTATCGAAATCCAATAAGACATTCTTTTCATTCCGAAATTATACAAGAGGGTGAATCAAAAGTGATATGCCCCCCAAAAGTTGGACGGTTAATATTGATTAAGAGGCCTTCTTAGATTGGAATAA
>JAHHQQ010000030.1 GCA_020026275.1 Bacteroidales bacterium
GCGACCCCAACCTTGGCAAGGTTGTGCTCTACCAACTGAGCTATTTCCGCAAATGGGATTACAAAGATAGTGCTTTTTTTGTTCGTTCCAAATTTTTGAAAGATTTTTTTCAGTTTTTTCAAAAAAATCCGTCAGGGACGACCTGACGGATGAATATTCATGAATTTTCAAGAAAAATCAGACTTCTACGCAGTGGCTGAACTCGCTCAAGAACCGCATGTCATTTTCGAAATAGTGGCGGAGATCATTGACTTGCCATTTGAGCATGGCAATACGCTCAACACCCATTCCGAAAGCGAAACCGCTGTATTTCTTGCTGTCGATGCCAGAAGCTTCCAAAACATTTGGGTCTACCATACCGCAGCCAAGAATCTCCAACCAGCCGGTACCTTTGCAGATGTTGCAACCTTTACCATGACAGATGTTACAGCTGACATCCACTTCGGCAGATGGCTCGGTGAATGGGAAATAGGACGGCCTCATTCTGATCTGGGTGTCCGGACCGAACATTTCCCTTGCAAAGAGCAGGATGGCCTGTTTCAGGTCAGCAAAAGTGACATTTTCGTCAATATAGAGACCTTCTACTTGATGGAAGATACAGTGTGCACGGGCTGAAATGGCTTCATTTCTGAACACCCGGCCAGGGCAGATGATTCTGATCGGCAACGGCATGGACTCCATAGCTCTGACCTGTACACAGGAAGTGTGGGTTCTCAAAAGCAGTGGATTGAGATGACCGTTGGAAATGAAGAAAGTGTCCTGCATATCTCTGGCAGGATGGTTTGGTGGGAAGTTCAAGGACTCGAACACGTGGTGGTCGTCCTCAATCTCCGGACCTTCAGCGACATCGTAACCGAATTTGCGGAAGATGTTCACAATCTCCTGACGGGCGATGGACACTGGATGACGGGAACCGAGAGGAAGTGGATCACCAGGCATGGAGGTGTCCGTTGAACTGGACTGCTCCGTACCGGATGAAGCTGCATTCTCTTTCAATTCTTCTATCTTGGCTGCCGCCTTGTTCTTCAAAATGTTCAATTTCTGGCCAAACTCTCTTTTCATTTCAGGAGCGATGGTCCTGAATTCTTCAAACAGTTTGGTCACTTCGCCCTTTTTTCCGAGGAGGCGTACCCTCGTTTCTTCTATGTCCTTTTCAGTATTGCATTTGAGATTTTCAATCTCCTGAAGCAGAAGCTCAATTTTTTCTTTCATAATCCTATATCTGATAAGGTTTTCCTGGATTAGCTCTCAATATCTTGCAAATTTACAAAATAGAATCTATTTATCCTTCTTCTCAGCCTCTTTCTTGGCCCATTTGATCTTTCTTTTTTCGCGGGCCTTGATCATCTTGCCTGCACCTGTCTTGAGATACCTCTTCCATTGAGGCTCGTTGAAGATTTTTTTGTAGGTGTTGTCCACTTGTTCCATCCACTTGTCTTGGACTTTCTGGTAAACCTGTGTGTTGGAGACACGGTATTTCATGAGTTCTTCCAATTCATTCTTCAGCCCTTTGTAATCATGTTGGAGAGTAGAATCGACATAGAAAATCTGCCAATCTTCCAGATCCAGCAATTCTCCCAATCGGTCCGCTTCAGCCGCAGCCATTTCTTCTGTGGAAGGTGGTTCCGGTTGCTGAGGGTTCTGTGCCTTTGTCAGAGAAGGGCTGAGGAAAAGGAGAAATGTGCCCAGAAAGAGGGTCATAAATGTTCCTTTCATGGATGGAAATGTCTGTTTCATGTCAAAAATATTTCATAAATTTGTGTCAATACACTATTGACAAAATTAATAATTAAGCGATAAAGAACAAAATGAAAAGGAAATCAATGATTTTAACTGCGCTTCTGGCAGTTTCATTCTCATTTATGTCGATCAGAACAGATGCCTGTACCAATGTCATTGTGACACCGGGCGCCAGTGCTGACGGTTCTGCGTTAGTCTCCTATGCGGCAGACTCTCACCAGCTTTTCGGAGAACTTTATTTCAAGGTGGCAGGCGACTGGAAGCCGGGAGACCTCCGGAAAATCTACGATTGGGATTCCGGCCAATATCTGGGAACCATCCCTCAGGTAGCCCATACTTATCAGAGAGTGGGCAACATGAATGAGCATCAGCTCATCATTGCCGAGACCACTTTCGGTGGACGTTCCGAATTGGCAGACCCGAAGGGAATCATGGATTATGGTTCTCTGATCTATATCGCTCTCGAGAGAGCCAAGACCGCCAAAGAAGCGATCCACGTGATTGCCGACCTGGCCAATGAATATGGATATTTCTCCAGCGGCGAGTCCTTCTCCATTGCCGACAAGAACGAAGTGTGGGTGATGGAACTGATCGGAAAGGGACAGAAGCTCGATGCTGAGGGCAACAACCTGAACAAGGGCATTGTCTGGGTAGCCCGTCGTATTCCAGACGGATACATCTGCGCCCATGCCAACCAGGCCCGTATCTCCACCTTCCCACTGGACGACCCGGAGAACTGCCTCTATTCAGAGGATGTCATCTCTTTTGCCCGTGAAATGAAATATTTCGATGGCAAAGACGAGGAATTCAGCTTCTGTGATGCCTATGCACCACTCGATTTCATGGGAATGAGAGGCTGTGAGGCCCGTGCATGGTCCGCCCTCAATATTCTTTCAGATGGCAAATTCACATTTGAAGACGAGCAGGGCAATCTGGTGACAAGAGATTCTTATGACTACATCGACTATGCGATGGGTTGGGACAAGACCAAGAGATTTCCTCTGTTCGTGAAACCATCCAGAAAAATCACGGTCAAGAACGTGGCAGACGTGATGAGAGACCACTATGAGGGAACTCCAATGGATATGACCCAGGATATTGGCGCCGGTGGAAATGCCCTTCCATACAGATGGAGACCAATGTCTTTCGAATACAAGGGAAAGGAATACATGAATGAGCGTGCCATCGCCACCCAGCAGACCGGCTTCTGGTTTGTGGGCCAGTCCAGAAAGCAGCTTCCTGATGAAATCGGTGGAGTTATCTGGTTCGGTACAGACGATGCCGCCACTTCTTATCTGACTCCAATCTATACCAACACCCAGGCGATTCCGGAATCTTTCAGAGAAGGAAACGGCAGCATGCTGGAATATTCAGCCACTTCCGCTTTCTGGATGACCAACCGTGTTGCCAACGCTTGTTACAAGATGTACGACATCATGGCCGCCAGAGTCAGGGAAGACATTGACAAATGGGAGAACCAGATGATGAAAGAGCTGGTAGAGAATGATGCCAAGGCGCTGGAAATCTACCGTTCCGTTCCGGAAAAGAAAGTGGCCAAGGCCCTGAAGAAGGGAAGAGACCCTTATCTTGCCGTGAAGGAAGAACTGACGGACTTCTCTGTGGATAACGCCCAGAAGATTTTCAATCATTGGGTGGATCTGGAGACCCTGCTGCTGCTCAAATACATGGACGGCAACATCAAATCCCAGAATCCGGACGGCTCTTTCGTGACGAACGGTTTCTCTGATGACAAGCCTGGACAGATCAAGAACAGAGCCTACACCGACAAATGGATTGAAAAAGTTGTGGAAGATCATGGTGAGGTGATTGAAATGCGATAGTCGGGTAGCTTTCAAAGAGAACAAGAGATTCTGAAAATGAACAGATTGACTCATATTATCAATATCCTGATGGCCCTGCTGGCCTGTCAGGATATTTTTGCAGATGAGGGAATGTGGATGATCAATGACATCAACCGCTCCCTGGAAACCAAGATGCAGGAGAGGGGATTGAAACTCTCTGCACACGAAATCTACAATGCCGATGCGGAAGGCACCTGCCTGGCAGATGCAATCGTGTCCCTGGATTTCGGTTGTACGGGCAGTGTCATTTCCCGTCAGGGGCTGGTCATCACCAACCATCATTGCGCCTACAGCGATGTGCACGCTTTGAGCACGCCGGAACAAAATCTGCTGGAAGAAGGATTCTGGGCCAGGAATATCCTGGATGAACGTCCTATTCCGCACAAGAAGGCATACCTGCTCAAGAGAGTGGTGGACGTGACTGCTGAGGCAGAAAAGATACAGACCTGTGAAAAACGAAAGAACCGTCCTTGCGGCACCCGTCGCCTGAGCTCCATCCTGGAAAAGAGATGGGCGCGTGAGACGGGACTGGAAGCATGGCTGTATAGCATGTGGAAAGGCGAAAAATACTATATGGCTCTGTATGAGGTCTATACGGACATCCGTCTGGTGGCCGCCCCTCCGGTGTGTTTGTCCGCTTTTGGCGGAGACATCGACAACTGGGAATGGCCTCAGCACAAATGTGATTTTGCCATGTACAGGATCTATACGGCTCCGGATGGCCGTCCTGCGGAATATGCTGAGGAGAATGTGCCGCTTCAGCCAGCCACCTACCTGAACATTTCCACGGAGGGGTATCGGGCAGGAGACTTTACGATGATTCTGGGCTATCCGGGCCGGACCAACCGGAACAGCAGTTCTTTTGAAGCCAATTTTGACGTGAATGTCAATCTGCCTGTCTGCAACGAGCTTCGTGGAGAGCAGATGAAGATCATGAACGGTTGGATGAACCGCGACGAGAAGGTACGTCTCCAGTATGCCGACCATTATTTTTCACTGAGCAATATCCAGGAGATGCAGGCCGGGGAAGTCGCCTGCAGCCGTCGCTTCAAGGTCATAGACCGCAAACGCAAGACAGACGAAGCTCTGCAGCAGTGGATTCTTGCCCGGCCGGAGCGATGCGAAAAATGGGGTAATCTGCTTCCGCTTCTGGAAGAAAAATACAAGGCAACAGAAGAAATCGGGAAAAATACCACCTATTTCCGTGAGACACTGATCAGGGGAGTGCATTTCAACAGAGTGTTCTTTAAACTCAATGCACTCAGGAATGATTTGCTGCGGTCCAATGGAGTGGTGCCGAAAAGAACCTTCGAACTGGAAGGCGGTCCCGACCCGGTGGAAGAGAAAATCTGCCGTACCGTCCGCTTCCGGGCTGATGACCTTGCTTGTGGCGGTAGAAAAGGGGCGGCCTCTTACGGCAGCCAGATTCTGGAAGAGTACAAAGGTTTTGATTTGAGGTTGGAGAAAGATCTGTTCTTTTATGCCTTAAAAGAATACTATGAACATGTGAAACCGGAATATTGGGGACCGTATCAGAAAGAATTGTACAAAGAATATAAAGCAGATACTTTCGATGTGGTTGCGTTGGCCAATTGGTTATGGGAGAACAGTGTTGTTTCAGACTGGGAAAGGATGCGTTCCTTCTTGTCTGAAGAACATACATTTGAGGAATATAGGGCAGATCCGTTGTATCGTTTTTTTGAAGATGTGAAGATTACGGGTTTTTCTTCTCGACTCAAACAAGTGGAAGGGTCACCGGATATCTTGTCTTTGAATAGACAGTATGCTCATGCTTTGCATCAAATGAAGCAGGATAAAGGATGGACCGATTATCCCGATGCCAATTCTTCCATGAGAATAACTTATGGAACTGTCGGTGGTATCGAACCTCGTGATGCCGTAATCAACCACTGGTACACAACCACTCGTGGTATTATTGAAAAATATGATCCGAATCAGTATGAATACAGGCTGGTTCCTAGACAACGCATCCTCTATCGGGAACAAGACTGGGGCCCTTGGGAAAATTCCGAAGGACAGATGCAAGTCAATTTTATGACGGACAATGACATTACCGGTGGCAATTCCGGCAGTCCGGTCCTCAATGCGGAAGGCAAACTGATTGGTCTGGCATTTGACGGGAACAAGGAATCACTGGCTAGTGACCTTTATCATGTGGATGGCTATAATAAATGTATTTGTGTCGATATCAGGTATATCTTGTGGACTTTGGATCGATATGCGCAGATGGATAGAATTTTACTGGAGATTGGTTGCCGATGAGAAAGATATGGTTGACGATGATTTGCATCTGCATTTCGTTTGTTTTGGCTGCCCATGGCAGGAAGATATCTGGAGTGGTGGTTGAGAAGATTACAGGCAATCCGATTCCAGGAGTTGCAGTGCTGCTGGGAGAGGAGTATTTATGGACCGTTTCGGACCAGGCTGGACGTTTTTCAATCAATGATATTCAGTGTGGAGAATACGAAATGAAATTGAGCATCCTGGGTTTTGTGGACTATACCACTAAAGTGGATTTGCGCACGAAGGATGTAGAGAACCTGAAAGTGGTGATGCTGGAAAGTTCCCTGGCGCTGGACGAAGTGGTTGTGACCGCACAAAGGGCCAAAGACGGCCTCAGCACGTCCCATCAGCTGGGAAGAGATGCCTTGAACCACCTTCAGATGTCCAGCATGTCAGACATTTCTTCTCTGCTGCCAGGAGGAAAGACCATCAATCCGGATTTGACCCGGGACAATCCTTTTTCCCTCAGGGAAGGAGGCACCGGCGTGGCGAATGCCGCCTTCGGAACTGCCGTGGAGGTAGATGGAGTCCGTCTCAACACCAATTCCGGATTTGACGGAATGTCTGGAGCCGGTACCCGAAATGTCGGTGTGGAGAACATCGAATCCGTTGAGGTCATCACCGGCGTCCCTTCTGCGGAATACGGTGACTTGAACAGCGGTCTGGTCAAGATCCATACAAGGAAAGGAAGAACCCCTGCGCATGTCGTCTTCTCGGTCAATCCGAGGACCTATCAGGTTTCCGCATCCAAAGGAATTGACTTGCAGCAGGAAAGGGGAGTCCTGAACGTCAGCGGAGAATGGGCAAGGGCGACCGCCCAGCTGGTTTCTCCGTACGAATCCTACGACAGGAAAGGCCTGACCGCCTCCTACAGCAACACTTTCCGCAAAAATATCCGCTTCGAACTGGGAGTGGCCGGCAATCTGGGAGGAATGAACAGCAAAGACGATCCCGATGCCTCCAACGGCACCTACGAGAAAGTGAAGGACAATGTTTTCCGAGCCAACACCTCCGTTGTCTGGATGGTGAACCGCCCGGGAATCACCAACCTGAAACTGGACGCCTCCGTCAATTACCAGGACAAGAAATCACACCTTCATCTGTTCCGCTCCAGCGCCTCCGCCCGTCCGGCAGTCCATGCCGAGGAAGAGGGCTACCATCTGGCGACGCTCCTTCCGAAAGGAACGTATTTCGAAGATGCCATCAATGACTCCAAGGAACTGGACTTTTCGGCATCCGCCAAATACGAATGGAACCGGAACTGGAAAGATAGCAAGAGCCGCCTCAAAGCCGGCCTGCAGTGGAAGGCCAATGGAAATGTCGGCGAAGGAAAATATTATCTGGAGCCGGATTTGGCCGGAGACGGTTACCGTCCCAGACCTTATTCAGACTATCCTTTCATGCACAACCTTTCGGTCTATGCCGAGGAACGGCTGGATTTCCCCGTCGGGAAGACCCGTCTGGAGCTGATGGCCGGCATCCGTATGGAAAATGTGTTCATCAAAGGCACCCGTTATGACAATATGTCCACCTTCTCGCCCAGATTGAACGTCAAATGGGAACTGGGCAAACATTTCTCCCTTTGTGGAGGATGGGGTGTGACCGAAAAACTGCCGTCTTTCTTTATCCTCTATCCGGAACAGGAATACAGGGACATGAGTTCCTTCCCGTTCAATACGGCAGACGGAACACCGGGCTACGTCTATTATACGCAACCATACAAGATGCTCCACAATCCGCAGCTGAAATGGCAGCGTAATTCGAATAGCGAGTTAGGAATCGAGTTACATTTTGGCGGATTCAGTCTGTCTCTGGTTGGCTTTTATAATATGACCCGTAATCCTTATTTGTTGAGATATCAGTATGAGCCACTTTCCTACAAGATTTTTCGGAAACCTTCCAAAGATTATGAAGTTCCAGAAGATGCCCAGTTCCGGTACAACGAAGAGACCGGAATGATCGCTTTCGCGCCGCAGGGCTCCGCTGCATGGACCGATATGGCTCTGGAAGTGCAGGATACGACATTTGTCGGAAACAAGATTCAGGCAAACGGAACAGACATACACCGGGCAGGTCTGGAACTGGTGGCGGAATTTCCTGAAATCCGTCCCATCCGTACCCGGTTCAGACTGGATGCATCCTACAGCTGGTCCAGATATGTCAACAATGACCTTGCCCAGAACTATCAGGCAGGAAGATCCTATCTGTCGGCAGGAGCTCCGCTGAAGAACCGGTCCTACCAGTGGGTCGGCATCTATGCCTTTGGTGGAGGCGACCGTTCCGGAGTTTCCAATGGACGGGTGCTGCACAACCTGGACGCCAACCTGACGGCCATCACCCACATTCCACAGGCGCGGATCATCATTACCTGCAAACTGGAAGCCTGCCTGGTGAAAAGATCCCGCAACCTGTCCGAATACCAGGGCAAGGAATACGCCTACAACGTGTCTGAAAAAGGGACGGAAGCGACGGGAGGAAGCATCTACGATGGCAATTCCTACACGGCCATCCGACCGGTAGCCTATATCGACCTGGAAGGGAAGGTGCACGAATTCACGGATGCGGACGCACAGGATGAACAGCTGAAGAGCCTCATCCTCAAGTCTTCCAACAAATACATCTTCGCGCAGGACGGCTACACACCTTATTTCTCCGCCAACATCAGTATCACCAAGGAGGTCGGGAAACATGTCTCCCTGTCCTTCTTTGCCAACAACTTCACCAATTCAAGGATGGCGTCACGTTCCTTGGCGACAGGAATCCGTACGATTTTCACTCCGTCCTTCTATTATGGACTGACCTGCCGCCTGAAATTCTAAAATATCAATCAGATGGAATTCAAGAAAAATATCATATTGCCTCTCCTGTCTGCCGGGTGCCTGCTGCTGTGCCTGACTTCCTGTCTGGAACTGTCCAAGGACAACCCCTACGAGGAGAATCTCTACAAGATGAAGATCCAGCTCCATTTCCCGGACAAGATTTCCGGCAAGGTTCCTTCCAGAGTGGAAGTGGAAATGTTCAACATCAACACAGGAGGGCGCTTTGTGGCGGCCTCGGACGCCAACGGCGTAGCGGAAGTGACGGTCATCAACGGAATGTACCGGGTGTCTTCTTCTCTGGTCCTGGACGATGTGCTCTTCAACGCATCGGAAGACCGGGTCAAGATTGCCGGACAGGATAGGGAACTGGGCCTGCATTTCCTGGAAATTGTTCCGGGAGAACTTCTCATCAAGGAACTCTATGTCGGCGGCTGCTCCAAGATGCCGGTGGAGAAAGGAGATTACCAGTCGGACAAATATGTCATTCTCCACAACAATTCAGAGAAGGTCTATTATCTGGACAGCCTCTGCATCGGCACACTCAGTCCTTACAATTCCACCGCGGCCAATCCTTGGCTGGACAAGGATGCTTTCGGAAACACCGTCTATCAGCCTTTCCTGCCGATTATCCAGGCTCTTTGGAGATTTGGGGGAGACGGGAAGACTTTCCCTCTGCAACCGGGCGAGGATGCGGTATTGGCGTTCTGTGGCGCGATTGACCATTCTGCCATCTATCCCGAATCGATCAATCTGAACAAGAAGGATTATTTTGTCTGCTACAACCACAAATTCTTCCCGAACACCATCTACCATCCGGTTCCGGGAGACCAGATCCGTCCGGAAAGACATCTGGAACTGGTCATCAAGATGGGACGGGCCAATGCCTATTCCATCTCCATCAGTTCTCCGACCTTCGTCATCTTCAAGGCGAAAGGAACCAGCATAGAGGAATTTGTGAGCAAGAGCGACAACGTAATCCCGGTTCCGGGCGCCAGCATCGACAAGGTGGCGTGCATCCCACCGGAATGGGTGATTGACGGCATGGAGGTGTTCAACGGCACGTCCACTTCCAATACCAAGCGTCTCATGCCTTTGATTGATGCCGGAGCGGTCTTCCAGAACGCTTTCTACATGGGACATTCCATGAAGAGGAAGGTAAACGAGAAGAAGACAGCCGCTTTGGGTTATGAGGTGCTGATGGACACCAACAATTCCACCCATGATTTTGAGGAAACCGACCGGGCTTCCCTTTGGAGAGCTCCAGAAGAAGGAGGGCAGAAATGATGAGAAAGACATTCGCATTTGCCGTCATGGCGATAGCATTTTCAAGCATGGCGTTCGCTCAGACCCAGGCATCCCGGGCAGCGGAAAAGGTTCCGGCTTCGGTCTCCCGAACGGCGGATCGGGTTTTGTACGACAGTCCTTCGGGCTACGAACTGGTGGAACGGGCCAATCCTTGGAACAGGGGCCGCAACATCAACGGACTCCGTCTGGGGAGCACGGCCGTTTCCTATGCGGAGCTTTACGGTGGCTACGAGGCAGGCGGCTTCCGTCGGGAATCGGAGGCGGCATCGGCCTGGAAGTCAGGGGCTCTGGCAGAGTCCATCCTCCATCTGGAGAAAATGTCCATGAAGGGTCTGTTCAGCTTTGAGCACTATCAGGGAAAGGATATGTGCGGTTCCATGTTCGTGAAGCAGGACCATTATCCAATCAATGTGTTTGAGTTCGTCCCAGGGACCAAAACGCTCCAGAAATATGCTTTTGAAGGAGGTCTGACCTATGATATCGCCCCGTTCTGGAAGATTGGCGGCGAGATGGCGTTCACCTCCATGAACTATTCCAAGCGCAAGGATTTGAGACATACCACCTATCTGCTTGATCTGGACGTTGCCCCGTCGCTCCTTTACAGCAAAGGGGACTGGCAGGTCGGCGCTTCCTATCTGTTCCATAAGAATTCCGAATCGGTCAAGGCGCAGCAGATTGGGGAAAGCGCGGAAGAATACAAGGTGTTCCTGGACAAGGGACTGCATTATGGTGCTTATGAACAGTGGGAAGGGAACGGTGTCCATCTGAAAGAACCGGGAGTCGACGGACTGCCCATCCGGGAACTCTCCCAGGGCGTAGCCTTGCAGTGGGGCTGGACAGACCACCGGAGAAGAGGGGATTCGTTCTATATGGATGTGGAATACCGCCACAGCAGCGGAAAAGCCGGAGAAAAGGATTTCATCTGGTTTGAATTCCCGGGCGAGCACGTATCGGCTTTTGCCCAATATCGCTACTGTCGTCCGAAAGCCCACCATTTCTTCCGTCTGGAAGGCAGTTTCCAATATCTTGAAAACCACGAAAATGCCCTGGAGAAGCAAACGGAAGGCGGCATCACCAATGCGCATGTATATGGCTCCAACCTCATTTTCTCACAAGAGAAATATGCCCTTGGAACCGAGTACGAGCTGGATGCAAAGAGATTTCAGCTGAGGGCCGATTTGAATTTTGGCGCAGTGAAAGAGATTTCTTCTCAACTTTTTCCATATATTTGCACGAATTTGTCAAAATCAGTCAATGCTGGATTGGATGGAACGTTCCGTCTATGGCACTTTGATTTGGGTGCTTCCTTGGATTTCTCAAAAAGTTTTATCCGGGAAGAGGAAAGGTTAGTGGCTGAAACGGGAGGAGCTCTACCTCCTATTCGGGTGGAAAGCCATTACAAACAATGGTGGGAATACGCGAATGCTTCGAAACTTCGAACGGGATTTTTTGCCAGATATGATCTATGGCAAGGTCTGTATGTCCAGATTTCCGGTACTTATCTCAGAGCTTTCGGCTTGGACAAATCCATCTTCCAACATGCTGCACAGCTTACTTCGCCAGACAGATGGCAAGTAAATTGCAGGTTTGGATATAGTTTTTAGAAAATAATCCTTTTAATTATTTAGTCATTTTATTTTTAAAGAATCATGAAAAAAATTTTAGCCGTACTCGCAACTGCTGCTGTACTTGTAGCTTGCGAAAAGAATGGAACAGACCAGAAACCAGAAGATCCGAACACCGTGACCTATGCAGGAGTAACCTACAAGACCGTCACATTGGCTGACGGACAGACTTGGATGGCAGAGAACCTCCGTTTTGTTCCAGAAGGAATGACCGTTTCAGAGAACCCTACAGAGGGCGACATCTGGTACCCATACTCTATTGATGGCAAGACCACCACAGCAATCAAAGACGCAAAAGCCATTGAAGAACTGGGCTATCTCTACAACTACTACACAGCCCTGAAACTCGACAAGAAGAAAATCGACGAACTGGTAGCGGCCAAAGACGAGAAAGCAATTCTGGATTACCTCAAAGGCTTCGAAGGCACCCAGGGTATCTGTCCAGACGGATGGCACCTTCCAACAGTCAAAGAACTGACCAACCTCGTAGGACAGCGTATCGGCGTCAGAGACACCAGATATCCAGAAGCTGACAGACCAGAAGTCATCAACGAGAAAGCATCGTTCTACGACGCTACCTACAAGATCGGTAAAGTGATGAACGCCAACAATGTCGGATTCAACATCACCTTCCCAGGCCTGGTCAACAAGACCTCCTTCACTGGTAAAGGAATATATCTTCCAGCCGCAATCGCAGGCGGCGAAGGCAAATGCTCAGTTGCAGAATGGGTAGGCAAACCAGCCATGAACGGCTTCATCGGCTCCACCGTCTATCTCCCATCCACAAAATTCAACAACATCCAATTCTGGGGAGCACAGACCACCTTCGCCAAAAACTACCCAGACGGCGGCATGCAGGTCAACTTCACCAACATCGGTTCCGGTTACTCTGTACGTTGTGTAAAGAACAAATAATACCTTATACATACAACAAGAAAGGGGTGTATCATCGATACATCCCTTTTTTATATTATCCCCCTCCGGGAAATGCCTATGCGTCCGACTGTACTCCCATTCGGGAAATGTTCATGTGCCTATGAAGGCCGGTTGCTGACCGTAATCTGTCCATCCTGCACATCCACCGCGATGGTACTCTCTCTCTTGACAGACCCATCCAGAATGGCCTTGGCAAGCAGGTTGATCAGTTCCCTCTGCATCAATCTCTTGATCGGACGGGCACCGTAAGCAGGTTCATAGCCTTTGGTGCTCATATAATCCTCAAACCCCTTGGTGAAGGTAATGTTGATGTCATTCTCGGCCAGTTTGCTCTGCAGATCCTTCATCTGGAGATGCAGAATCTCACGGATATTGTCCTGGGTAAGCGGCTGGAACATGATGATATCATCAATTCTGTTCAGGAACTCCGGACGGACACTCTGTTTCAAGATCTCCATCACCTCAGACCGGCACTCTCCCAACATCGTCTCCCGCTTCTGTGGCTCCTCCGGCAATTTCTCCATATAGGACTGGATCACATCGGCACCTACATTGGAAGTCAGGATGAGGATAGTGTTCTTGAAGTCCACCGTACGGCCCTTGTTGTCTGTCAGACGACCGTCATCCAGCACCTGCAGCAGAATGTTGAACACATCCGGGTGAGCCTTTTCAATTTCATCCAGCAAGATGACAGAATAAGGCTTCCTTCTGACCGCTTCAGTCAGCTGGCCACCCTCGTCATAGCCGACGTATCCCGGAGGTGCACCCACCAGACGGCTGACGGAGTGCCTTTCCTGGTATTCACTCATGTCAATACGGGTCATCATCGTCTCATCATTGAAGAGAAACTCGGCCAAGGCTTTCGCCAGTTCGGTCTTGCCCACACCGGTCGTACCCATGAAGAGGAAGGAACCGATCGGACGTTTCTCATTGGAAAGACCGGCACGGTTTCTTCTGACGGCATCGGAAACCGCCTTGATTGCCGCATCCTGTCCTACCACTCTCTTGTGGAGTTCATCTTCCATGCGGAGAAGTTTCTCCCTTTCGCTTTCCAGCATTCTCTTGACAGGAATGCCGGTCCACTTGGCGACCACTTCTGCGATATCCTCCGGAGTGACGGCCTCCGTTACCAGCGGATCCTTCATATTCTCCTTCTGATGCATGAGATCATCAATCCGTTTCTGCGCTTCGTTCATCCGGCCGTAGCGGAGTTCGGCCACCTTGCCATAATCTCCAGCCCTTTCAGCGGCCTGTGCCTCAATCTTGAAATCTTCCATCTGCTGACGGGCAGATTGCAGAGACTCCAGGATATGCTTCTCTGACTCCCATTTGTCCATGAGCACTTTCCGCTGGGCAGTCAGATCGTCCAGCTCTTCCTTGATTTTCTCTTTCTTGATGCTGATATCTTCGCGCTTGATGGCCTCCTTCTCAATCTCCAGTTCCCTGATTTTGCTGTTGAGCTCATCAATCGGCTCCGGTACGGAGTTCATTTCCAGCCTCAGCTTGGAAGCGGCCTCGTCCACCAGGTCAATGGCCTTGTCCGGCAGGAAACGGGAAGTGATATAACGGTGGGAAAGATTGACTGCGGCAATCAGCGCATCGTCTTCAATCCGGACCTTATGATGGTTCTCGTATTTCTCCTTCAGACCACGCAGGATGGAGATGGACTGTGCCGGAGTCGGCTCGTCCACGGTGACCATCTGGAAACGCCTCTCCAGGGCCTTGTCCGTTTCAAAATACTTCTGGTACTCATCCAGGGTAGTGGAACCGACCGTCCTCAATTCACCACGCGCCAGCGCCGGTTTCAGGATGTTGGAAGCATCCATGGCACCTGCACTCTTGCCGGCACCGACCAAGGTATGGATCTCATCGATGAACAGAATGATCTCTCCATCGCTGTCCACCACTTCCTTGACGACTCCTTTGAGACGCTCTTCAAATTCGCCCTGGTATTTCGCGCCGGCAATCAGCGCGCCCATGTCCAGGGAATAGATAATCTTATTTTTAAGGTTTTCCGGTACGAGGCCATCAATGATCTTCTGTGCAAGACCTTCTGCAATGGCCGTCTTGCCGACACCAGGCTCACCGACCAGAATCGGATTGTTCTTGGTTCTCCTGCTCAAGATCTGAAGAACACGCCTGATCTCTTCGTCACGTCCGATGACCGGGTCCAGTTTTCCTTTGGAGGCAAGGTCATTCAGATTGACCGCAAACTTGGGCAGGAACTCAAGTTTGTTCTTTGTTTGTGTGTTTGCTTCGTTGTAACTCATAATATTTTCTCCTTTTCGTCCCCTGGGCAGGTCCGGATCCCGTAAAGTTGCCGGGGATTGGCAGGCTGTTCTGTTCCTGTTCTGATGAACAGTGCATATGCAGAAAAAGCCGTCTGCTCCGTGGAACAAACGACTATGATTCAAATTATATTCCGTTCTTCCTGTTCTGACATTTTGTCAGTCAAGAAGGGATGATCTTATTCTTGTGCAGGAAGCTCTGCAGTTGGATCAGCCTGCTGGATAGGGGCTGAAGGGAAGGCTGGCTGCTCTGTAGCGGCTTTCTCGATCTCTGTAGTAATGTCAGTAGTCTTACTGCCAAGGGTAAATGAACTGATGACTGAAACTACCAGGATAAATGTAACCAGACCCCATGTCACTTTCTCAAGCATATCTGCAGTTTGTCTTACGCCAAATGTCTGATTGCCTGCCACAAAATTGCTGGCAAGACCTTGTCCTTTGCTGTTTTGAAGCAGAACAACGATTACGAGAAGTATACTGGCGATCACTGCGAGTACTGTAAGTATAGTGAATACTGTATTCATAGTTGTTAATTATTTATCAGTTTTTCAATTTCTCCTAGAAGGGATGCAAAGTAAGCACTTTTTTCTGGATTTTTCAAGAGAAGTTTGGAATAAATGTTCTTAGCTTGCTCATAATAACACTGTTCCGTATAAATCTTCGCCAAAGTCTCCGTGCAGAATTCATCGCTGGTGTCCATTCCACTCACATTCTTTTCTTTCTCAGAATGGATGTTTCTGGCCATGTTGGAGAAGACATTGTCCTCCGTGTGCTTGATCTGGTCGTATTCGGATTGGGTGAAATAGTCTCCACCGATCACTCGGACCGTCCGCTCATAAGAAACCGGGGCGTTCTCCTGTGCCGGAACATCCTGGATGCAGGAACGAACAAGCTCTTCCACATTCTTGTCGGAATAGTCTTCCACGTTCTTCATCCTGAAAATGTTGGCGACGATCGCTCTCGAGCCGAGGTACAAGGCGGCATCGGCGAAATCTTTCTTTCCCCAAGTGTCACCTCCAATTTTCATCATCCTGATACACAGCTCCTTGCGCGCCGCACCGTACCACGGGTACAGATTGACGACACCGGTCAGCTCGCTCAGGGTAAGGGTCTTTATATTGATGCTTTCCATATCTTGTCAAGTTCTATCCGTCCTGAAGGGTTCTACCAGTTGGCGACCGTCGCATTGAAGATGTCCTCGCAAAGCTTGTCGATGATCTCCTGGCACAGCTGTCCTTCCACGGCATCCAATGAATTGGTGGAATCGTAGTCCGCATAGGCAGAGAATGATTTCTCGAAATCGTCATCCGGATACTTGCGGTTGGTGAAAGAGATGTTGACCGTCACGGTGAGTCGGTTCTGGGCGGCAACTTCATCTGCTGTCACGGCTTGCGCAGAAATGCTGTAACCTGTAATGGAACCTTCAATCTCCATATCTCCCTCTTCTTCCACCTGCTCGAGTCTCGTCATCTTCCTGAACTTGTCTTTCATCGCTTCGGTCATCTGCTGGCTCAGAGACGGGTTGACCGTCAAGGCCTTGTATTCAAAATAACCGATGGTGATAGTTTTGACATCCGGTTGGATAGATGTCCCGGAGAAGGAATAGATGCCACAAGCACTGACCGCAAGGAGACAGAGCGCTAAGGCGATGGAAGAGAGGATATTTTTATTCTTCATTGTTTTCATCTGCGTGTGACTGCGATAATTTTCTGTAAAGGGTTCTTTCTGAAATGCCGAGTTCTTCAGCGGCTTTTCTTCGGTTTCCATTGTGCTTTTCCAATGCCTTTTTGATTAGCTCAAGATAATTTTCCTTTAGGGAATAGGTCTCGTGCTCTTCAATCCCCGGTTCCTGAATATCGATGTCTTGTGGATTGATGGGGTCGGCACTAGGCTGTACTTCCACTTCATGCGGATGCGTGATGGGAGGGGTATCTGCCGTGGTAGTCGGAAAAGAATGGCCTAAATTCCAGTCCAAAGTTTCCGTACGGTGTAAAGTTGAAGAATTGTCCGGCAATTGTTTGGTCCCAACAAGAGATTTCAGTCGGTTGACCTCGTTCGTGAGGTTGTGCAAGAGTTCAAAGATTTTCATCTTTTCACTTTCACTGATGCTGTCCTGAGGGTTCTGTACTTTAACCGGAAGAGAATTGGTGTTGTCTTCCGGCATATATCTGAGCAGGGTTTCTGCGCTGATTTCGTATCTTTCAGTTATGTGGGGGTTGATTTCCGGCGCTTCCAGTGCGGCCACTACTTCAGCCACGTTTTTAAGTTGTCTGACATTGCCAGGCCAACGGTAGCGTACTAGAGTTTTGGTCGCTTCCAGACTTAAAGAAATTTTTCTCCTTTGATTCTTTTCTGAAAAATCAGAAGCGAATTTTCGGAACAACAGCGGAATGTCTTCCATTCTTTCCCTAAGAGGGGGCATAATAATCTGGACAGCATTCAGACGATAGAAGAGATCTTCCCGGAATTTTCCTTTGGCCACTGCAAATTCTAGGTTCCTGTTGGTGGCGGCGATGACCCTTACATCGGTTTTTTCCACTTTGGAAGAGCCCACTTTGATGTATTCTCCAGATTGGAGAACTCTCAGCAGCTTGGCTTGAGAAGAAAGGGGCAATTCTCCGATTTCATCCAAGAATAAGGTACCTCCGTTCGCTTCTTCGAAATATCCTTTTCTGGATTCGATGGCGCCGGTGAAAGAGCCTTTTTCGTGACCGAAAAGTTCGGAATCGATGGTTCCTTCTGGAATGGCGCCACAGTTTACAGCGAAATATTTATTGTTTTTTCTTCTGCTGTTCTGATGTATAATCTTGGGAATGTTCTCTTTTCCGACACCGCTTTCACCTGTAACCAGTACGGTTATGTCGACAGGGGCGACCTTGACTGCAATCTCAAGTGCCATATTCAAGGCGGCATCATTCCCGATGATGTCGAATTTATTTTTGAGTTTCTGTAAATCCTGAGTATCCATATGAATACAAAGTTAAAAAAATGAACAGATATATGCTCATAATATATGTGAAAATAGCTATTAAAATATAAAATTAAATAGTATATTTGTAACGATTATACTTTTTGTGTAATAACAAGAAAGGGAAAGAAATGATACCAATAATAATTTAAACACTTTGAATATGAAAAAAAGTATGAAAATCATTGCTGCTGTAGCTCTTGGTTTGGCTGCAGTTGCGTGTGCTTCTCCTGCTAAAATGGCAGAGATGGCTGAAAATGTCAAAGTAACTACTGATCCAGAGGTCCTTGAGGTTGTCGCTGGCAAGATTGAGGCAGGAGTGACTGTTACTTATCCAAAAGGATATTTTCATCCAAAGGCAATTCTTGAAGTGACTCCTGTTCTTGTTTACGAAGGTGGTGAGGCGGCTATGGCTCCTTTCAAATACCAGGGTGAAAAGGTCAAGGATAACTATAAAGTCGTTTCAAAAGATGGTCAGACAGTCAGTGAGACTGTGCACTTTGACTACGTGGAAGGCATGGAAAAAGCTGTTCTTGAACTCCGTGGTGTTGTAAAATATAAGAAAAACAAAAGTGTCAAGCTTCCAGTGAAAAAAGCTGCTGTAGGCTGCAATACAACTTATATGCTTGCTGAGACAGAAGGCTTCGTTCCTTTCAAGGCAGACAACTATCAGGAAGTTATCAACCAGACTGCAGAAGGTCAGATTCTCTATTCCATCAACTCCTCATCTGTTGCAAACAAAGAATTGAAATCACAGTCCATCAAAGATTTCCAGGAAGCTTTGAAAGAAATCAATTCCAATGAGAGAAAGACTTTGAAAGGCACAGAAGTAATCGCTTACGCTTCTCCAGATGGTGGTGAAAAGCTCAACAGCAAACTTTCTGACAAACGTGCTTCTTCTGCTGACAAGGTATGGGGAAAAGTAACCAAAGGAGCTGAAGTTTCAGATCCTGAGGTGAAGAGTGTCGGCCAGGACTGGGAAGGTTTCCAGGAGTTGGTTGCTGCATCTGATATCGAGGACAAGGAGCTCATCCTTCGTGTTCTTTCTATGTATAGCGATCCTGCAGTTCGTGAAAACGAGATCAAGAACATGTCTGAGGTCTTCACTGCATTGAAGAAAACTGTTCTTCCTGAACTTCGCCGCGCTAGATTCGTAGCCAATGTTGAGTTCCAGAACTATTCAAGCGCTGAGCTTCTTAAATTGATTGAAGAGAACGCTGATATTCTTGACGAAGAGGCTCTTCTCCGTGTTGCATCTCTTACTAGAAATGCTGCAGACAAGAAGTCTATCTATGCTAAAGCTATCAAGAAATTCAATAGCGACCGTGCACAGTTCAACTATGCTGTCGTGCTTCTCAACGAAGGCAAGACAAGTGAGGCAGCAAGAGAGTTCGCTAAAGTTTCTACAAAAGACGCTGACCTTGAGAATGCTCTTGGTGTAGTTGCTCTCCGCAACGGTGATTACGATGCTGCTGCCAAGAATTTTGAAGAGGCCGGTACAGAGGCCGCTCAGGCTAATCTTGGTGCAGTTGCTATTCTTACTGGCAATTATAAGAAAGCTGCTGAGCTTCTTGCCGGTACAGGTCATGCAAATGAGGGTGTCGCTCTTATCCTTACAGGTCAGGCATCCAAAGTTGAGTCTGCAGTAAAATGCCGTTGCCCACGTGCCAACTATGTCAAAGCAGTTGCTGCTGCTCGTCTCGGCAATGCAGAGAAAGTAAACAAATATCTTTCAGTTGCCAAGAAAGATAAAGCTCTTGCTGCTCGTGCCATCAACGATGTTGAGTTCGCAGGTTTCGATGTAAAATAATCACAATATTGAACAATAAACGGTTTCAGGTGCAACAGCCCGAAATCCTAAGAATATAGGGAGTGACATGAAAATGCCGCTCCCTAATTCTTTCATGACGTCTGTCGTCTCCTCAGAAAGACCAGCACCTTTTGACAGCCGTACCCCGTTCGGACGATATCCGAAAGACAGGCTGGACGGTCAGAACAATGCTCACCGGGATGAGAGTTTTCTGCCCCTTGGAGAAGACAGGCGTTCCGGCAGCCTTTTTTGAGGCGAGAGGGTGTGATGCGCTCTCCGCATCCGGTGGATTGAACCCCGAAAGTCAGACAAAATACTTTCGGGGTTTTGTTATGCCAAGA
>JAHHQQ010000031.1 GCA_020026275.1 Bacteroidales bacterium
GAATAAGGGACTTTCTAAAATGAAAGTCCCTTATTCCATACTATTCTTTTTCTAGAGAAAATCTTCTTTTTTTAAACTGTCAATGATATATTGTCCCGAAATCCAAAAATACTGCTGATACATGTGTATTTCATTTACGACTTCCGTTTTTTTGGAAGAATTTAAGCCACTTCCCCTAACGAAGAAATCATGCCTTTCTTGAGAGTTCTTTCTCCCCATTTTAGGAAAATTCAAGGAAGTCTGAATCATACCGGTATCATTAATCCTAATAGAGCCATCTTTATTACAAACAACGGACTCCCTCAATTCTTTGTTTATAACCAATGAACGTACTTCCTCCCAAACTGGTTTACACTGTTTCATCAGGAAATCATCATTGAAAGACAAACGTTTAAATCCAAGAAAAATATTTTGATTGATTGGCGAATCTAAATATGCTTCCTGAAAGATAATACACAGATATGAGTTTTGACTTAACTTGTCAAAAGCCTCAGATGAGATTTTGTCGTCTTTCCCTTCGAAAGAAACATTTGGACTCGTGATTTCATTAAAATCAATCGGCATAAGTTTCAAATCTTCTGTCCGGCCGCCAGTTGGTGACATTGTAATAGTCTTGCCAATAATACCAATCTTATTGAAATCCTCAACGCCATTCAATTTCTTTGCTTTTCCTCCAAACATCCTAACAACAACTTCTTCGCAAATATTCTTATTTACATACTGTACTTTCTTCTTCAAGTTTGTATTGATATAACCCAATCCAAAAATTTTCATTAGTTCACCAACCGTCTTTCCTTTATACTGCATAGTGTACTGATGGCAACGACTATCAATATCTGTAAATTTTGTAATTCGTTCAGGAAGTATCTCCAATGGATGATTGAAAAATTTGTCAACCAACGAACTAACATAAGCTCTCTTAAAACGGAATCTCGGAGGATGAGGATATTTCGGAGCCGTATCTATAAGAAGCAATTTATCTCGCAATTCGTGAGATAATCTAGGATATTCTTCTTCCGGATTAACATAATTCTTTTGTATCTCGATGATAAAATTTCGAACCAATTCCCAATCATTCTTTAATATTTCCTTATCAACATCATCTGTATCATGAAATTCATATCCAATCAAAGGAAACATCGCATAATCAGCTGCTTTTACTGTAGTATCAGAATCATACAGATAATACACTATAAACATATGAGCAACTTTTGACCAGAAATGAGATGACTCAAATTCCTCATTAACGATGGTTGGAATAGAAACCGCAGTAATTGACATGGGTTCCTTTGCCTCATAATTATTTTTATTTTTCTTACATCGTCTGATTCCAGTAGTCTTAACTTCAGTCTCAATATTTTCTATGAAAATATCTGGCTTTTGATCTTGATTTGCAGGATAACCTAGAATAGATTGTTCGACAACCATCCCTGCGATACCAGTAATTTTAGGATGTTCTTTTGTTTTTTCAAAGATATTTTTCACATCTACCTCTTTATCGCCCAAAAATTTTCCTAATAATGAGTCGAAAAGAAGTACCAAATTCTTACGTGAATAATGCTTTTGCTCTTTCATAAAGTTATTTCTTGCTTCAAGAACAAATATACCAAATTTGATATAATAAAAAAATAAGCCACATTTACACTGAAAGTCAACCCGACCGACATACTCTACAATAAAAAACGTATATTTAATACTCCATAAAGCAAGATATATAGTTAACCTATGGTTCACCAAAAAAAATATCTAACCTATGCACTAAATTCCTCCAACGAGTTGGTATATGTGAAAGATGTACCGACAGGAGATGCTTGTGGTTGCAGATGTCCTTATTGTAATGAGCCTTTATGTGCTAAAAATGCAGGAAAGAAAAAGACACCACACTTTGCTCATGTAAGTGGTTCTGAATGTTCTGGAGCGTATGAATCTGCTCTTCATTTATTAGCCAAAACAATCCTTGCCGAAGATAAGGTTATCATGACTCCAGAATTATGTCTGAATCATGAGTCCTATATCATCCAATTCGATGACGTAAAAGTGGAAGAACGTGATGATGAACTTAATCTTAGACCAGATTGCATTGGCTACTGTAAAAAGCAAAAATATTGGATTGAATTTAGGAACACACATGAGGTTACTGCAAAGAAGATAACAGAGGTTGTTTCAAAGAAGATTGATTGTCTGGAAATTGATTTGAGAGAATGCAAATTGGACCGGGATGAAGTAAAAGAATTCATTGAAACATCTATGGATAACAGGAGATGGGTGTATTCAAGTATTTACATCGACAATGATGTTATCATGAATGAAGATGCGCTTTGTCAAAGTGTCCATCATTCTGTTTATGATGCTCCTTTTATGCAAAGACATTTTGCTGTTGATAGCAAAGAAGAACTTGTTAATTTGACAGACATTGCTTCTTTGCAAGGATTGGATATGATATCCAATCCTTGTTATTGTTTGTCATGTGGGAAGCCTCTTTACCTCAATTTGGATTTTTGTAATGGATATTATTTTGAACATCAGCAATATAGTCCAGAATGTGAAGACAAGACTTATCTGCTGAAATTGGCCAAAAAAATGCTTATACATCAATACAAGACCAGACCTGGTTTTGTGTTGGAATTACCTGCTCCAGAAAAATGTTACAAATTTTTTGATTGTCAATTCAAAGATGAAAGTTCATGCTTCCAACTAAAAGTTCAGTCTATTTCATTGCAAGGTCCTGAATATGAATTAAAAGATAATGTTTGTTCCAATGAATTATTTCTAATTAAGGGAAAACATAAGATTTATCTCCGTCTCTTGATAGATCCTAATCCCTATCACAATAAATTCGTGACAAATAACGGTGAACATATTATATCTCTTTATATCTTCACTGAAAAAGATGCACTGAAATTAGAACATAAGATTTTCTCGAGTGAGACTTATAATATTGATTTCTGTAATTTCAAGTTTCAATCAAAAGAATATAAGCCCCAAAATAGGATGCTGTTTTCAGTGTTTTCTTCAGGTAAATATTATCTTTCAGAAATGAAATGTTTATTTGAAAGATTAGGATCTCCAACAACAATTCTCGAGATTTTTTTCAAAAAAGTGTTAAATCATGATGAAGCCAAAAGTATAGGACTTAAATATTGTTTGGATAATAAGATACAAGTATGTTTATGTGAGATTTGTTTTTTCTATAGTAAAAACATGAGCGGCACAGCAATTCGCAAGAAATACAAGACCTCTAAGAACACATCAACGCCAACACCTCATTATCCTCTGAGTTCTGACAAATGGCCCATCCAATGCCCATTCTTTTCGTTGATGAAAGAATTAAATAATTTAAATACTTCAAAATACATAACACAAGTTCAAGACTATAGAAAAATATAACTCTAGTTTTATCATTCAGTAATGACACTAATCATTTACATTCATTTAATTATATAAACACACATAATGTGTTATTTTCATCATCATTTTGTAATCAATCCTGTCATTGTATTCCTATATAAACTCGACAACTTTCTACAAAGGCAAGAAACCAATCACAACGATGGGTATTCTTCTCATGAAGTTATCTTTTGGCACAAAATCTTTATTTCAGAAATAACACCTTGCATCCGACAAAAAATTTACACCATAAAAACTATTTACTATGTTATTTTTAATCATCTTTCTTCTGATTATTGCCGTCTCCATATATCTGAACAGTGCCCAAGGAAAGGGGAAAATAGGAGAAAAAGTGGTAGCGCATAAAATTGAGAAATTGAATTCTGAAGAATATCATGTAGTAAACAATGTCATGCTGAAATCCAATGGCATTACAAGCCAGATAGATCATGTGGTCATCTCAAGATATGGTATTTTTGTTATTGAAACAAAGAACTACGAAGGATGGATTTTCGGAAGTGAAAATAGTGAATTTTGGACACAGAATATTTATGGGAACAAATATCGTCTCAGAAACCCTATAAAACAGAACCATGGACATGTCATAGCAATAAAAGAGTTTCTAAAAGAATATCCCAACCTCAAAGTAATTCCCATTGTTGCCTTTTCAAACAAAGCGACATTAAAAGTCAATAACATCAAATCCCACTTGACATATTATCGTGGAATAAATAATATCATACATTCATATACCGAAGTGGTACTTTCAGACGAAGATATCTCTTATATAACGAAACGTTTTTCTCACTATAGTGACGTTTCAAAAGAAGAACTGAAAGCGCATATTTCACAAATCAATCAGAATTTACGAGAAAAGGAAGAACGAATCAGGAGCGGAAAATGTCCCCAATGTGGTGGAACACTCGTTCTAAGACATGGACGTTACGGTTACTTCTATGGCTGTTCAAATTATCCCCATTGCAGATATACTCGAAAAATAAACTAAGCAAACCAATCTTACCAATTAGAATACTGCGGACAAGTACAAGATAAGTCCCCATCCCCTGCGGTTTTCGCCACCACACATGAACATTTCCCGCAATCGGCGGGGGGAATCGGATTTTTTCGGGCGGCGGAGGCGGAAGAAGACAGGCGTATTGCTTATATTTGAAGAAAAATAGACACCATGAAATCAATCGAAGTTGTAGCGGCCGTCGTGATCCGCGACGGGAAAGTGTTCGCCACCCAGCGGGGCTACGGCGAATTCAAGGACCGGTGGGAGTTCCCGGGCGGCAAGATGGAACCGGGCGAGACGCCTGAAACGGCGCTGAAAAGGGAAATCAAAGAGGAACTGGACACCGAAATCAGCGTAGGTGGGCTGCTGTGCACCATCGAATACGACTACCCTGCCTTCCACCTGACACTGCACTGCTACCTCTGCAACGTCCTTTCCGGCAAGCTTACTCTTCTTGAACATGAATCAGCCAAATGGCTGACAAAAGAGAATCTCTATTCGATTGATTGGCTGCCTGCCGACATTGAAGCAATCAAGAAAATTGAGGCCCGACTCTGATTTTCTCTCCTTATTTCTGTTCCAATATGGGAAATGTTCATGTCATTATGTTCATAATGACAATTTTCCTTTGCACTTACTTTCTAATTTCTATATCTTTAAGGAGGTTAATACAAATGTGTTCTCTTCGGTTATAACTTTGACCGAAGAGATTATTGTTTTATTTTTTACAAATACAGTACAATGAAGAAAATCTTCAAATTGACTTTGTTGCCAGTAGTCTGTGCAGCACTGAGCGTAATCAGTTGTTCCAAGCAGGAGCAAATGGGGACCAAAACCAGTTATGATTCCTCTGACATTCCTACGGATGGAAAAACTTTGATTCCATTCAACGGTGGCATTTACACATTGCATTTCAAATCTGAGAAAATTACCAAATCAACCAATATAGATTGTCAGTATCGTATCAACTACGGCCTCCTGAAAGGAGAGACTGTTGCAGTGGCGCATGGTGTCAAAGAAGTGGAGATTGTCATTGAACCTAACTATTCGGAAAACAGAAGGGCCATTTCTGTTGAGACAGCCGAAGTTTCTGAAAATCCTCAGTGGAAGACTGTAATTCAGGCCACTCAGGCTCCGGCTCTAGAAAAAGCTTGCGGTTTCTACTGGGCCAAGGGCAATGTCGCTATCAAAGGCGGAAAGTTCGTTTTGGCAAACGATTTGAAAGAGCCTGGGCTTTTCTTCCCGCGAAGCGGCAGCCGTTACGGTGTTCCTGCCGCTGATTCCTATTCGGGGACAGCTTATAATCCAGGGCCGATGAAAGTGGCTTTGAACCAGCTTTATGCTCAGGAAGCAAACGTCTATACCGATGTGTGTTCTCAAATTGACCCAAGTCTGAGAATGCCATCCTACATGGAGCTCTATTGTCTTTATGCTGCAGAGGATTTTTCCAAGACAGAACAGGAGGGGCTGCCAGGTATCGGCTACAAAGACTGTAATTTTTTCCTTCCTTTCCATGGAGGCATCTCTCTGGAAAACGGCGCTCGTATCGGCAAAGGCGAGTTCGGTGGCTATCTGGGCTTGGGTTCCAACTTTCATGGCGACGGACTCATCTATTCCACCAATATGGAATACACGATTCTGGACTACAATTTCACACATGCCACCATGGGTTCGATCCGTTGCGTGAAGAATATCAAATTGCCGTCCTATATTTCCCACTCTCCTGCACAGGCGGCCGACTGCAAGGCTTTTGACATCACAGTTGAGACCAATCCGGGAGAATTTGAGCAATATGAAATTTCTTGGGAATCCCATGATGGAATGGTACTTGCAGAGAACGCTGCTGACAAGGCCGCCAAACAGGTATTTACCATTCCTGCCAATGAGACCCATGAAGCGAGGACGTGGAAGCTGTTCGTCAACCGGATTTATACCGGCCAATCTTTCGTGCAGCCAGAACTGTCTCAATATGTGAAATATCTTTCCCACACCCCAGAAAAAGCAGAAGCGGGCGCTTTCCAACTTAGCGTCACTTGCGAAAGCGATCTGCCTTCCTTTACCGTCGCCATCAAAGGCTCCGATGGCTATGAAGCGCAACTGAAAGGTTCCAAGGACCAGCTGACCGTGGTTTTCGAAGTTCCTGCCAACACTGGAAAAGAAAGGGATTTCTCTATATTCGTGAACGGGAAGGATATCGAAAAGACGGTCAGACAGGCTGCCGCGCCAATCTCCAATCCTTTCTCTGTCATTTGGAGTCCAGGTGCATTGACCATCAAGAACGGGAAATATGTATTTGCCGAGCCAAATGAGAAACCGATGCTTTTCAAATGGAACAGCCGCTATGGAATCGACTATTCTTCAGGAAACGTCTATTCCGGAAAAGCCTATGGACCGGAAGAGAAGGCCGTTTCTTTTTCCGAGATTCCGACCAATGACGTGGATCCTTGTTCTCTTATCGAGCCTCAAGGCACCTGGAGGATGCCTCACAGCAAAGAATTGCAAGAATTGATTGCAGACCCATATCCTCAACTCACTCCTGACGAGTCATGGACTTTGACAGACGGGGATCAGACCGTTCGTCTCATAGGAGGTGGCAGCAGTTCCTCCGGCAAACGCATTTCTGACAAGAACATCATGATCTGGAGCAGTGATCCGGAGACTTCTGGAAAATACCAGTATCTGATGTGGTTCACCCAGAGCGGCAAGACTCCGAAAATTGCGAAGACAACAGCCAAGACGGCCATGCAGGTTCGCTGTGTCAGAGCCAAATAAAGACATTTCCAGTCAGGAGGCAATGAAGTTCCTGACATCAGCATAGAAAAGACCGGTCAATGATGATCGGTCTTTTTTTTCTATTTCTCAATTTGCGAAGCGAGCCGCTTCAGGCATTTCTCGTAGGACGAATGATTCCGCTTGACGGTGGACAAGGGTTTCATTTCATGGAGTGGACGTTCATAGAAGGCATCGATGATGGGGTTCATGTCCATTTTTCCGGCAGATGGCGCCGAACCTTCCTTCAGGCTCCGGCGGACCTCCCGGGTGTAGAGTTCGAGCTGCGGCAGGTAGTAGTAGTCGAAATACTCGCGGATGAAGCTGCGGCAGTAGTCGTTTTCGGAATTGCCTTTGAGTGCGTTCTCAAAAGCCGGATTAAGCGGACTCCTTACCGCTTCCATCTGCCGGACGGAGGCTTGCAGAGAGTAGTCGTCGTGCAAGGAAAGCACGTCCCGGAGGGCCTTCATGGCGGCTTTGACCTCCGCTTCCACTTTCCGGACCTCTCCGGCAGTCTGCCTTCCTTCGAGAAATTCGGATTGGGCGACGGCATAGCGGTACAGTTCTATCGTGGTCAGCCGGGCGATCACGCTTCGGGCGAGGTCGATGGCATCTCGGTCGATAAAGGCATTTCCCTCTCCGAAGGGCAGCTGGGAAAGGGTCTCCAGCACAGACGGTATCTGCCGTGCCTCTTCACTCACTTCCTCCAGGGTCTTGCGGAGTCCGGCCACGTATTCCGGGGTCAGTTCCCGTTTGGAGAAGGAAGTCAAGTCCTTGAACATCAGGGGCAGACGGTCGGCAAGGAGATAGACCGGCATCGCGGCTTCCCAGCCTTTCTGCATGAAAGGGGCATAGCGCTCGCCGTATCGGTCGGCGCAGAATTGCGGCAGAATCTGCTGAGGGGTCCGGATATCCGGATTCCACGCATTGTGGGTGAAGAATTCCAGCATGAGCGGATCACTATGGGATGTTTCCGGCCAAAAAACAAAGCCTTTGCACATCGGATCTTCAGCGGCTGCGGAAATCCGCTTTTCAATCAAATCATAATTGCCACGCAAATCATTTTCCCATTCATAGGCATGGAAAATGCCAAAGGTGTAGGGAAATTTGTTCACTACTCCCCAGTTCTCAAAATGAGTATTGGTCTCGTTGCTCGGCAGATCGGAAGTATAGTCCAGGATGATGGTCTTGGTCGGGTCAAGCTGTTGGAGAAGTTTGCCGATTTCTTCTCCCTTCCAGCCTGGAAGATAGAAATCCCATGAAGCGATCAGCACCGGTGCTGTAGGATAATGTTCCCTCAGTTTGGTGAGAATCCGCCGATAGGCATAGAGTTTCATCTCCAGGTTGTCGGCACGGTTGTCGAACGTCTCCCTTTCGGCGATGCCGATGGTATGGAACATTTCAGGACGGCCATATTGCTCCACATGGGTCTGGGTCAGTTTCCAGTAGTTGTCCAGGTTCCTGTCATCCCGGATATCCCAGACCGCATTGGTCGGATTGCCCAGATAAGCACCTCCAGACTGAGGGTTGAAGGTCGGTTTCACCGCTTCCAGAAAAGCTTTTGGCGTACAGCTGTACCAGTGGGTCATGGTGCCCATGTCTTCCGGATGGATGAGGCCCCTCTGGGCGGCATAATGGAGCACGTGTTTGCGCAGTTCTCCCCGGTATTGCAGAGGCCAGGCGGTGGTCCGGTCGTAGAAGGAGCGCGGAATGGCTTCTGGAGAAGACTGGTCCACCGGTGGATAAGGGACCAGGTCGGGAAAGGCTTTCTGGAAGATGTCGTCCATACCGATGCGCAGCATGAAGAGATTGAGCCGTTTCTTCACAATCCAGTCGATTTCCTTCTCCCATTCTTCCGGGCCCCAGTGTTCCGCCTGGAAACGGCTCAGACTCCGATGGGCGAAATAACGCAGTCCCCGGTACATGAAACGGGGCGACTCGGCAATGGAGACCTGCTCCAGATTGAGGGAATCGGCTTTGGGGACGATGTCTCCATCCCAGAAATACCGGCAGCCCCCTTCCTGTTCAAAATAATGATAGACGGCATAAAGAGTGGACCTTCCCGTTCCTCCTGCCAGGAACAGGAGTTTCTGGCCGGTGGCTGGGTCCTGGGCTGAAAGCACTTTGTAATTGTCCTTGCCGGAGCCCAGGTCAAGGGTCGGGATGACCTTCCGCTCGATGGCATCACGAGTGTACCGATTGACAAAGTCAGGCCCGATGACAATTAGGTTGGAAGTGGAATCCGGAGATGAGACAATCTCCAGACGGACCTCGGTGATCTCGTGGTAGAACTGCTGGAATTCCGAAGCGGCAATTTCGTAGGCTTCAGGGCCTTCTGAGGGCTTCAGGATCTTCCATTCGTCCGCTTCGGCACATACGAAATTCCAAAAGAGGAAAGTCAGGGCCAGAACGTGGGAAAACTGATTTTTCTTCATATCTTTTGATTATTGGTTTCAGTTGTACAAAAATACTAAAATATAACAGCATATAACACCTCAACGAATCCATATCTAATTATTTCTTCTATTTGAACAATTGTTGTTATCTTCCTTATTCCGGATGGCACAATATTGGAAGACATCATCTGTACATAAATCAATGAATGTCATGAAATCAAATATAACGGGGGGTCTGTCCGCCATTGCGGCAATTCTCTTTTCTTTCCTTTCATCCAATGTCTTGGGACAGGATACGGACTACGGAAAGACAGGATATCATCCGGAGACGCCGAGACTCGCCTTGACATATGCCTGTCTTGATAAAAATGGAGACATCGAAGGCTTCTACACCATGAAACTTCTCCAGACAGAGAATATCGACGATCAGGAGATTTTGCACTATTTCCAGCAGTTTTACAAGCCGGACGGAAAACCGATTCTCAAAAAGACAGGCCTGCCCTTGAGAGTGACCATCTGCCAAGGAAAGCCCACTTGGACTCACTTGAAAGGATGGACTCGTGCCATCAAGACCATGAACATGGTCGCGAAAGGAGACATCAATACACTTCCCGACAGCCTGCATATCCAGACTTCCATTCCAGAGAGTGAAATCAAAATCCGTCTGGACAATATTGGAGCGTCACTCCATACTTTTGACAGGGAGGTGAAAGACCACCAGAAGATTACTACCATGGCAGGAGAATTTGATGCCTACTACATGACAGAAACTCAAGAAATGCACGCCATCATTACCATTGAGGAAAATATTGAAACATGGTATGCCCGCGGCATCGGAGCCATCAGGCAACGTATTTTCAACAAGAAGGGGGAACCCATCAGAGGAATGGAACTGGTGGATGTACAAATTGCCGGAGCAGATGAAATTCCAGACATTGAACAAATCATTGAACACGTATCCATCCTTTCCAGAACAGACAACAATTAAATCAAGACAAACATGAAACACAATTTTCTGCTGACATTCTTGTCAGCGTGGTTCCTTCTATTTTCAGGAACTGCTGTCATCCCTGCCAGCGCACAAGAGTATATAAAAGAGAATTACTGCAACCAGACGGTTGGTTTGGAACTCAGATATTCCAATTTAGACAAAAATGGCAAACTGGAAGGTTATTTCACCCAAAAGATGGCTCTCTGCAAAGGGACACTGCAGAATGGACATTTCTCCTATGATCAGTATTTCTATAAAAAAGATGGAAGTCCTCTGTTGAAAGATAATTATGTCCGGATGGATGCAGTCATGACAGACAAAGGTCCTACCGAATCCACCATGAACGGCATGAGCAAAGTCATGAAGACTCAGAATCTGATGACCAAAGGAGATGTAAGTACCATTCCGCCGGTTCTGAAGACAGGTATGCAGTTACCTGACAGTGAGGTCAAACTCCATATTGACAGTTTCAACTGTTCGCTCTATACCAGCGACCGGAAAGTGGAAGGCTCCGCCCAATTGACGACCCCTGCCGGTACTTTTGATTGCTTCATCATCACGGAAACACAAAAAATGAAAACCCTCGGCACCCAGACCGAAAAGTTGAAGACTTGGTATGCCAAAGGTATCGGGGTGGTGCGCCAGGAATTCCGCAACAAGAAAGGAGAGCCGGTCAGAGCCATGGAACTGGTTTCCCTCTCCGTGAAATGATTCTACGTCATCAAATATATTTCATCCTTGTTGTCCGCCTTCTGTTATGTGATGCAGAAGGCGGACAACTTTGTCAGCACATTGGAAATTAGCGATTAGTGGGTATTGATTCCTAACAGGAGAATCTACATTTTTGTAAAAATCATTACACAGGAATGCAGGTTTCAAAAGATTGCATAAGGAACAGTATTTTGGAGACAGCGCAAAAGCTGTTTCTTCAGAAGGGGTATTCCAACGTATCCATGCGGGAAATCTCCTTCAAATCAAAAGTTGGTCTGAGCAATATCTACAATTATTTCAAGAACAAGGATGAATTGTTCAGAACCCTCTCCCTTCCGGCTGCCGAAGCTTTGAATAAAATCCTGGTCCAGCATCATGGTCAGGAAGGAGCAGACATGGCAGATATGAAGTCTGAACAATTTCTCAGAAAGACTCTGCAGGAGTATCTGATCATCGTGAAGAAATACAAGAAGGAGATGACCCTTCTCCTGTTTTGTTCACGTGGTTCGTCCATGCAGAATTTCAAGGAAGAATTCATTTGCAAGGCGACTTCCCTGGTCCGGAATCACCTGTATGCACAGAAAAAAATACATACGGAAATCAATGATAATGTCAGTGATTTCTTCATCAATCTACACTCGGTGTGGATGTTCGTCCTGCTGGAAGAATTACTGAAAAACAAAGTGAAAGACAATGAATTGGAAAAAATATTGAATGAGTATATCAGATTTGAAACCATTGGATGGAGAGAACTTATAGAATTATAAGTTCTCTTTTTTTTGTGAACAAAATGATGAATTGTTCATTTTTTCAGAAAACTTGTAACAACAATATAGATATGTCAACATTGAACAGATTCAAACAGTACATGGGCAAGAGAAAAGTACTGATGCCCCTTTCTCTGACCTTGTCTGCACTGAGCGCCTTGATTGGCCTGGTGCCCTATTTCCTAATTTGGGTAATCATACGAAAGTATTTCTTCCAGGACATTCTGCCGGGGATGAGCGTCACGCAATGTGCCTGGTGGGCTGTGGGTGCGGCGATACTATGCGTGATTGTCTATTATGCCGCCCTGATTTTGTCCCATCTGACCGCTTTCCGGGTGGAGAGCAACATGAGAAGAGATGCGATGGAGAAGGTTATCCATATGCCGATGGGCTTTTTCAACAATACGACCATGGGACGTGTCCGCAAGGTCATCGATGACAATGCGAGCATCACCCATACCTTCCTGGCTCATCAGATGCCGGACATTTCAGCATCCATCACCTTGCCGATAGCGGTAATCCTGTCCATATTCATTTTCAACTGGCAGTTGGGGCTGGCCTGTCTGGTGCCGATTCTGCTGGCGATGTTCTGCATGTCATTCATGATGACAGCCAGTGGAGTAAGTTGGATGAAGATGTATATGGATGCTCTGGAAGACATGAATACGGAAGCCATCGAATATGTAAGAGGAATTCCGGTAGTGAAGGTGTTCCAGCAGACAATCTATTCATTCAAGAGCTTCTATGCAAGCATCCAACGTTACAATGACACCGTTCAGCGCTGCACAAACACCTGGAGATTGCCGATGTCTGGCTATACGATGGCAATCAATTCCTTCGCTTTCGTGCTGGTTCCGGCAGTCATTCTGCTGATGGGCAATAAGGGCGACATGGTCAAGGTGCTGACAGATTTTTTCTTCTTCATCCTGGTGACTCCTTTCCTGACTGACAGCATCATGCGGAATTCTTATCTGAGCAGTTCTAAAGAGCAGGCCAAACAAGTTCTGGATCGTATGGATCATCTCTTGTCGTTCGAGCCTTTGAAGGAGAGCGGACATCCACAGAAACCGGACAGTCACGATATCAAGTTCTGTCAAGTGACCTTCGCTTATCCGGGAATGGAAAAGAAAGCTGTGGAGAAAGTATCTTTTGCGATTCCTGAAGGGAAACGGTTCGCTCTTGTGGGCGAATCGGGTGGCGGAAAGAGTACCATCGCACGTCTGGTGCCTCGCTTTTGGGACCCACAGGAAGGGGAAGTGCTGATTGGTGGCATAAATGTCAAGGAGATTGCCCAAGCGGATCTCATGGAAGAAGTGGCGATTGTGTTCCAGAATGTGAAACTGTTCAAGACCACCCTTCTGGACAATATCCGGATGGGGCGTCCGACAGCCAGCATGGAGGAAATCGATGCGGCGGTAAATGCGGCCCAGTGCCGGGAAATCATCGACCGCTTGCCACAGGGTCTGGAGACCAAGATCGGTACAGAGGGAACTTATCTTTCTGACGGCGAGCAGCAGCGGATTGTGCTGGCTCGTGCCATCTTGAAAGATGCTCCGATTGTAGTGCTGGATGAGGCGACGGCTTTTGCAGACCCGGAGAATGAGCATCTGATCCAGAAAGCCCTGAAGGAGCTGACAAAGGGCAAAACCCTGCTGATGATCGCACATCGTCTGAGCAGTGTCGTGGATGCGGACCAGATTTTATTGGTTGAGGAAGGCCACATAGCCGAAAGAGGTACGCATGAAGAGCTGGTCGCTTCCGGTGGCCATTATGCTTCCATGTGGAAAAAGTACAACAAGTCCATCACTTGGACCTTGAAGGATTCATCTGTAAAAGAGGAGGTTTGTCATGATTAAGAAATTAGCGGACCGGTTTGCGTTGACTGAGCAAGGCGCAAAAGATCTGATCAAAGGAATTGTTCTTTCTACCTTGCTCAATCTGGCCATGATGCTTCCAGGTATCTTCATATTCCTGTTTCTGAATGACTGCATCCAAAAGGATACCCGCCTGCTCATGCACCCAAGTTGGAGTATTTGGGTCTATATACTTGTCGGTCTGGTATTCATGGCCATTATTTTCTGGATAAGTTACCATCAATACAATGCAGTCTATACGAGAGTGTACAATGAGAGCGAGATGCGCCGGGTCAATCTGGCCGAGAAGCTCCGCAAACTTCCTCTGGCATTTTTCGGAGAGAAGAATCTGTCGGACCTGACGGCGACACTCATGGAGGATTGCACGGAACTTGAGCATACATTCTCGCATGCTGTGCCACAGCTGTTCGCTTCCATCATCAGTGCGATACTGATTACTTCAGGTCTGATGTTCTACAATTGGCAATTGGCTCTTTCCTTGTTCTGGGTGATTCCAGTGTCATTGCTGCTGATCATCTTGTCGCATCGCCAGTCGACTCGGAACAATGAGAAAAACTATCTGGAGAAGCGCGTGGTGACCGAAACCATACAGGAGGGACTGGACAATGTTCTGGAGCTGCAGGCTTATCATCGTGAAGCAGACTACATGAAGAAGCTTTCAAGCGACATTCGCAGATACGAGAAGGTTCGTACTCATACGGAACTGTCTTTTTCCGTACTGATCAACGGAGCACACGCCATCTTGAAACTGGGTCTGGTAACTGTGATTCTGGTGGGTTCGTTCCTGGTGGATACCGGATCGATCAGTCTGTTCAAATACCTGGTCTTCCTGATTCTGGGCACGGCCATCTACTCGCCTATATTGCAGGTAATAAGCAACATGGCAGTGCTCAATTACTTGGACGTGAGAATCAGACGAATTCGGGAGATGAACAATATGCCGGCTCAACAAGGTACGACCCAATTTGATCCGTCTTCCTATGACATTGAGTTCAAGCATGTCGGCTTTTCTTACGAAGAAGGCAAAGAAGTGCTGAAAGACATTTCCTTTACGGCGAGACAAGGCGAAATTACCGCCCTGGTGGGCTCTTCCGGTTGTGGAAAGAGTACGGTGGCGAAACTGGCCGCCCGTTTCTGGGATGCTTCCAGCGGCCAGGTGACTTTGGGAGGCCAGGACATTTCCAAGGTGGAACCGGAGACATTGCTGAAGAATTATGCGGTGGTCTTCCAGGATGTGGTGCTTTTCAAAGCCACTGTCATGGAGAACATCAGGATCGGCCGCCGGGAGGCTTCTGATGAAGAAGTGCTGCAGGTCGCTCGTCTGGCACAATGTGATGAGTTCGTGACCAGGTTGCCACAAGGTTACCAGACCGTCATCGGTGAGAACGGTGCTACTTTGTCCGGTGGAGAGCGTCAGAGGATTTCCATTGCCAGGGCTCTTCTGAAGGATGCTCCGATCGTGCTGCTGGACGAGGCTACAGCTTCTTTGGATGTAGAGAACGAAACAAAAATCCAGGAGAGCATTTCCAATCTGGTGAAGGACAAGACGGTGCTGGTGATTGCGCACAGAATGCGTACCGTCACAAATTCCGACAAGGTCGTGGTAATCCAGGACGGCATGGTCGTGGAAAGTGGTCGCCCAGAAGAACTGCAGGCAACTGGTGGTATATTTGCAAGCATGGTCAGAAGACAGATGAACTAGCGAAAACTTGTGTCTCTGGAAAAGATGAACGCCGCACGGAAATCGGACATCCGTACGGCGTTCTTTTGTATGATATTTGTTGAGGTGTTGTCTCTACAAACAGTATTCCAGCATGGTATAGACGGCCATCATGTGACAGACGGTTCCGGCCAATACAAAGAAGTGGAAGACCGTATGGAGATATTTCCGCTTGTAAATGGAATAGAAGACGGATCCGGTAATGTAGCAGACCCCTTCTCCCACTATCCAGAGGACGCTCTTGAGCGGAACGGCTTCCAGCAGCGGCTTGAATGCAATGACGATGAGCAGGCCCATGACCACATAGCAGACGGTTTCCACATGGCTGATTTCCTTCATCTTGCGGAAACTCAGGCCGGTGCCGACCAGGGTGCAGAGCCAGATGATCCCGAAGATGGTCCATCCCCAGGCGCCGGAATGTCTCATTGCGATGAGTGCGATGGGAGAATAGCTTCCGGCAATGTGCCAGTAGATGGCTGCATGGTCAAATTTGCGGAGCCGCGTCTTGTGGATGGTATTGGCAGGACAGGCATGATAGCTGGTCGAGGTGATGTAGGAAAAGAGCATGCCCACCAGGTAGAGGATAATGCTTGCTTTTCCGATCCAGTCCGTCAACGGAAAATACCGGATGATGAAGAACGTTCCGACAGCTATGCCCAGTACGATGCCCAAAGCATGGGATAGTGAGTTCCACATTTCCTCTTCTTTGGTGTATCTCTGGCCTGAGGTGACAGTAACCGCTTTACTCATTTTTGCACGATTTGAATCTCCAGATTCAATTTTGTGTCAAACAACATGCCGAAGTCACGATTGTACCGCAAGTGTACCGCTTTGGGCTTTTTCCCCCATATGGACATTTCCCGTATGGGGGGATAGAAAGCGTTTACTGTACGTCGGCGAGGGAGCAGAACCGGTAGCCTTTGCGTTTGAGGTGACGGATGATTTCTCCCAGACGGTCGAACAGGCGGTCGGTCCTTGCTTCCTGCACTCCCGGGTGGATCATGAGGAGGGCGCCGTTGAGCGTTTCGGATTTCTCGAAGGCGTAGAGGCGGTCGATCAGTTCCTGGGACGAACGGTAGCTCTTCATGGACGGGATGGTGTAGTCGGCAGGGGTGGCGGTGCCTGGCGTGTAGTTCACGACCTGATAGCCCATGGATTCGATGACGTGGACACAGGCCTGGTTGTAGTACTCGTATGGTGGCAGGAACCAGCGGGAGGCTTCTCTGGTGACGCCGAAGCGTTCCAGTTCCTGAGCGTTGCGTACCAAATCGGCACGAAGGGAGTCCGGGGTTACCAGGCAGACGGAGCGGTCTTCCCAAGGCGCATAGAGCAGATGGCCGTCAGAGTGGCCTCCGACATAGTGGCCTTCTTTGACCATGCGGCGGATCAGGGCGGCGTGTTCCGGCATGCGGAGACAGTTGCCGGTGAGGAAGAAGGAACCGTGGATCTTGTTCTTCTTGAGGGTGTTCAGGATGGTTTCCACTCCGTTGAAGAGGGAGTCGGCGGTGAAGACGAGATAGATGTCTTTCTGGTCGGGGTTGATGCGGATGATGGCTCCTTCGGTGTCACGGACCACTTGGGCGCGACGGGCGCTCTTCTTCTGCTGGAGGCCCTGTCCTTCTTTGGCGGCGAAATAGTAGGTCAGGCCGGCGGTGCCGTCCATGGTCGGTTCGTTGCTGGCGTAGTCTCCGCTGTCATCGTGGTAAACGGCGATGCCGTGGTTGAAGACTTCGTAGGCATCTTCTTTGGTCAGGCAGGCTCCGGCCCGGTCGAGGAAGACGCTCCGATAGACCGGACCATCGAGCAGACCTCCCTTCGGAGGACGGTTTTCCAGAACGGTGAAGGCAGAGTGAGGCTGCTCCGGCACGTCCTCGCCTCCTTCCGGATAACCGATGATCATGCTGGTCCCCCATGGGTTGCAGCCGAGAAGCCAGTCACGCAGCGCAGCTTCCATTTCCAGGTAGGTTTCATCTCCCGTGGTCTTGTGATAGAGACGGGCATGGGTGATGGCGGCGGAGGTCAGGTTGTTGGAGCACCAGATGTATGGGATGCCGTTCAGGAACGGGTCGCCTTCTGCGCGGTCTGCAAGGTACTGGAGGCCCTGGCGCATGAAGCCCTGGTATTTGGAGGCCATGAGCGGCTCTTCACATTTGGCGAGGTAATAGTGGCCCAGGTTGATGAACGGATAGAACTGGTAGTGTCTGCCGGTACCGAGCTGCATCCACGGTGAGACCGGTTCGAGCTGGCCCCAGTAGTCGGCGGCTTTCAGCCATTCGGCGGCATCTTTCTCTGCGGCAGCCACCTTGACGGGAGCGCCTGTCTTCTTGACTTCGTCATACGAACGGTGAGGCTGTCCTTTTCCATAATGGTAGAAGGTGGCGGCGGCGAGTTCCACGTCGTCGGTATAGGTGTCCTCCTCATAGAAATAAGGAGAGCGCAGGCAGCAGGTCTGGGTGTTGCCCGGCTTTTCTTCGGCGTAGTCATAGGCCTGTTCTGCCTTTACTTTCAACTTCTTGGAAAATTCCGGATCGATCTCTGAATAGAGTTCGGAGGCCAGGGCGAAGGTGGAAGAGAACTTGCCGGCCACGGATGCGACACCTGTGCTGCGGTTGATCCATTTGCCCAATCCCTGAGGTTCCCCTGTCACATAATAGACAGGACGGCCATTTCCAGGGCCCCAGCCATAATCAACGGGATCATCCTGCGGTGCACGAAAAGCTAAATGATCACGGTCATC
>JAHHQQ010000032.1 GCA_020026275.1 Bacteroidales bacterium
GCTACGGCAGCTCCGAAAGGAGAGGTGGCTACGGCAGCTCCGAAAGAAGAGGTGGCTACGGCAACTCCGAAAGAAGAGGTGGCTACGGCAACTCTGAAAGAGGAGAACGCAGAAGCTTCAATGGCGATAGAAATCAGGAGGGAAGAAGTTCCTACGGTTCATCTGAAAGAAGAAGCTATGGCAATTCTGAGAGAAGAAGCAGCTATGGCAGCACCGACAGAAGAGAACACCGCTTCTCTGGCAATTCAGAAAGAGGAGAACGCAGAAGCTTCGGTGGAGACAGAAGACAAGGAGGAAGAAACTTCGGTGGAGACAGCAGGTTCAAGAGCAACCGTTTCCCATCCAATGGCAGATCCAAATTTGGAGCTCCAAGAAAGAGAAATGAATTCGGTTTCAATGAGAGCGAGGAGAGCGGAATCAACAACATGATCAACCGCAAACCACAGCTCAGCTCAATGGAATACTCTGACAATGACTACGTTCCAACTCCAATCCAGGAGGAAATCCGTTTGAACAAATACATCGCCAATTCAGGTGTATGCTCCCGTAGAGAAGCAGACCAGTTCATCCAGGCAGGCGTAGTGACAGTCAACGGTGAAGTGGTTACCGAACTAGGAACCAAGATCAATGTGCTCAAAGATGACATCCGTTTCAACGGAGAAAGACTCAAAGGTGAAGAGAAGGTCTATATCGTAATGAACAAGCCGAAGGGATATGTGACTACCGCAAGCGATCCACATGCAGACAAGACAGTCATGGACCTGCTCAAGTCCTGCAAATACAGAGTATTCCCTGTAGGCCGTCTGGACAAGAACACCACCGGTGTCCTCATGTTCACCAACGATGGCGACATCGCAGAGAAACTGACCCATCCTTCTTACGAGAAAAAGAAGATCTATCAGGTAATTCTGGACCATGCCTTGACCGATGAAGATTTCCAGAAGATTCTGGACGGCATCGTTCTGGGCGACGGCGAGATCAAAGCTGACGAACTGGAATTCATTGACAATGAGGACCACAGAAAGATCGGCATCGAGATCCATTCCGGAAAGAACCGTATTGTCAGAAGAATTTTCGAGTCTCTCGGCTATGATGTAAAGGCGCTGGACCGTGTTTATTTCGCAGGTCTGACCAAAAAAGGCATCAAGAAGGGAGACTGGAGATTCCTCACAGAAGGCGAAGCGAATCTGTTGAAAATGGGTGCATACCTGTAGTCTATGGAAAAAACAGTTTTGAATACGAAACATAGAGCTGGATTTGTCAACATCATCGGTAACCCGAATGTTGGCAAATCTACTCTTATGAATGCACTGGTCGGCGAGAACATCTCTATCGTGACTGCCAAGGCACAGACGACCCGCCACAGAATCATGGGCATCGTCAATGGAGAAAATTACCAGATTGTCTATTCTGACACACCTGGCATCCTGAAGCCGAACTACCGTCTGCAGAAGAACATGATGGACTTTGTCAACACCGCCATCGGCGATGCAGACATCATCCTCTATGTAACAGATGTTGTGGAGAAAGCGGACAAAAATGCTGAATATATCAGCAAGCTGGAGAATCTGGAATGTCCGGTCATCGTCATCATCAACAAGATTGACCTGAGCGACCAGGAGAAAGTGAAATCTCTCATGGAAAAGTGGCATGATGATTTGCCGAAGGCGGAAATCATTCCGGTTTCAGCAAAAGAAAAATTCAATCTCCAACGCATCATGGACACCATCGTCAACGCTCTGCCGGAATCACCGGCCTGGTTTGACAAAGATGCATTCACTGACAAGAACCTCCGTTTCTTCGCCTCTGAAATTATCCGTGAAAACATCCTCTTGAACTACAATGAGGAAATTCCTTACTGCTGTGAAGTGGAAATCGAAAGTTTCAAGGAGGGGGAAGAAAGATACGACATCAATGCCATCATCAATGTCATGAGAAATTCCCAGAAAGGAATTCTGATCGGCAAAGGAGGTACGGCACTGAAGCGTTTGGGAACCCGATCCAGAATAGAGATGGAAGAATTCTTCCAGAAGAAAGTCTTCTTGCATCTCTACGTCAAAGTTGACGAAGATTGGCGTGAAAGCAGGAAAGAACTGCGCAAATTCGGTTACGAACAGTAGCCATTTTGGGGAAAATTATATTTTTCGTATATTGTAAGACTAATTTGACAGATTAAGCAACTTACTAAGAAAACTAGAGATGAGCGTAGACAAGGACGATATCAAAGAGGAAGGACTAGACCAGGAACAGGATGGCGAATTTTTGGATGACCAAGAACAGGAAGAAGAGGTTCTGGACGAAGAGAACGCCAAGGAATCCGGGAAATACAGCAAGATTCTAAGCGACAACAGCCACAAATTCAAATTATCTGGAATGTTCAAGGAGTGGTTCCTCGACTATTCCTCTTATGTCATACTCCAACGAGCTGTCCCACACATCGTAGACGGCCTGAAACCTGTACAGAGGCGTGTCCTGCATGCCATGTACAATATGGATGACGGCAACTACACCAAAGTGGCCAACATTGTCGGTCAGGCGATGCAGTATCACCCGCATGGAGACCAGAGTATTCTGGGAGCCCTTGTCCAGATCGGTCAGAAAGGCTACGCTGTGGACTGTCAGGGTAACTGGGGAAACATCCTTACCGGTGACAGCAATGCAGCGCCCCGATATATCGAAGCCAGACTGAGCGGCTTTGCCAAAGAAGTGATTTTCGACCCGAAGATCACCAACTGGATGACTTCATACGACGGCAGGAACAAGGAACCGATCGAACTGCCTGTCCGTTTTCCCCTATTGCTTGCCCAGGGTACCGAAGGTATCGCTGTGGGTATGGCATCCAAGATTCTTCCGCACAACTTCAACGAACTGATTGATGCTTCCATCGATATCCTGAAAGGAAATGATTTCGAGATTTTTCCAGACTTTCCTACTGGAGGTTTTGCAGACTGTTCCAAATACATGCAAGGCAAGCGAGGCGGTTCTGTCAAGGTCCGAGCCAAAATCGAGAAGATTGACAAGAACACGATCATGGTGACCGAATTGCCATATGGCAAGACCACCCATGTCTTGATTGATTCTATCCTGAAAGCCAAGGAACACGGAAAGATCAAGATCAAAAAGATTGAAGACATGACCACCGACAAGGTGGAAATCATCATCCATCTTCCGAACGACGTTTCTCCAGACAAAACCATCGATGCCCTCTACGCCTTCACCGACTGCGAGGTCAACATCAATCCGAATGCCTGTGTCATCAAAGACAACAAGCCAAACTTCCTCAGTGTCAAGGATATTCTGATTTATGACACCGAGCATACAAAGAATCTGCTCGGCAGGCAACTTGAAATCAAGTTGGGAGAATTGGAGGATGACTGGCACTACACCTCTCTTGAAAAGATTTTCTTTGAAAACAGAATCTACAAGATTCTCGAACAAGACCAGAAAACCTGGGAAATCCAGATTGGAGAAGTTTTTTCAAAGATGAAGGAATACCAGTCCACGATGAAACGTGACATTCTGATGGAGGATATCCTCAAACTAGTTGAAAAACCTGTCCGAAAAATTTCCAAATTTGACACCAAAGTCATAGATGAAAAGATTCTGAAGCTGGAAGAACAGATCACAGATGTCCAGGACAAACTGGAACATCTGACGGAATATACTGTCGACTGGTTTGCTGGACTGAAGAAGAAATATGGAAAGAACTTCCCTCGTCAGACAGAGATTTCCAGTTTCGAGAGTATTGCAGCCACCAAGGTGGTCAACAAAAACGAGAAACTCTATGCCAATTTCAAGGCTGGTTTCGTCGGCATCGGCCTGAAGAAAGACGACGAAGGGGAATATATCTGTGACTGCTCGGAAATTTCAGAGATTATCGTGATTGGGAAAGACGGCAAATATCAAGTCACCAAAGTAAGCGAAAAGGCTTTCTTTTGGGAAGACCTGCAATATGTCGGCCTGTTCAACCGTGGAGATGACCGAACCATCTACAACGCCATCTACAAGGATGGCAAGACCAGCGTCTATTACGCCAAGAGATTTGCCATCACCAGCGTCACCCGTGACAAGGAATATGACATTACTCAGGGTAAACCGGGTTCACATCTGGTATGGTTCACGGTCAATCACAATGGAGAAGCCGAGACCGTCAAAATCAATCTCAGACCAAGACCGAAACTCAAGAAGCTCCACCTTGAATATGATTTCTCAGAATTGGCAATCAAGGGCAAAGCGGCCAGAGGAAACCAAGTGACCAAGAACTTGATTCAGAAAATCAGCCTCAAAGCCAAAGGAATCTCCACCATCGGAGGAAAAGACATTTGGTACGATGCGGATGTCCAACGCCTCAACGAAGACCAGAGAGGACTCTATCTGGGTGAATTTGAGGGAGAAGACAAAATTCTGGCCATCTTCAAGGACGGAACCTTCTACACAACCTCATTTGACCTGAGCAACCGTTACCAGGGGGAAGTGCTGAAAATTGAGAAACTGGATGAGGAGAAGACCTACACCGCCCTCTACTATGACGGAAAAGCCAAGACTTTCTATGTCAAGAGATTCTCCTTCATCCAGAGCGACAACAATCCGACTCCATTCATCTCAGAAGCAAGGAACTCCTATCTGGTGGATCTGTCTGATGACCTTCATCCGAGATTCAACATCACCTTCGATGGCAAACAGGCGCATCGGGACGATGAAATCGTGGAGGCGGAAGAATTCATCGCCAAGAAAGGAGTCGCCGCCAAAGGAAAGATGTGCAGTTCCTATGAAATTGGAGAAGTGAAATTCATCGAGCCGCTCCACAAACCGGAAGATGACCTGATTGAGGAAGAGGAAGAAGAAGATCTTCCAGAGACCGAAGAAGCGGAAGAGGCGGAAGTACCGGAGATGGAAGTAGAGAACGGATACGACAAGATTGTCAAGGAAAATATGGAGAAACCTGCCGAGCCGAAGACAGAAAAACCGGAAGAAGATCCGGAAGATGACTTTGACGACGAAGATATGGAAGAGCCGACCCTCTTCAATCTCTAGAAGAACATACCATGATAATTTCATTGACAGGATTTATGGGCTGCGGAAAAAGCAGTGTAGGAAAGGAGCTCAAAAGGCTTCTTTCTTGCGAATTGGTGGACTTGGACGATTATGTCTGCCAGATGACCGGACGGACCATCCCCGAAATATTCAGCACAGATGGAGAAGCGACCTTCCGTCAGATGGAATTGAAGGCATTGCACGAAATCTTTGAGAGTTATCCACAAATTGTGGATAACTCTTCTCGGCAGAAAACGGCGCTCATCTTATGTCTTGGTGGAGGTACCCTGACCCAAGAAGCTGCCGCTCAACTGGTCAGGAACTATTGCCGGTGTTTCTATCTGCGGGCAAGCGTGGACGAACTGGTCTGTGATCTGGAAGGCCGCACCGAGCACCGTCCTCTTCTCAAAGGACATGATCTGAGAAGCCGCGTCACCGAACTGTTGGGAAAACGCGAGGCCCTCTATGAAAAATCCGCCGATATCATCATTGACGTCGACGGACTCCTCTATCACGAAATCGCTGATCAGATTCTGCACACTCTCTAGACAAAATCATCACGCTCCTTGATGTCTTTCAGACGGAGCTGGATGGTAGAATTGCCGCGATAATAATTTTCAACTACGGAATAACAGATATCCACAGGGTTTCCGCTCTTGATATGATTGAAATACTCAGTCATGTTGAAGCCGATGGCCGGAATACGGTTATATGGCTGTGACTCCTGGATGAGGCTCAGTTTCAAGTGCTGACCTGCCGGCCCAACCTTGCGCCCGTTGCCATCATCATAGACATTTTCCGTCACAAAGACAGGAGCCTGGTTTCCTGGTCCGAATGGCTGGAACTGTTTCAAGATACGGAAGAACTTAGGGGTGATCTGTGCGAAATCCAGACGGGAATCCACTTCAATCACAGGAGTGGCTATCTGTTCAGTGATGTGTTCACTGACATATTTTTCAATCCTGGCGGCGAATTCAGGAAGATTTTGCTCTTTCATCGTCAGACCAGCCGCATAGATATGTCCACCAAAGTTTTCCAGCAGATCGGAATTGCTCTCGATGGCATCATACAGGTCGAATCCCTTGATGCTTCTGGCCGAACCGGTCACGAATCCATTGGATTTGGTAAGCACAAAAGTCGGCTTGTAGAAAGCCTCCACAAGACGGGAGGCAACAATACCCACGACACCTTTGTTCCAATTCGGATTGTACACGATAGTGGCATGCTTGCTTGAAATGCACTTGCCGTTCTCGACCATTTCAAGCGCCTCTACCGTTATCTCCCTGTCAATGCTCTTCCGCTCATTGTTGTTGTCATTGATCTGACTGCCGATGATACGCGCAGTACGGTCATCTGAAGCGGTCAGAAGTTCAACGGCCAACCGGCCTGTCTCCATTCTGCCGGCCGCATTGATACGAGGACCTATCTTGAAGACGATGTCATCAATAGTGACATGGGAAGGCTCCAGATTCGCCAGATTCATGATGGCGAGAAGACCGCAACGAGGGTTATGATTCAGCTGCTGCAGTCCGAAATAGGCAAGAATGCGATTCTCCCCTACGGCAGATACCAGATCGGATGCAATGCTCACTGCCAGCAGGTCAAGCAGAGGGGTCAGTTCTTCAAAAGGAATACCATTCACCTGAGAATAAGCCTGCACCAGCTTGAAACCGACACCGCAGCCGCACAAATCATCAAACGGATAGGAATCATCCTCCCGTTTCGGGTCCAGCACGGCGACGGCATGAGGAAGCTCCTCATCAGGCAGATGATGATCACAGATGATCACGTCCATTCCTTTGGAAGCCGCATAATCCACTTTGTCAATGGCCTTGATGCCACAATCCAAAGTGATGACCAGACTGACATCATTGGCTGCCGCCCAATCCAACCCCTTGATGGATACACCGTATCCTTCTTCATAACGGTCCGGAATGTAGAAATCAACTTTTCCTGTAAGATTTCTCAAGAACGAATACACCAGAGCGACGGCCGTGGTTCCATCCACGTCATAATCACCGTAAACCAGAATCTTTTCTCCCCCGACGATAGCCTTCTTCAGTCTTGCGACGGCCTTGTCCATATCCTTCATCAGGAAAGGATCGTGGATATTCGCCAGATTGGGGCGGAAAAAAGAGCGCGCCTGTTCGAAAGTTCTGATACCTCGCTGCACCAGAAGAGTCGCCAGAACAGGGTCAATGCCCAATTCAGCAGACAGCTGTTCAACGTTCGCAGGGTCTGCCGAAGATTTCAAAATCCATTTCCTCTCCTTAGTCATAGTACACAAAGATACCTTTTTTGTTTTAATATAAGAATATAAAGTATTACTTTTGTATGTTAAATATCATTACTATGGCAAATATTGAACTTAGCGAACAGGAAATAGGCAGAAGAGAGTCTCTGGCCAAGTTAAGAGAACTGGGTATAGAACCATACCCGGCACCATTATATCCCGTAAATGCAACAACCGACAGCATCAAGAAAGAATATGATTCGGAAAAAGGCAATCTGACAGATATCTGCATTGCAGGTCGAATCATGTCCCGTAGAATCATGGGAGCCGCTTCCTTTATGGAAATGCAGGATCAGGATGGCAGAATCCAAGTCTATGTCAAGCGAGACGAAATTTGCCCAGGCGAAGACAAAACCATGTACAACACCGTTTTCAAGAAATTGCTTGACATCGGTGACATCATCGGTATCAAAGGCTATGCTTTCATCACCCAGACCGGCCAGCTTTCCATCCATGCGAAAGAACTGACTGTCCTGAGCAAGTCATTGAAAGTGCTTCCTATCGTCAAAGAAGCAGACGGAAAAGTTCATGATGCCTTTACTGACCCGGAACTCAGATACAGACAAAGATATGTGGATCTCGTGGTGAACCCTCAGGTCAAGGACGTATTCTTCAAGAGAGCCAAAATCATGGCTGTCATGAGAGAATATTTCAACAACGCAGGCTGTCTCGAAGTGGAAACCCCTATCCTCCAGGCTATCCCTGGCGGTGCGACAGCCAGACCGTTCATCACCCACCACAACGCATTGGACATTCCTCTCTACTTAAGGATTGCCAATGAACTTTACTTGAAGAGATTGATTGTCGGTGGCTTCAACGGTGTCTATGAATTTGCAAAAGACTTCCGCAATGAAGGCATGGACAAGACCCATAATCCAGAATTCACCTGTATGGAAATCTACGTAGCTTACAAAGACTACATTTGGATGATGGAATTCGTGGAGAAACTGCTGGAGAAGATTTCTACAGAAGTCAACGGCACTACCAAAGTGAAGATTGGCGAACATGAAGTGGACTTCAAGGCTCCATACAGAAGACTCACCATGAGAGATGCCATCAAGGAATATGCAGGCGTGGACATCAAGGGTATGGACGAAAGCCAGTTGAGAGAGACTTGCAACCGTCTTCATGTCGAAATTGACGACAACATGGGAGAGGGCAAGCTGATTGACGCTCTCTTCGGAACATTCTGCGAAGACAAGCTCATCAACCCAACCTACGTCATTGACTACCCGGTTGCCATGTCTCCGCTTTCAAAACGTCATCGCGAGGACCCCGCCCTGACTGAGCGTTTCGAGCTCTTTGTCTGTGGAAAAGAATTGGCCAACGCCTATTCAGAGTTGAATGACCCGATTGACCAGCTCAACCGCTTCGAAGAACAGGCCAGGCTCAAGAGCAATGGTGATGACGAAGCCATGTTCGTGGATTATGACTTTGTCAGGGCACTGGAATACGGTATGCCTCCAACCTCAGGACTGGGTATCGGAATTGACCGCTTGACCATGTTCATGACCGGCCAAAGTACCATCCAGGATGTTCTCTTCTTCCCTCAAATGAGACCGGAAGTGTTTGCAAAGAAAGAAAACAACGAGAATGCAGAATAATTCTCTGCATTTCCTTATAATTGAATAGGATGACAATAGTTCATCCTATTTTTTGTGTTATTTTTGCACTGCCTGAACAAGAAACGGCACGAAGAAGATGATGAGGATAGAAACAATCACGTCGGCCAACAATCCGAAAATCAAGACTCTCTCCAACCTGCTTGAAAAATCAAGACTCAGAAAGGAGATGAACCTTTTCGTAGTGGAAGGATACAGAGAAGTGGAAAGAGGCATTGAAGCAGGCTTCCTTCCAAAGACGCTCTTCCTCTGTGGAGAAATCATGGGGGAGGAAAAATTGCATGCCCTTTCAAAACTAGCTGAAAAAGCCAATCCGAAATGCGGGATGGTGCTGGTCCCTGCATTCCTGTACACAAAAATCGCCTATCGAGGCGGGACGGAAGGAGTGACTGCTGAATTTGAATGCCAGGAAAGAAAACTGGAAGACATATGGCTTAGCAGACAACCCCTCATTGCTGTTCTGGAAGCCGTCGAAAAACCTGGCAACCTAGGTGCGATATTGCGCAGTGCAGATGCGGCAGGTGCAGATGCGGTTATCATATGCGATCCCCTCACCGACCTCTACAATCCCAACATTGTCCGCTCCAGCACGGGAGCCATCTTCTCCAGACAGATTGCCATTGCCTCTTCAGAAGAGACCATCAACTGGCTCAAGCAGAAAGGAATAAAGATTTATACTGCCCAGCTGCAAGACTCCCAACCCTATTACAATACGGATATGACGTGTGGAACAGCCATTGTCATGGGAACGGAAGCAACTGGTCTGACCGATTTGTGGAGGACTGCCGCAGATGCCCATATACGCATTCCAATGGCAGGACAAGCCGATTCCCTCAACGTTTCCGTCTCCGCTTCCATTCTGCTGTTCGAAGCAGTGAGACAGCGTTCCAGCAAATAAAAATGAATATGGATAAATTTGGTCTTGTCGGCAATCCGATTGCCGAATCCCTCAGCCCTGCACTCTTCAGTGCCGGATACCGGAATGAATATACTTTTGACCTCATTGAAGGCGAAGACTTCGAAGCCTCCTTCCAGAAATTCATGGAAGACTACCAGGCCGTCAACGTGACCGCGCCATTCAAGGAGCAGGCCTTCAAGAAAGTCTTTGAACAGATGGCCAAAGGGAAAGGCAATCTGTCCGGCCCCTGCTACAAGATAGGAGCCACCAATCTGCTCGTCAAGACCGCCCAAGGAATTGAAGCGCACAATACCGATTTCACAGGCGTGATCCTGAGCGTCGCAGAAACCCTCTTTCCGGGAATTGTCGCCGAATTTGATGAACTGTACAAGGAGAAAGCCTACATCAAAGTCCACCAGTTCTGCAAATCACAGCTTCACACAAGATACAGCTACACCCCACAGGCACTGGTCATCGGTTGCGGCGGTGCAGGCAAGGCAGCCGCCATCGCAGCCGCCGAAATGGGATTTGAAACCACCATCATGAACCGCACCCTGGAAAAGGCCCAGACCCTGTCCACCGGCCTGCCGGAATACCATTTCATTGCAGACCCGCTTACTGACTTCGTCCCGGCCGTCAAGGAGTGCGACCTCATCATCTACACCCTGCCAGTCGCCATAGAGGCCCTGGAGAAACTGACCCATGATGACCTGATGGGAGAAATGGAACCGGGAAAGATCACTCCAGGCAAGATTTTCCTGGAAGCCAACTACACCTGCCCGTCCTTCGGCCCCGAAAAGATCATCCAGATCATGCAGGCCGGCGGAATCTATATCTCAGGCCTCCGTTGGCTCCTCTATCAGGCGCTCAGCGGATACAGCATCATGACCGGCAGACATCCCTCCCTACGGGAAATGGAAAATTCCATTTAAATATTCTCCGTCCCAAAGGGAAATGATACATTTTTTCACTATCTTGCATGGACTAAAAACAATCAGTCATGTCACTAAACAAAGCAATGCTAATCGGTAACGTTGGTAAAGATCCCGAAGTACGTTACCTTGAAAATTCCTCCAACAACAGCAATGCGACCAAGGTCGCCTCTTTTCCTCTAGCCACATCTGAAAGATACAAGGACCGCAATGGTGAAGTTCATGAGAACACTGAATGGCACAACATTGTCGTCTGGAGAGGTCTGGCCGATGTAGTGGAAAAATTTGTACGGAAAGGCACCCAAGTCTATATTGAAGGCCGCATCCGCACCCGCAGCTGGACAGACCAGACCGGAAACAAGAGATACACGACTGAAATCGTCGCCGACGCTCTCCAGCTTCTCGGCAAGAGAGGTGACGGACAGGAGCAGCCACTGTCACAGCCAGGTTATGCCCCTCAGCAGCCTGCCCAGCAGACTTACGCTCCACAGCAGTCCTATGCACCGCAGGCACCTGCCGGTTTCGCTCCGCAGCAGACCTATGCGCCACAAGCACCTGCCGGCTTTGCTCCGCAGCGGCCAGCAGCCCCACAGGAAGATGAAAATGACGATCTTCCATTCTAGAGAAAGTAACAATTAAACAAATAAGAATATTATGAAACTTGATGTCGTTCTTGGTCTCCAATGGGGAGATGAAGGAAAAGGTAAGATTGTGGATGTACTTGCAGGCAGATACCCTGCAATCGCTCGTTTCCAGGGCGGTCCCAATGCCGGACATTCTCTTGTATTCGATGGAAAGAGCTTTGTAGCCAGAGCGATTCCATCCGGTATTTTCAGAGAAGGCTCTACCAATATCATCGGAAACGGCGTAGTGCTGGACCCTATTGAATTCAAAGAAGAATGTGAAAACATTACTGAAAAAGTAGGTATCCATACTCAAGACAAGCTGCTCATCTCCAAGAAAGCCCACTTGATCCTTCCGACACACAGATTGCTGGATGCCGCCAACGAAGCAGCCGCAGGCAAAGGAAAGATCGGTTCCACCCTGAGAGGAATCGGCCCTACCTACACCGACAAAGTCAGCCGTCATGGACTGAGAGTCGGAGATATCCTCGCTCCTGATTTCATGGAGAAGCTCGCCGCCCTGCAGGCCAGACACATCCAGATGCTGAAGGATCTCCACTACGAATGCGATCCTCATGCAGAAGACGCCAAATGGTTGGAAGCCATCGAATTCCTCAAGACTTTCCAGCTCATTGACTGCGAATATTATGTGAACGAATGGCTGGAGAACAAGCCGATGCTGGCAGAAGGAGCACAGGGTTCCCTGCTTGACATTGACTACGGTTCCTATCCTTTTGTCACTTCTTCCAATACTACAGTAGGTGGAGCCTGCACCGGATTGGGTGTCGCCCCCTCCAAGATCGGCCGTGTATTCGGTATTTTCAAAGCATATTGCACCCGGGTAGGCAGTGGACCTTTCCCGACAGAACTCTTTGACGAGACAGGTGAAAAAATCCGTAAAATCGGTCATGAATTCGGAGCCGTCACTGGTCGTCCCCGCCGTTGTGGCTGGTTGGATCTGGTCGCCTTGAAATATGTCGTCACCCTTGACGGTGTCACAGACCTCATCATGATGAAATCCGATTGTCTTGATTCATTCGAGACCATCAAAGTCTGCACCTCTTACATTGTAGATGGAAAAGAAACCAAACAGGTTCCATTTGACATCGCCACAGAAATCCAGCCGGTCTATACAGAATTCAAGGGCTGGCACTGTGACCTCACCGGAATCCGTTCCGAAGAAGAGATGCCAAAAGAATTCAAGGACTACATCCATTTCATGGAAGAATATCTCGGAGTACCGATCAAGATCATTTCTGTAGGCCCAGACCGAGAAGCAACTATAGAGAGGTAGCTCTCCTTCAAAAAAATAACTTATGCATAACGAAGAGGAGGTCCAAAGATTTTGGGCCTCCTCTTCGTTATGCATTTTCTGCAATCATTGCCTGGCCGGTTCATCCAGAGACAATTCTGGATGTCTACGGGAAGAACAGTATAAACTGACCGCAACTACAATGGCCACAACGGCTAAAGAAATAAAGAGATACTCTGCATGAACCGCAGCAGCAGCTTCTTGTGCCACATTACCAGACTCAACAATCATATTTTTGAAAATGTTGCCGACCAGAATAGGAACCGACAAAAGACCGATATTCTGAATCCAGTACAAAAGAGAGAATGCCGTTCCAAGATTTTTTTCAGGAACGATTTTCGGCACAGAAGGCCACATGGCAGCTGGTACCAGAGAAAATCCTACTCCGAGAATAGCAATGGCCAAATATCCATAGAAAGGCTTGCCCTGTGGCCCGAAGGCCAACAGAAGATGCGCAATCAGCACCAAGACCGATCCGAGGATCATCCAGGAAGTGGCTTTTCCCTTCTTGTCCACCAGAGCACCGAACAAAGGACTGAACACAACAGTAAAGAACGGAATCATTGTTATCACCCACTTGGCAAAATCAATATCCATTCCAAAACGAGGGATGACGATAGCTGTACCAAACTTTTTGAAAGAGGTGATACAGCAATAGAAAAACATACAAAGCAGCGCCACCATGATAAAACGAGGATTGACCACTAATTTCAAAATATCAGAAAAACGGAACTGATCCTCATCCTTGACACTCCCCTTCTGCTCCCCTTCTCCTGTCCTCTTATCAAACTTATAATCCATCACAACAAAAACACTCCATAAGACCGCCCCTGCAAGAATCAGAGACAACCCCACGAAAGCTGGTCTGGCAGTTTCTGCAAGCGAATACATTTCACCGGCCGCTTTCTGTGAAACAAGGACAGGTGACAATACGAATGCGACGGCTGTTCCCAAACGGGCTATGGCCAATTGAAGAGCCATAGCGAAAGCAACATTTCTTCCTTTGAACCATTTGGCAATGGAACGAGTGACCGCAATACCTGCAATTTCACTACCCAAACCAAATAGCATACAGCCTACATATGCAATACTCAGAGATGTCTTGGGTGCAAACCCCGCTGTAATGGCAAAAGTAACGATTCCTGCCCCAAGCAACATCAATCCCACGAAAATGGAACCGATGAGCCGGACCCCGAAAAAGTCCAAAAGAATGCCACAGACAATCAGTCCGCCACAAACACAAAGAAAAGAATACCCTCCTGCATAGAAACCGTAGTCCGCAGAATCCCATCCCAACTCCAGCAGTTCAGGATTCTTGAAAAGTTGGGACAAAGTAGAGAAGATGTCGTCAAAGAAATAGGATGCGAACATCGGCACTACCAAACAAGCAAGGGCGACCCACCAGGCCGCCCTGTTCTCCTGCTTTTTATTGATTATCTGAGACATCAGTCTTGAATATTTGGAAGTTCAAGACCCAGACCACGTTTTTTGTCAAGAGCTTTGAGGTAAAGGGCTATAACCAATGCCAGGACACCGAAACCAGCAAAAATAACAAGCGGAATCGTATAATCATAGGGAACAAATTCTGCATTGGCCGCTTGAGCTGCAATCACTGCCGGATTATTCGCATTAACAGCAGCAAGCACACTTCCAATCAGGACAGGGACAAAGCAAAGTCCGATATTCTGTACCCAAAAGATCAGGCAATAAGCAGATCCGAGAATCTTCTCATCAATAATTTTGGGAACAGAAGGCCACAACGCAGCAGGAACCAAAGCAAAACTGATACCTAGAATGACAATTGTGGAATAAGCGAGCAGCTTACTATGCGTGGCAGGCAAAACGAATGCGAATACCAAATGACAGACAATCAGCAACAAAGCACCAAAAATAAGCATTGTGGCCCCCTTTCCTTTCTTGTCCAGGAAATAACCCAGAAATGGAGTGATGACAGCGGCACCGATTGGGAACCATCTGAAAATTTCAGCAGCAGCTTGAGGTGAAATACCGTCCAAGTTGCACTGAAGCATATTTGCACCATATCTTTGGAATGGAAAAATGGCAGAATAATACAATACACACAACAAAGCAACTACCCAAAAACTTCTGGAGGCAAGGATTTGCTTCAAATCAGAAAGATGGAATTCCTCATCAGAAGACTCTTCTTCTGAAGCGACATCGGCAGCTGCCAACTGTTTGTCAAACTTGGTATCCATCACTGAAAAGATAATGTAATTGATTAAGCCAATCAGCAACAAAACAGTACAAAACGCTACTGGAGCCTGAATATTACCCATCTTGGCAGCGATCATCGGACTAATGGAAAAGATTGCAAATACGCCCACACGGGCAATGGCCATCTCAACACCCATTGCAAGTGCCATTTCTTTACCTTTAAACCATTTGGCAATCGATTTGGAAACAGTCGTACCTGCCATTTCACAACCACAACCGAAAATCATGAATCCTAGAGAAGCCATCTTGGCACTACCAGGAACAGCTACCCACCATGAATTCAACCACTCACACATTGCTGTGGTCTGGAACCATTCTGAGATGCCGACATATTTGATGAGGGCGCCACCAAACATCAAAGATGCGGAAAGAATACCAGTAAAACGGATTCCCATCTTGTCAAGGATAATACCTGCAAGTATCAGAAAGCCACAGACATTCAAGATGTATTCAGAAGCCGCATAGGTGCCGAATACAGTTGAATTCCAACCTCTCTGAGTTTCAAGCATGGACTGGAGAGGAGACATCACGTCTACGAACATATAGCCGAAGAACATCATCAAGGCTATAAGAATGAGAGCTGCCCATCTGACGGCAGGATAATCATTCATCAATTTCTTCACTGTTTCTGTCATATCAATTTATAATTTTAATGTTAAATTTGCATAATAAAAGACGGAAAAAGGCATGATGTTGTCACAACACAGCCACCCGCAAACATACAAAGTTATGTTTTTTTGTTTATAATTGCAGAATAATCAATTGAGAAACTGCAAATTCTATCTCACGTCAGACTATGGAAATGATGAAAGAATATAAATATCTGGAACAGATTGATTCACCCTCAGATTTAAGAAAGCAAAAAATCAGCGATCTTCCTGAAATCTGTGATGAGATTCGAGACTATATCATCAAATGTTGTGCGACCAATCCAGGTCATCTGGGATCCAGTATCGGAGCTGTTGAACTGGTTGTAGGAATGCACTATGTCTTCAATACTCCTGAAGACAAAATCGTATTTGACGTCGGACATCAGGCTTATGCCCACAAAATTTTGACAGGAAGAAAAGAACTGTTCAAAAAAAACAGGACCAAAGAAGGCATCAGCGGTTTCCCGAACCGGGATGAAAGCGATTATGACGCTTTCGGTACCGGACACTCCTCCACCTCCATCTCTTCAGCCCTGGGCATTGCCGAAGCGAACAAGATGTTGGGCAAGAAATCTCATGTCATTGCTTTTATCGGCGACGGAGCCATGACCGGCGGTCTTGCGATGGAAGGACTCAACAACGCAAAAGATACAGACCTGCTGATTGTTCTCAACGACAACAACCAGTCCATTGACAAGAATATCGGGTCTGTCCATGACTATCTTTTAAAATTGACGACTAATCCCAATTACAATAAGATCAAGTCGCACATTTGGAACAGAATGGGTGCAGGAAAACTCCGCAACATGCTCCAGAAATGCACCATTGATGCCAAATCCAATCTCGTACGCAAATCTGGAGGCGCCTTCTTCGAATCCCTCGGATTCCGCTACTTCGGCCCAATCAACGGCAACAATATTGAACAAGTCGTCGAAATATTGGGAAAACTCAAGGACATCAAAGGACCGAAAATACTGCATGCCATCACCCAAAAAGGAAAAGGATTGAAAGCAGCTGAAAATGATCCCACCACTTGGCACGCTCCCGGGAAATACGATCTCAATACTTTTAAAAGAATTGCCAGCAACTATAAAGCCAGCAGATATCAAGATGTCTTCGGTGAAGTGCTTTTGGAACTGTCCGACATGGACGACAGAGTCACCGGCATCACGCCTGCCATGTGCACAGGTTGCGGCATGACCATCTTTGCGAATCAGAAACCAAACCGATTTTTTGATGTCGGCATTGAAGAAGAACACGCCGTCACCTTTTCTGCAGGATTGGCAGCAGCCGGAATGAAGCCCTTCTGCAACATCTATTCTTCCTTTTCACAGAGAGCATACGACCAAATCATCCACGATATCGCACTCCAACATCTGCCAGTGGTCCTTTGCTTTGACCGGGCCGGATTAGTTGGCGAAGACGGGGCAACCCACCAAGGAGCCTTTGATATGGCCGCCTACAGAAGTATTCCTGAAGCCATCATCTCCTCTCCGAGAAATGAAACAGAGCTGAAAAATCTCATGTACACCGGACTATTCATTGAATCAGGCCCTTATATCATAAGATATCCCAGAGGAACAGGAGAAGGCACCGACTGGAAAAACGCAGACTGGGAAAAACTCCCTGTCGGAAAAGGTGAAAAACTGGCAGACGGAGAAAAAATCGCCATTCTTGGCATTGGCCCCGTAGTGAACCGAGCCATTGAAGCAGCAAACGTTTTCAAAGAAAAAATGGGATGGAGCCCAGCCGTATATGATATGAGATTCCTCAAACCTGCCGATCCAAAGATTCTAGAAGAAGCCGGTAAAAACTACCAAGGAATCATCACAGTGGAAGAAGGATGTCTCAAGGGAGGCCTCTTCTCTGAAATAACTGAATATATGGCAGAACATGGCTACAAGCCTACAATGAAAGGATGCGGTATCCCAGACCAATTCATCAGACACGACCGGCAAGAAGGGCAAAGAAGGGCTTGTGGACTGGATACCAGCAGTTTAGAAGAAACACTCGAAAAGATATGTAAAGAAATATAAAAAAAATATGCAATTTTTCTTGAAATATTTTGGAGATAAAAAATTAATATCTATCTTTGCAATCCCTTCACAAAACAAATGAGATGTTGCAGCCAACGCAAGAAAATCTCAGCGAAGGAAAGACATATTGCCGATGTAGCTCAGTTGGCTAGAGCACGTGATTTGTAATCTCGGGGTCGTGGG
>JAHHQQ010000033.1 GCA_020026275.1 Bacteroidales bacterium
GAGCTGTACCCTATGGTTATGGAGTCAAATAAATATGGGGTACTTCAAAAAAGAAAACGATTGATTATTTTTGGGTGGAAAAAAGGATATAAATTTAATGCAGTTCCGCCACAAGAAATCGTTCATAATTGGACTACTAAAGATATTTTTTCTGATTTGGATGATATAAATGCAGGTGAATCTTCATCAAAATATAAGTCTGGACCTACAGATTATCTTAGGCATTTTCAATTGAGAAATACCAATGATGTCCTTACCTGGCATGTGGCTAGACCTTTAAATGATTTGGACCGTGAAAAATATATTTATGCAGTTGGTCAACTTTTAAACCATAAAAGGAGAATTTCTTATTTGGAATTTGACGAACATTTGCAGACCATGAAAAAATCACGTGTTTTTACAGATCGATTTAAAGTTGTCAATCCGGATGATTTGAGTCAAACTGTAGTTGCGCATATTTCACGAGATGGACATTATTATATTTATCCAAGTTTAAAATATGTTCGTTCTATATCCGTCCGTGAGGCTGCCAGACTGCAATCTTTTCCAGATAGTTTCTTTTTTGAAGGAAGCCGGGGGGCCGCTTTCAGGCAAATAGGCAATGCGGTTCCTCCATTAATGTCTAGGGCGATTACGGATAAGGTCCTTGAAACAATCGAGAACAATGAGTATTAATCAAAAAAATCTCGGCTAGTGGATCTGGCCGAGATTTTGAATTTTGAGAATTTGAATAAAATTGTAGTATGTTATTCCTCTTCGCTAAATCCTTCATCGATAGCTTTGTCTCTAATACGAAGAGCATATTGTGCTTGTTTTAGCGATACAAAATGCTGATTCCTAGATCTAATTGCACCAAAATTAAAAGCGGCTTTTCTGTCTATAGGGGTGAGAAGATTTTTCGATTTTGCCCATTTAGATATTTTGAACCATGTTTCCGCAGGTACTTCTTCAGCTTCTTTTATTTTTTCCTGTTGTGCTTCATTCAATATTGCTTCGTTTGATTCTTCTTCTTTTTGAAGCATGTCACTTGGAATGCGTTCAACATCGGACAACTTTATCTTTAGTCTGTTCCAGCATTCGGGTTTTTTAGTCCATTCGTTAACATTAGATACGCCATTATTTGATGACGTTATATGCTTCCAGACAATAGTAATAAGATGAACGACAAGTTCTTTTATCTTTTGCTGTACACGTTGGTGCTCCCATATATATGCTAAATCTAGTTTTCCTTTAGATAGTAAGGAAATTGATGACATAATGTATGCATTCATATTGGATTTATATCCACCAAGTTGAGCTTCTTTTACTAGTTCGTCTATGGTTCTGAATAAAATGTATTTTGCTATAACTCTTTTGAAATACGTTGATGTAATGCTAGGTTTATTTTGTTTGATACCTGCTACAAATATCTTGTAGTTTTTTTCTGCACCTTGACAAACATCGTAAGGTCTTTGATCCCACAATGTTTCGACTTTTGCTATGTCCGTTTTTGTTAGTTTCTGACTCTTTGGATATTCTCTTTTAAAGGATGTTTCGTTGTATCCACTTAATTGAGCCAATTGATCAAGATATTGGCCTCGTGTACGTTCAAAATACCATTTGCTAACTGGCTTATTGCTGCCATTTGGTACCCATTCGTTTCTACTGAAAGTTTCAAGGTCGATAAGGTATGGATCATTTGCAGAGAAGTCTGAATTCTTAATAGCAGTTTGACTATTTGCTGTAGTCGAAATAGCTTTTACAATTGCTTCGTCATTTGCACTGTCTCGAATGACACTTACTTTCATTGGAACAAATACCTTTGTTAAATCTACACTTTTGTCACTTAGAGATGCAGAGATAGAAGCTGTTGTTTGTCCACCGTTGACGATTTGCCAATCGTAAAGACGTGTTATATAAAGAGAACCCTGATCGTTCTTCAATTCGATTTTGCTTGCAGTAGTGGATATTCCATTATTGTATGAGAAGAACATGTCAGGTTCTTCTCGTAGAGTTTTTCTAATGCCTTTATTTACTTTTCCTTTAAACTGTAAGAAGGTTCTAACGTTTTTCTCGAGTAATATTTGTTGATATTTTTTGTATATCTTGGCAAGTGTAATTCCAGGAATAATAGCCAGATATGCATCTATATATGGATTTTCATCACTCATTTTAAGACACTGAAGTTCTGTGTCATAATTTGTAGGAAAATCAATTTCAACTTTTTCTTTACCTGCACGGATATTGTGTTGCTGATACACTCTTTGCATATCCCATACATTAAATTCTTTAATGTATCCTTCGTCCATTTCAACTGAAGAAGGTACGGCAGAAGGATCAGTTAGCCCATCGGTTAATACATATAGTCGTAATTGATTGATTTTTCCTTCAGAACTTTTAATGAGTTTTGCTACTTCAATTATTTCATCAGTTTCTTCAATTGTTTGATTGTTGAAAATTCGTCCATCAATGGCTTCATTATAAAAACTGGATAAATAATTAAAACCTTGTTGTATTCGATTATTATTAATCTTCCCAAGTATAGAATCTGCTTTTATCAGATAAAATAAATCAAGGGATTCGGCTTCGTCATTGTAGTCATAGGCCGTTATTCTACTTCTTGTTTTTTGGAATGTACAGATTTGAGGAGCATTGATTTCGCCATTATCTATGATGTATTCTAATATGCTAGATGCAAGCTCTTCCTCTTCGTTTGTGCCTTCTATTTCTACAGAAATATGGATGTTCTCTAAAAAATTTGTTGCGAATTCTTTAATGTCCATAGCTTAAGAGTTTTAGTTTGTTAATCGTCTTAAAGTTAATAAATATTTCCTTTAAATGAGTATATTTAATAACGATGATTTAATCTCCCGAAGGGTAATTGAAAATATAGACTGAGTGTGATGATCAATTCTTCACGTGTCCATGGTCTTCTAGGTGGCATATCAGTATCGTATAATTCTTTTTAAAGATACTTGTTTTTTAGTCAGAAGAGTTATTGATTGTGGACTTTTTTATCTTAAAACAAATTAAAGAACAGCAAAAGAGATTCTCGTAAGAAGAAACTGATTGAACCAGAATATGTTTGAAAGCATAATTCCACATGAAATTCATTTGAGGGTTTTGTTCTAAATCTTTCAATACATTGATTTTTGTTGTTGAACGCCAAAGTTGAGATTGTGTGTTCTTTTGGCACAATCGGGATGTAATTTGGCAAAGAAACAACTTCATAAGTTGTAAGATATTGTAACTTTTGGTACATTTGTGATGAGGCGTAGGATTTTGACTTATGGAAACTATTTCAATGAGTTTTTGAAGACTCTGTCAGAACAGGAGGTCAGGAAATTAGATTATATAATCTCCTTATTGCAAACTGAGGATCGGTTGCCGGAAAAGTTTATAAAGTATATCCGGGACGGATTATATGAATTGAGAATTTCATATAGTGGTAACATTTATAGAGTCTTCTTTATTTTTGATAAAGGTGCTGTGGTGATTTTATTCAATGGGTTTTCAAAAAAGACACAGAAAACACCGGAGCGTGAGATTAAAAAGGCATTGAGAATAAAAGACGAATATTATGCAGAACAAGAATAAAATAAATGATTACGGTGCTGTACTTGACCAGAAATATGGAAAGCCGGGTACAGATGAAAGAAATGCATTCGATGAAGAAGCATATGCTTTCTATACTGGACAGATTTTATTGGATGCGCGGAAAGAGGCGAAAATGACCCAACAGGAGGTGGCAGATGCATTGCAGGTGAGCAAGTCCTATATCTCCCGAATAGAGAACGGAATCATTATGCCAAGTGTCGCAACATTCTATAAAATCGTCAATGTTCTGGGATTACGGGTCGATTTGGTAAAACTCGCTTAAGCCTATTCTGTTTGGACTGCCCATGAAAATGAGCTGGTAATGTAGCTCGAATAATGTCTCCGTCTTTCTTGATAGGAATTGAGACCACCGTTTCTTATCTTTGCCGAAGTTTTTAAAAATGCAGAATCGTTATGAAAAATAGATTGCTCTCTGTTGTCTTGTCCTTGTTTGTTGCTGTACTGTTTCCACTCATGAGTTGGGGACAGGCAAAGGTAGATGGCACTTATCACGGAAGGATGGAGGTCATCAATGTCAAAGGAAAGAACCATCCACCGAAGGATGCAGTCTATTATCTTCAGGACGGAATCTTGTCCTGCGATGTGCCGAAAGTCGGGAAGATGCCGGGAAAGATCCGGATTGAGGTTCCTGTGACGGTGCATGAGGACGGCTCATTGAGCGCAGAGAAGGGGGCCGTCGCCGGAGTGATGAAGATGCCGATGGGAATCCGCATCAAACTGAAGCTGGAATCCTTCTCCGAGGCAAAGGCCGTGGAAGGAAAACTGTCCTTCTCCCTGGTCGTCTCCGGCTCCTTCATGGGCTCTCATGTCCCTACAGAAATACATTTCGTCGGAGCACGGTAGGGAACTCAGCTGAGAACTTTGTCCAGCATTTCTTCAATGCGTTGCTTCTCATTGCTGCCAGTGGTGGAAAGGCGGAGGAGTGCAAGTTGGTATTTCTCGAGAACCTGGTTCTTCAGTTGATCACGATGGGCTTGCTGAGTCCCTTCTTGGTGATACATATGGCCATCTGTCTCAATGGCGAGAACAGCTTGTTTGCTGACACGGTTATAGATAAGGAAATCCAGATGCGTCCAGTCATTGGTGACGTATCTTGTTTCTTCAGCATCCAGTAGGGAGTAGTCCTTGATCAGTTGGTTCAATGATAGATGCGTGACGAGCCCCAGGTGTGCAAATCTTGGCTGTCCTTTCAATATCGACTCAAGCAGAGCGTACGTAATGTTTTCTGAAGCATATTCAGAGATGTTCTTATGTCTCTCCAAGAAGGCAATTCTTTCCTGCGTGTACTGCTTGTACAGAAGGTCAAAGATGGAATGCACCTTGCTTTCTGTGATGGTGAAATTGTTGTAGTCAATGTAGTTCAGCAAGTTACCGATATTGCATCCGGCCGGTTGCGGATTGCCGGATGCGACCAGATAGAATTTTTCCTGCGCCCTGGATATGGCAACGTTGAGCAAATGAGAGTCATCTGAAAAGGCTTTGATCTTGTCATCGACAGTTGTCATGATGATGGCTTTCTTCTCTCTTCCTTGAAATTTGTGAACCGTGGCGACATCAATATCTTCTGCTATGGCAGAGTGAATCTTCCGCACCTGTTCATTGTATGGCGCGATGATTCCGATATCCGCATGCTTGTAGCCATCCTTTTCGAGTTCTGGCAGTACCTCTTGTGTGATGACGTCCACTTCACGTTGGTTGGAATGTCTTCTGGAGTGATTGCCAATAACCGTCCGTATCGCTTTCATGACATCTTTTTCTCCCTTGTCTTCCGTCATGATGAGCAGTTGCCCCTGATAGAATTTCTGGTTGCAGAAATTGATGATCTTGGGATGACAGCGATAATGCTCTTGTAGCAAGGTCTGCGGAATGTTGGGGATGACACGACAGATTGACTCCAGAAAACTGTAACGTGCACAGTTGTAGTCTTCCGGAATTTCCATCTGCGTGGCAATGGCTTCCAGTTCCTTCTTGTCCTCATCGGCCAATACGTTGGGCAGTTGCAATGAGTCGCCGACAATAACCGCATTCTTGGCACAACTGAGAGCCAGCAGGCCCGTTTCAGAGGAAACTTGAGAAGACTCGTCCATAATGACATAGTCAAAGACGGTAGATTCGTTGAAATTGGACCTGGAAGAGAATGTCGTACTCAGGACAACTGGATATTCATTCAGGAAACTCCATGTCTTGTATGGAATTTCCCTTTCTGTGAATGTCGGTCGGGTGTCTTTGTGACCAAATCTGCTGTAAAGCGCTTTTTGTAATTTGATGTTCGACAGTTCTTTGTGCTTTTTCAATGTCTTCTTGAGATCGTTCCGATCCAGGAAGGATTCCAAATTATGTATTTGGTTTTCCAGTTCTTGAATCTTCTTCCGGTAGTAGAAGTATTGGAGGGATGAGATTTGCTCATGGATGCTCAATTGGAAGAATTGGGAACGACCATTCCTGAACCTGAAGAAGAAACGTATCCTCATCAGTAGTTCGTACCACTTTTTCTTCAGCTCTGAACGATGAGGTCTTGCCTCCTGATCTTCCAGCAGTTGCAGTTCATGCCAGAACGAAATGATCTGGTCAGAGGACAGGCCTCTTTTCAATTGGACTAAATCGGAAGGAACGCCAAATTCGTTGACGTGATGTTTCTGTTCAACGAGCAGAGCATTGTAGTCTTGCTTGGCTGCCGCAAGTTTGTTCTGTTCTTCGAACAGCTGTGTCAGGGTATCTGTCGTTTCTTTGATTTCTCTGTATAGAACAGCATCCTCAATATCATTGTGTTTCCAATTCTGTATTTCTATGGGATAAGTGGCTGATTGTGATTCACAGAACGATTTTTTGTTGTCGAAGTTCCCGAGTTTCGCAACAATAAAGTCATAATTGTATTTTGCCAGTTTTTCTGCGACATTTTCCGTCGCGGAATTGTTGTTTGACACGACAATGACGGATTTCTTGTTTTTGACAAGATTGGCAATGATGTTCAGAATTGTTTGGGTCTTGCCCGTACCTGGAGGGCCCTGTATGATGCTGATCTGATTGTCAAGCGCCTGCTCTACCGCCTGCTTCTGGCTCGCATTGCATCCAAAAGGATAAATGACATCACTATGATGATAGTGATTCGGCATTCCGCTTTCCGGATTCAGATATCGGTGGGCGGCACTTCTTTCGTCAATGAAATTGATTTGTTCGTATTTCTTGGAAAGCAGTGGAATCCCGTCTTCGTCTTCTAGAGAATTCGTCTGGGCGACTGCCTTGAAATAGTCAAATAGAGATTTTGATTTCAGATTGGCGATGCATGAACGCTGGACGGTCAATTCAGATGACAGATAGTCTTTTTCTGAACCATTCTGAAAGATGATGTGAACGTATGACTCCGAATGAGCCTTGAATACCAGGATTGCTGTTGTATTGTTTATAGGAATTCCTTCGTGAGAGACAATGAATTTCTGTGTGTCCACCAATTTCGGGTTCTGTAACCATTCAATATTGTGATAGGCATAAGAATACACTTTGTCTGAGTGCTTGAACTGGACTTCTGTTTTTCTCGTGCTGGAATTGTATCGGCAAAATTCTATCTGGGAGGTCCTTATTTCTCCATTGATCAGTATCAGGTTTCTTGAAGTGTCTATCATTTCCCGTGGTTCGTTCGATTAGTCTGTGTTGAAAGAAAATCTCAATCAACAAATTTAATGAATCCTAAATTAATTAACGATAGACACATGACTCAAGTTCCATTGTTTTGTTGTCAAGATCAATATTTCCGTATAGTTTGTCTCGATTCTGATTAATATGGAGATGTTCATCTGGACGGTTTATATTATGGGATGGTTGGTTGTTGAAAAAAGAGAGAAATTCATTTTTTTTCATTGTATATTGTTAGGAATTATTGTATATCTTTGCAGATTCAACTTGGAAAGGGAAAAACTGAAATAGTTTAAATTCTTGAAATACAAATTTTTTAAAAAAACCACACTTATGAAAGCAGAAACACGTAAAACGGACTATGTCAGCCCGGAAATCGAAATCATTGAAATTGAAGTTGAAAAAGGATTTGCAACCAGCGAAGAATTGCAGTCAGATGGCTGTGGATTTGGCAACAATCCATGGAAGAATCAGAACTGGTAATTAGACTTGATGACAATGAAAAAGATTACAAAGTATGTCAGTGCTATAGCGGCAATTGTTGTAGCATTGAGCGGATGCCAGAAAGAAATGGCAGTCGAAAATATTGAAAATTCACAGGAAGAGGGCATCAATCTCACTCTCGTGGCAGATAACCAGCCGGAAAACCTGACCAAGACTCAAATGAACTTGGAGCAAACGGATGTGATCTGGTCCAAAGATGAATATTACAATTTCTATAAGGATGGAGAATTTATTTTTCATGGAAACAAACCTACTGATTTCAATGTGACACAAACGATCAGTAGTGATGGAAAAACAATTACATTCCATCTCAAAAATATTCCAGCCGATACCAAACAACTGAGCGGTTTCTTTGGAGCAAAATATTGCAGTGAAGCTCAAGATTTTGTTTCAGGAACATCAGGACAGATAAATGGATACGGGATCACGCTTCCTTCTGAACAAAAAATCAGCTCCTCTTCATTTGATCCTTTGTGTGATGCGCTTGTCATGAAGCCGGTAGATATTTCTATTGCGCATGAGAAATCTATAAAAATGCAATATAAACGTCTTTTCGCCATCACAAAGCTGACCTTCAAAGGATTGGAAAATCACTATTCAGAAATCGTCAGTTCTGTCAAGTTTGAGACCTCCCAAACAGATATCGCCGGTGGTGTGACTTGCAATATCCAATCACAGAATCTCACAACAAAAGATGGCCAAGAACTGACAGGCTCTTTGTTTACATCTATCCCTTCCAAAGCCATCACCATGTCGTATGCCAAGCCTGTAAAGTTGGACGAAAAGTTTGCAGCATGGATGGTGGCCGCACCTGTGAAATTTGCAGAAGGGGAGACAGTGACCATTACGATTACCACTGATAAAGCAATCATCACCAAAAAGATCAATATTCCAACAGGAGCATCTTTGGACTCCACTTGTGGCAATGGGTTGAATATAGACATGACAGGATGCGATCAAGCTGTTTCCAAAGATCTCTCGGGAGATTATGTAATTGCGGTGAAAGAGGGAAACCGGTATGTGGCCATGTGTGCGGAACTTGATTTGAATTCTTCAACGTCTCGTATGCAATGTCAACCAATTGATTACTCAGATGGATCATTTACCCGAAAATACATAGCGTCAGATAAAAAATTTATTTGGACTCTTGCCAAACAAGCATCTCCAGCTAATACCTATTATATTTCCGCACAGGCAGGAGGTAAAACCCAGTACTTGAATGGTGGTAATTCTGTTAAAAGAAATTCTGCTGATTTTGGAGATAATGGTACAGCTATTAGAATTGAAGAAAGTACCAAAACGCCTGGTACCTATCACATTTCAACCACTGTCGGAACAACAGAGAAACATTTAAAGAAATTTGCCGACAATCCATACTTCGCATTTTATAAAGACGCTATGGACATCTGTCTGATTCCTGCTGAACTGACGAATAAAACACAATTGAAAACTCCTGTTGTCGTGGCAGAAGGAAATCAAGAAGGGAATGCAATCACCGTTTTATGGGATGCCGTTGAAGGAGCAACTTCGTATGTGGTAAATTGTTCAATGAATGAAACAATCACTCAAACCAAGACAGTGACCCCTACAAGTGAAACAACTTATATGCATACATTCACGGGCCTTGCCTATGGCACTTACTCAATCACAGTAAAGGCTGTTGGTAGTGAAAATACCATTCCGTCCGAAACAACTTCAGACCCGGCGACAATTATACTCAAAGACCCTAATGCTGCCCCAGATCCGGAAGTGACCGAGACATTGACGTTTGGAGAACATGCAGATTTTAGTACATGGGGAACTTCATATCGCAAGATTACATTGGATTATGCCAATGCAGCAGTTGAATTTGAAAGTGCCAATAAACAATCACAAACAATTAAAGACCAGCCGGTTACAAAAGGTCAGCCTGTTACCATTACCATGAAAAACGGAAAAACGTTGAAAAAAGTGTCTTTCCAATTTAAACAATGGAAAACTATTTCTCAAACGGCCACATTGCACTATTCTACAGATGGTCAAAACTTTCAGGAATTAACTCCTTCAGTAACTTCAGATACATTCGCTATTCCAGAGACAGTTCTTCCAGAAAATACAACGGCTGTTAAAATTACATTCAGCAACAATAAAAAGCAGATTGGAATCACGTCTGCAACGATTACCTATTAGCATTTCAATAGAAATGATTTGTTCTAAACGACAGGGTCAGATTTGATCCTGTCGTTTTCAGTAAGTATCCGCGCGGCTGCATGTCGATTGACAGTCGGGAAGATGCCGGAATAGATTCAGATTGTAGTTCTTGGGACGGTGCATGAGGATTTCGCATTGTGCGCGGCAGGGAAGTCTGCGGAATGCAGATTCTCAGCATAAAGACCTTTTTTTCTTTGGAACTTTATTTGTTTATGAGGATATTTGTATCAAAGCCGATTCTGGAAATGTTTTTTCAAATGGAAGATGACGTGAAGTTCATTGTTTTTCTGCAGTTTGAGAAAAAGTTGTTCGGGAACAGGGGCTTGAAAGAAATGAACTTGTTTTATCAGAATAAAATGAAAAGAAAATTCAAAACGATCATTGGAATTATGCTGTCTTCTGTTTCTCTATCTGCTTGCAATCCTGCAGAAGAGGAATTGAAGGTGTTCCAGATAAATGTATGGCAGGAAACCACTATGGTCAAGGATGGTTTCAGTAATTTCGTCAATGAAATTGTTCGCCTCAATCCTGATGTGGTTCTATTAAGTGAAGTCCGGAATTATGGGGGTGTTCAGTTCGTCCCGCGTCTGATTGATTCCTTGAAAGTGAAGGGATTGGACTATTATGGGAAAACATCTGCTACTGATTGTGGGGTCTTGACAAAATATAAAATGCTTCAGCAGGAATGTTGGACTCCAGAAGAATACGATTCCGGTTCTGTCGAAAAAGTGAAGATGGATGTGAACGGGCATACGGTGATTGTGTATTCTGCTCATTTGGATTATAAAGATTATGCGTGTTATCTTCCTAGAGGCTATGATCAGGCGTGGCAGAAGATGGACGCACCGATTGTTGACGCTGAATTGATTTCCAAGATCAATAGAGATTCCTGGAGGGATGAGGCGACTTCTTATGTGATCAGTGATGCGAAGAAGGAGAAGGATGCCATTATCATATATGGTGGAGATTTCAATGAGCCTTCACATCTTGATTGGGACGAAAGGACAGAAAAAATGTACGATCATCATGGCGCAGTAATTCGTTGGGACACTTCTTCTATGCTTGAGAAAGAAGGCTATTGCGATTCTTATAGAGAGAAGTACCCTGATCCTGTAACCCATCCTGGATTTACCTATCCGGCAGATAATCCGGCGGTGGACATGCAACTGTTGGATTGGACTCCTGGAATAGATTCAAGAGACAGGATCGATTTCATTTACTATAAAAAATCTCCTGAGGTTCATCTCCAAAGTATCGTGATTGTAGGGCCGTCAGGAACCATTCGGAACAGCGACAGGACATCAAAGGATTCGGAAGATAGGTTTCTTGAACCACTTGATGTCTGGCCGACGGATCACAAAGGACTGTTGGCGGTCTTTAAAATCAAATAGTACGTAAAAAGAGTTTGATTCATGTTTCTCGCTTTTGGGGCAGAATCCAGCTGCTCGCTGTTCTTTTTGCCGGAAGGATGGAGGAAGGCAGGGCACCTTGTGTGGCATGAATTATGAACGGACACGAATTGTAATGAAATGATCTGATCAGACTATGAAAAATATCAAGACTTTTCTTGTTACCTGTTTGGTACTTATTGCTTTGATTGTTGCCGGATTCATATTGTATGCCACTTCTCATTTGTCTGGAAAAGATGCTGTCTCCGAACAGATGGAGAAGACCGGCGGACCTGTCGGTCTGGTTGGAAATGACAAGGATTCCCATGGCTGCATCGCATCAGCCGGCTATATTTGGTCCGAACTGCTTCAGGAATGTATCCGGCCTTTTGAGAAGGGCGTGAAACTGTTGGGGATCGATTCTGACGATGCCGTTTATGCGGCTTATCTGGTGTTCGATGCAGACCAGTCAAAAGTGGAAGTCTTCTTGCCGACGGAAGACCAGCATCCGATTCTTTGCAAGGATGTCATCGGATTGGATGAGGTTGTGTGGACATCTTCCGAACCGGGGGCTCCTGTAGTACAGAAGTCAGATGGCAAACTGCAAGTGTTGCTGGATGGAACTTGTGCGTTTGTGGAAGAATGATTCTCTCCCGCTTGCAGGGGTCCTGGTGGATGATTTCGGCACAGATACTCATCTGTGGTTACCTTATAATGACTACATCTCGCGTCTGAAGCCGCGGTGGGCTGAAATAGGGAAGTGTCATGGACGGCAATCGTACTGACATATGAGTATTTTCTGTCCTGCTGGAGAAGGGCAGGCCGGGCGTCGGGGGGCTCTTTTTGTAAAAATCAGCATTATTGGGTATTTCCTTTCTGATGGTTAAGGACTTATTTTGCATTCGTCTAAATTATTAAATGAAAAATGAGTACTTGTATAATTTATGGTTCTACGACAGGAACCACAGAGGCAGTTGCCAACATGATTGCAGGAAAACTGGGTGTGGCAGATGTATATGATGTCAATAGCATGGATGCCGATGTGATTGCCAATCACGATGTTCTTGTTCTCGGCACTTCCACTTGGGGAGACGGTGATCTTCAAGATGACTGGTATGAGGGTGTGAATGTCTTGAAGAGTGCGGATCTCTCTGGCAAGAAAGTGGCGCTTTTTGGTTGTGGTGATTCATCCGCCTATTGTGATACTTTCTGCGATGGCATGGGCTGTCTGTACGAAGAATTGCAAAGTAGCGGTTGTGAATTTGTCGGTATGACAGATGCAAGCGACTATTCTTTTTCTGCATCCAAGGCAGTGGCAGGAGGTAAATTCGTCGGTCTTGCCCTTGATGAAATGAACGAGAGCGACAAGACCGAAGAGCGTATCAATGCCTGGGTCGCCGGGTTGGGCCTTTAATGGAAATCATTTAGTTCTGTAATCCAAGTTTATTGCCATGACTGTCATCGATGTCAATCCCTCTGAGCTGAAAGTCTTTTTCAATCACATCTATGAATATCAGAAAGGCGTTCGCAAGATGGTGCTCTACACTTCTCTTCGGATGCATCTTCCGTTTATCACAGACCGTCTGGAGAAATTGGACATTCAGTATATGATACAGCCGGTAGATGACAAGCGGGTCAACATTTTTTTTGGAAACGGCGAATGCATTGATGTCATTCGTCTGATGGTGACACGGCCGTTGAACCAGCTGACTCCAGAAGAGGATTTCATATTGGGAGCAATTCTTGGTTATGACATAAGTGTGCAATGCAAACGTTACTGCAGCTTGCGAAAAGAGCCGCAAACGGAACGGCAAATGTCAAATGTCTGCCGTGGCCGCTAGATGTTTGCGAAGGTTTCTGATAGAACAGTTTCGTCATCGTTGAATGATAATGTGATAGTTAATGTCTAATTGAAGTGGAAGGACTTCTGGCATATGCCGGGAGTCCTTTTTTGCTGTTGGTTTTTTTCTTATATTTATGGAATATTTCAGGAGAAAAGAGAAATCATTAATTGTCCAGATATGATTGAAATCCCAAGATTGCCAAGATGGTTTCGTCCGGTAACAAGTATACTGGCGATTCTTTTGATATGTTTTCTGTTGGGATATTTGATTGCCGATCTGATTGTCACTTATTTTTCGTGGCAGATTCCATGGTGTCTGAAAATTGTGAGAACAGTTGAGATGGCTTTCATCTTTGTTTTTGTCTTGGCTGTCCAGCTTCTGCTGCATGAGGTCGGCCATATGTTGGCGGGGCTGTTTCATGGGTGGCGTTTTATTTCGTTCTATGCTTTCCGTCTCCAGCTTTCTTTTACAGAAGGGAAATGGCATTTTTCAAGGAAGCGGATTCCTGGAACAGCTGCCCGTTGCAGTATGATTCCTTCTTCAAAAGGGGATAGCTTGCAGGAAGCCTTGTGGTATAGTGCAGGGGGCTTGGTGCTGAATGCAGTTCTGGCTCTGTCGGGAATCCTGTTCATTTGGACCGGAGTTTCGGATTGTTCGTTTGAAATCCTCATCTTGAGCTGGTCCATGATTTTTTCCGGTTTGTTCCTGTTGATAGTGAATGGCCTGCCTCAGCCCAACCTTTCTTTGTCCAATGACGGTACTCGTATGTTGCTCATTAGGAAGGACCCCGCTTCCGCGGAAATGTTCTTGCGCATTTTGAGCTATCAAGGACAGTTGCAGCAGGGAACTCCCTTGAATGAGATTGCTCATTTCTATTTTTTCGATATGGACAAACAGGTTCCGGTATGGTCCAATCCTGTCCATATTTCGGCTGTGTTGCTGGATGTGGAACTGGCCATGAGCAAGTTCGATTTTGACAAGGCTCGGGAAATTCTCTCCATAGTGAAGAAGAAACGTCGTAAAATCTATTCTTCTTGTCGGCTTCGTTTCCAGATGGAACGAATCTATCTGAATCTGGTCATGGGAACAGAAGATGAGGCTCCGCTGCTGGAGGATGACATGATGGCGTTTTTGGAAAGAAGAGATCATGCTGCTGATCCGATGGTGGTGCGGACCCTGTATGTCCTGGCCAAGTTTTGGGAACATGACCAGGAAAAGGCGGCTTCCCTCTATGAGAAAAGTAAAGCATTGTGTGCCTCCTGCTATTGTCCGGGAGTGGCGGAAACGGAACTGAAATTGATAGAATTTGCTCGCTTGAAGTAACCGAAGTGTTCCCAAAAATATCAAATCGTTCGTCCAAATGTTATAATATTCGACCAAAATATCAAACATTTGACTAAATATATCATTTCTGAAGTATTTTCCTTCTTTTTGAATATCATGCTTTGTGAGGGTATTGTCAGCGACTGTTTTCTCGCTAACTTTGTATCCCATTATGAAGACTTTATTTAAAGGGATCAAATCAGTTCGTGAGAACTATGTGGATACTCTAGCAAAGTTATATGAGTATTCAACGACATTTTTTCATAAGAATGTCCATTCCAAAGTAGTGGATGGCAAAGGGGGCTATACCTATGCCGAGTTCAAGAAAAAATGTGACAGTCTATCCAAGAGAATGACTCAGTTCGGTGTCAGCTCTGGTGATAAAGTGGCAATTCTTTCTCCTAATATGCCCAATTGGTCAGTGGCTTTTTTCAGTGCTGTGTCTTTCGGTCGAGTTTCCATTCCCATCCTTCCTGACTGTTCAGAGAATGAGGTGACCAATATTTTGAACCATTCTGAGAGCAAGGTGCTTTTTGTGTCCAAGAAACTGCTCTGCAATGTGAGCCAGGCTTGTATGGACAAGATGACCTTGGTCTATGACATTGACACTTTGGAGGAAATCAAGGTGGACAGTTCCAAGTTCAGATGCGACGGCAAGGTGTTCCTGCCGATGCCGGACGACATCGCCTCGATCCTCTACACTTCTGGGACAACAGGAAATGCGAAAGGGGTGGTTCTGAGTCATCGGAATTTTATTTCCTGTGTCCATTCTTGCTGCAATACGTTCCGTGCTTACGAGAAAGACCGGTGGTTGTCCATCCTTCCGATGGCTCATACGCTGGAATTGACTCTGGGTTGCCTCTATCCGATGTATGTGGGTGCTACAGTCAGCTATCTTTCCAAACCGCCGGTACCGTCTCGTCTGATGAAGGCGATGCAGGAGGTGAAGCCGACCATTCTTCTTTCTGTACCGTTGATCATTGAGAAGATTTATCGTAATTCTGTGTTGCCTACTATCAAGAAGAGTCGTGTACTTTCTTGGATGAACAAGCATATGAATGGGCTGATGTGCCGTGTCATTGGTTTGAAATTGAGAAAGTCCTTTGGTGGCAAACTCCGTTTTTTTGGAATCGGGGGCGCCAAATTGGATCCGGAGGTGGAAGCATTCCTTTTGAAGTCGGGTTTCCCTTATGCGGTCGGCTATGGCTTGACAGAAACTGCCCCGCTTTTGAGTTACAGCTTAGGAAAATACAGGGCGGTGGGTTCTATTGGAAGGCCGATCAAAGGTGTGGAACTGAAACTTTACAATGTCAATCCGGAAACTGGAGAAGGGGAGATTGTGGCGAAGGGTGACAATGTCATGTTGGGCTATTACAAAGATCCTGAAAGGACGTTGGCTGCCTTTACTGAGGATGGTTGGTTCCGTACCAATGATTTGGCCTGTATGGATGCAGAAGGGAAGTTTTTCATCAAAGGGCGTTTGAGCAATATGATTTTGGGCGCATCTGGGGAAAATATCTATCCGGAGGAGATTGAGAATGTCATCAACGGGATTGAAGAAGTCAACGAATCTGTGGTTCTTCAGCGTGGGGGCCAGCTGGTGGCTCTGGTCAATTTCAATGAAGATGTGATTGATTGGAATTATGCGACTGAAAATGAGGTGTTGGCAAGGGTGGAGAGTCATAAGGAGAAGATTCTTGCCATTGTTAACCGAAGTGTCAGCAAAGCCGCGAGAATCAGCCGGGTTGAAGTGCTGAAGGAGCCGTTTGAGAAGACAGCGACCAAAAAAATCCGCCGTTTCAAGTATGCAGACATCAAGGGTTTGTAAGTTGGCAGATAGAGGTTTCCTGTGTTTGTCCGAGAGGAGTTTGACCAATATGTCGGAGTCTGTTCGAATTGTTGTAGAGAGAAAACACATATAAGTATGATTTTCCAACACAGGGGCTGTGG
>JAHHQQ010000034.1 GCA_020026275.1 Bacteroidales bacterium
GTCGGCTTCCACGACCGGAACAGCCTCAGCGAGCGGAGCCGTTTCCGCAGCCGGAACAGCCTCAGCAGCCGGAGCCGCCGGAGCGTGATGAGCAGGCTGTTTTTTTCTCACGAACTCCAGACATTTCTCGTCTTTGCATACCATCATGCGGCCAGGATAACTTTCGAACAGCTCCCGGTTGTGGGTAACCATAATGACGGCGGTCCCTTCCTTGTTGATTTTGCTGATGAGTTTCATGATACCGTCGGCAGTCTCCGCATCGAGGTTGCCGGTCGGCTCGTCGGCCAGAATGACTTCCGGCTTGTTGAGAAGAGAACGGGCAATGGCGATACGCTGCTGCTCTCCACCGGACAGCTGGTGAGGCATCTTGTGCGCCTTGTGGTTCATGCCCACGCCTTCCAGCACTTCATTGATTCGTTTGGCAATGGCGGCGCTGTCTTTCCAGCCGGTCGCCTTCAAGACAAACTCCAGATTCTCTTCCACCGTCCGATCCATCAGCAGCTGGAAATCCTGGAAAATGACGCCCATCTTCCTTCTCAAATAAGGAATTTCCTTGTTCTTGATATGATTGAGCCGGTAGCCGCAGACGACACCTTCTCCTTTCTCCAGCTTGTTCTCCGCGATGATGGTCCGGATGATGGAGGTCTTGCCGGTTCCGACCTTGCCTACGATATAGACAAAATCACCGGGATAGATGTCTATATCCAAGTCATATATGACTGTAGCTTCTCCATTCATGATGTCGGCATCATGGAATGAAATCAGAGGCTTGGTAGACTCATTATTTTCCATTTAATATAGTATTATGGTCAATTATTTGTATGCTATCAACAAATATAGCTTAAATTTGATTAATTTTGTAACTTACATTGCTATTAAAAACGTTGACTATGAATCTTGTTTCCAAGAAGACTTTGGTGGTTCTGGCCGTTGTCTCCATGTCCATGGGGGGCATCATGGCCCAGACACCAAAAGACAATGATTACAATAAGGATTTCAGGGAAGCATACACTCTCTACGAGAGGGGAATGTACTCTGAAGCGATCCTCCGGTTCGAAGAGATCCATGCGAAATACGCCGATGCGGAAACAGAAGGCTATGCTGTCCTGTGTGCCGCAGAGCTGCATGCCCCCGGTTACCAGAACCAGATGGAAAATTATGCAGAAAAGAATCCGGCAGCCAGCATCCTGCCGCGCATTTACTATAGACACGCATTGAACCTCTTTGACCAGGAGGACTATTACAATGCCGCCTTGTTCTTCGAGAAAATCGACGACAGCCGCATTTCACGCAAGAACAGGACTGAATATCTGTTCAAGAGAGCCTACAGCTATTTCCAGCTGAAGGAATACGATGCGGCTCTGAACTGGTTCCACAAGGTGGACCTGCTTTCCAACAACACCTTCTCCGCACCGGCCCGTTATGCGACAGGCTACATCTGTTATGAGAGAAGGCAATTCGATGAGGCGGTGCGATATTTCCGCAAATCCGTCCGGGACCCTCGTTTCGAGGAAATCTCCAAGTACTACATCGCTGAGTGCAAGTTCATGCTCAAGGATTATCAGTATGTCGTGGAAAATGCCGAATCGCTGTATGCTTCCATCCCAGAGGAGCGAAAGCCTCATTTGGCCCGTATCATTTCAGAGTCTTATCTGGTGCTGGATCGTCCGGAGGAAGCGATGAAATACTACAACACCTTCCGCAACCAGAAGGCGGAGAGCCGTGAGGACCTGTTCTATGCAGGCTCTCTGCTCTATAGCATGAAGGACTATGAGGGGGCAATCGGCAAATTCAGCGAGATGAAGGACCGTACCGACAGCTTGGGTCAGATTGCCAATTATCAGATGGGTTTCAGCTACATCAAGAGCAAGAACAAGGTAGCGGCGATGAAACCGTTCCAGGAAGCCGCTGAAGTGGAATTTGACAAGGAAATCCAGGAAGATGCCTTCTTCAACTATGCCAAACTCTGCTTTGACCTCAACAAAGACGGTTCTGTCTTCAAAGATTACATGAAGAAGTACAATACGGTGGCCAAGAATGACCTGATCTACAGCTACATTGCCTTGGCGGCCCTCTACGATCACGATTACGCCGCCGCTGTGGAGGCCTATGACCAGATTGATGAGATGGACAACGATATGAGGAACAATTATATGAGAGCCAACTATTTGCGTGCCAAACAGCTGATCTCCAACGGAGCATGCCGGGATGCGGTTTTCTGTCTGAAGACTGTCATCTATTATTCCAGCAAGTATTCCACCATCCATCAACTTGCAAAATATTGGTTAGGGGAAGCATACTTCAGGGATGGAAAGTTCGAGGAGGCGAAATCTGTATTCAATGAGCTCTACAATCTTTCCGCATTGGAAGGCAAACAAGAGGGAGGTTTGATTTCATACAATATTGCCTATTGCTTCTTTAATCTGCAGAACTATGACTTGGCCTCCAAATGGTTCAATATTTATGCAGGTTCCCGCAATGCGGCCAACAAGAAAGATGCTATGGTCAGGGTCGCAGACTGCGACTTTGTCAAGAAAGACTACAAGAAGGCCGCTTCCAGCTATGAATCTGCCATTGCAGTGGACAATGACTTTGACGACATCTACCCGTATTATCAGGCAGCCATCTCCTATGGACTGACTCGTGATATGGACAAGAAGATAAATGTCTTGTCCAATGTGAAGAGGGCGGAACCGACCAGCCAGTTGTATCCGGAGGCCATGTATGAACTGGCCAGAACCTATGCTGACAACAAGATGGATGATGCGGCCGTTGACTGTTACAACATGATTATTCGTGCCGGTTTGGATAGTATCTCCACGGCAAAGGCATTGCTGGGTATCGGTATTGTCGAGAGAAACCGCTCCAACTATCCGGCCGCTCTTTCTCATTACAAGAGAGTAGTCACCTCCATGCCTCATTCCGAGTATGCTGAAGATGCCCTGCTCGCCATTGAGGCCATTTACCAGACCACACAGGAACCGGAGCAGTACTTGAATTACATAGAGTCTATCGGTTCTGCCAGCCAGAAAACTGAAACGGACAAGGAACAGATTCTGTTCAATTCTGCTGAGCAGATCTTCATGGCAGGGAATTATCAGAAAGCCTTGACGACTTTGGATGGTCTCGTGGAAAAATATCCAGACAGCCAGAATATGGCCCGTGTCGATTTCTATCGTGCGGAATGTTACAAGAACTTGGGAAAGAAGGAACAGGCCTGTGACCTCTATCTGAAGGCCATGCACGGGGAGGACGGTTCTTTCGCTGAACTGGCCGCCTTGAATTATGCCCGTCTTGCCTACAGCATGGAACACTATGCCGAGGCTTACCAGGGTTATCTGCAACTGGAGAAGATCGCCAAGATCGCATCCAACAAGGAGATGGCTTTGCTGGGGCTGATGAGTTCCGCCTATCTGTCAAAGGACTATGAAAATGCCGTCCATTGGGCAGATAACCTGGCAGCCGCTACCGATGGAGATACCAGACTGGAGGCTGAATTTATCAAGGCCAAATCTCTTTTGGCGGTCAGCCGTCGTGACGAAGCTTTCAAGTTGTTCAAGCAACTGGCCAAATATCCTTCTACGGACGAAGGTGCGGAGTCTGCCTTCCTGGTCATTCAGGACAATTATGACAGGGGTGATTTCCAGACAGTGGAAAAGCTGGTCTTCAAGTTGGGTGATGAAGCCAAGGGCCAGAAATACTGGATGGCCAAGGCATTTATTGTCTTGGGCGATTCTTATGTGGAAAAAGGTGAGTTTGAACAAGCTCGTGCAACCTTTGAAAGTGTGAGGGACGGTTATGTCTCCAGAGGAGACGGCGATGAAGTCCTGGACAATGTCACCATGAGGTTGAGAAAACTCACTGAAATGGGCAAATAATTCAAAATCAGAACATTATGAAACAGAATAGAATCAATATTTTCCTTTCAGCATTGGCTTTCGCCGCAGTTCCTGTGTCAGGTGCCGCCCAGAATCTCAATCCGGTCGTGGAGATTTCCAAATCCTATGTCGGCAAATTAAGCGAGACCAGAAAGCCGATCGAGACCATGGCGGTTCCGGATTCTCTCATGAGATTTGATCTGGATTTTGATTATTCCGTCTTTGACAATCCATATAGGGGAGCCTATATATTCAATCCGTACGTGGTGGACATCAAGCCTCAGAAGGCCGTTCCACAGAACAAGCAGTTCTATTTCAGGGCAGGCGCCGGCTATCAGCTCCGTCCCGAACTGGATCTGTTCTGGTCTCCTAAGACGGTGGATGGCTTCAAGCTCAATGTCTATGCGAAGGGAAATGGCTTCATGGGAAACTACAAGAATGTCGGACCTCTCAGAACTCCGGAGCCTGGAGAAACCAGAATCCCGATGGCTGCCCGTCATTCTGGCTATGATTTTGAAGAACGGGCAGGCCTCAATGGCATTTGGGACTGGAAGACAGGCAGAATGCTGTTTGACCTGGCCTATAGCGGCATGCACAACAGCGACAGCCTCATCTCTTCCTCCTGCAATGCGATGGAACTGGGGCTGAGGGTCCAGTCCAACAAGAGGCAGCGTCCGTATTTCTTCTATGACGCTGCGCTGAATGTGAGAGTGGGCATGGACAAGATTGTTCCGGATGCCGCCGCCAAAGGACTGCTGCCGGCTCTTCCGCTAGACCCGAAATTTTCGGGCACAGTGCCGGCCGTCTGGGTGAAGGACTATCCGACCCATTTTGCAGATATTGTCCTGGACGGTACCTTGGGGCCGAAATTCAATTCAGGAAGCTATTTCCTCATGGATTTCCACATGGGCTATCATCGTCTCAGCCTTTCTTCTCCAAATACCATCGGCAGCTTCAACGCCACGCCTCGCTATGTGCTGGAGAAGAACCGGTGGAAACTTTCTGCCGGTGTCAAGCTGGCGACGGTCTACAAGTCCGCTCCGACTGATGAGAACGCCGTTCCGAATGAGTTCGGCTCCTATCTGGGGGAAACAAACGTATTGGGCTCCGGAAGCAGCCAGCATTTCTATCCTTTCTTCTATGTCAAGTTTGAAGCGGTGAAGGACTATTTCAACATCTGCTTCAAGGTGGATGGAGGGGATCAGATCCAGGACTACACGACTCTCAAGAGGAGAAACCATTTCTTCAACATGACCTCGGCGACTGGCGCGGGGCCGGTCATCGCCAACAGTGTCAACCAATATGATTTCACGCTAGGTTTCAGCGGAAACATCGCCAAATGTTTCGACTACAACGTCTATGGCGGTTACCGTTCCTGGAGAAACGGCATGGTGGATATGGTCTGCGATATGAGTGCCGCTGAAATGGAAGTGGTTCCATGGATGGCTTCAGTGGGCTACCAGAATTTCAAGCAGGCCTATGCCAATGTGGATTTCGCCTGGAACTACAGGAATATCCTCGTGGACGCTTCCTTCCGCTACAATTACACCGATCTGTACAAGCAGGAGAAGATGGGCTTTGAGCCGGCTCGTTTCGCATCTGAGCTTTCATTCCGCTATAATTGGAAGAACCGTCTCCATATCGGACTGAGCGCCGCAAGCGCTTCTGCAAGAAGAGGTTATATGTCAGACATAAGCAACTTTATGCATGAGGATGGCGAGATTGTCATCCGGAAATACGACGCCGAGATTCCAAGTTTCGTGGATCTGGGCGTGTCTGCAGAATTCTTTCTCAACCGCAAGATGTCCATCTGGCTCAGAGGGGACAATATCCTCAACCAGTCCGTCCAGCGTGCTCCGCTCTATCCTCAGGCCGGAATCGGATTCACCGCGGGAATTTGTATAAATCTCTAAATTTAGCTATATTTGTATGTTTGTGGGCTGTCTGGTTTGAAGCCCAGTCGAGTATTGATTTAAAAGTTAGAATTATAGATAATATGGCAGATTCAGAAGAGAAGAGGGCCGCGGAAGAGCAGTATTCCGCAAGTAGCATTCAAGTGCTGGAAGGACTTGAGGCTGTAAGAAAAAGACCTTCAATGTATATCGGAGATATCGGTGAAAGAGGTCTCCACCATTTGGTTTACGAGGTAGTCGACAACAGTATCGATGAGGCGATGGCCGGCTACTGCAATGATATCCAGGTAACTATCAACGAAGACAATTCTATTACGGTCAAAGACAATGGCCGTGGCATTCCGACAGACATGCACCCTAAGGAACACCGCTCTGCGCTGGAAGTAGTTCTTACCGTGCTTCATGCCGGTGGTAAGTTCAACAAGTCCAGCTACAAGGTTTCCGGTGGTCTGCACGGTGTCGGCGTGTCCTGCGTGAATGCGCTTTCTGATTCCTTGACTGCGGAAATCCATAGGAACGGACAGATTTTCGTCCAGAAATATTCAAAAGGCAAGCCTGTCTCTCCGGTTGAGGTGACAGGCGAATGTGACGATTCAGGTTCATCCATTACCTTCCATCCGGATCCGACCATCTTCACTGTCACCCAGGTGTACAACTATGACCGTCTGGCTGCCCGTATGAGAGAACTGGCTTACCTTAACAAAGGTATCAAGATCACTCTTACTGACATGAGGACTTTGGTGGAAGAATTCGTGGAAGACGAGTTCGGCTCCCTCAAGGCAACCGGCAACCAGGTGCACAAGGTAAAAGTGTTCCATTCAGAGGCCGGTCTGAAGGAATTTATCGGCTATCTCGATGCTGGTGCGGAAGAAATCATTCCGGAGCCGGTATGTGTCACTTCCGATGCTGTCATTCCAATTGACATTGCTCTCCAGTACAATAACGGATTCAGCGAGAAGATTTACTCCTACGTCAACAATATCAATACAATAGAAGGTGGCACTCACCTCCAGGGCTTCAAGATGGGTCTTTCCCGTTCCTTGAAGAATTACGCCGAGAAGAACGGTCTGCTCGCGAAAGCGAAGGTGGAGCTGGCTTCCGAGGATTATCGTGAAGGTCTGACCGCCGTCATTTCCGTCAAGGTCGCCGAGCCTCAGTTCGAGGGTCAGACCAAGACCAAGTTGGGTAACAGCGAGGTGACCTCTGCCGTGTCCCAGGCGACTGCCCAGGCAATGGACATCTATCTGGAGGAAAATCCGAAATACGCCAAGATCATCATTGACAAGATCCTGCTTGCCGCCACTGCCAGAAACGCGGCCCGCAAGGCAAGAGATATGGTCCAGAGAAAGAGCGTCATGTCCGGCGCAGGCCTTCCTGGAAAACTGGCCGACTGCTCCGAGAGGAATCCGGAAGCATGCGAACTGTTCCTGGTCGAGGGTGATTCCGCAGGTGGTACTGCAAAGCAGGGCCGTGACAGAAGGATCCAGGCCATCCTTCCATTGAGAGGCAAGATCCTGAATGTGGAGAAATCCACGATGGACAGAGCTTTTGACAGCCAGGAGATCCGGAACATCTATACGGCTTTGGGCGTCAGTGTCGCACAGGAGGATGAAAACGGAGAGAAGAGGATGGACCTTTCCCGTCTGCGTTACCACAAGATCATCATCATGACCGATGCCGATGTGGACGGTAGTCACATCGCAACGTTGATTCTGACCTTCTTTTTCAGATATATGTTCGACCTGATCAAGAACGGGTATGTCTATCTGGCAACTCCACCGCTTTACTTGGTCAAGAAAGGCAAGGAAGAGGAATACTGTTGGACTGATGCCCAGAGGTCTGAAGCAGTCGTGAGGATGGGGAAAGGCTCTGGCAAGGGTGTGACCGTCCAGCGTTACAAAGGTCTTGGAGAGATGAGTGACGAACAGTTGTGGGAGACTACCATGAATCCAGACAAGAGAAGACTGCGCCAGATTACCATTGACAGTGCGGCTGAAGCAGAAAGGACCTTCTCCATGTTGATGGGTGATGATGTCCCGCCTCGTCGTCAGTTCATTGAAGAAAATGCGCATTATGCGAATATCGATGCGTAATGTCCTCCATATAGAAGACTAGTCAGGAGCCAGCCCGTCACCCGGGTTGGCTTCTGCCGGCATTATACAAAACCTATAATCATGCATAAATCGAACATTCCTACCTCTGTCAGAGTCTATCTTTCCCTCGCCGGTCTGTTTATGATCTTGCTGCTTATCATGCCAAGAACCGGAAAGTTCAATTATGACTACAGGAAAGGTGCGCCGTGGGCATATGAGACGCTGGTCGCTCAATTTGATTTCCCGATCCTGAAGACTCAGGAGCAAATTCAGACGGAAATGGAGATCGCCGGTTCCAAAGTGGTCCCATATTTCAAGTATTCCGGCATCATTGCTTCAGATGTGCTTTCTGCTGTGAAGGCGACCAATTTGGGGAGATATGGTTATGTCCGTAACGATATCCTTACCTCGGTAGGGAATATCTATGAGAAAGGCATCATGACGGAAGATGCCTATTCCGGCGCGGAGAACAAATCGGTCGGAGAAGACGTTATTTTTGTCCAAAAAGACAAGAGGGCTTTCAAGTATCCTTCTTCAGATGTCTATACGCTCGGCTCCGCCAAGACACGCCTCTACAGAGACCTGGCTGAATATCGGAGCGAGTTCAACGTAGATTCTCTGCTGACAGCCTCCGGTATAGATGATCTCCTTCTCCCGAACCTGATCTATGACAAGGAGACGACCGATCTGGTCCATGCCGAATCGGTAGACTTCATCTCTCCGACTTCCGGTTTTGTCAATTCCGGCCAGACTATCGTGTCCAAGGGAGAGCTGATTACGGGAGAAATCTACCAGATGCTGGATTCCTATCGTCAGGAATATGAGGAAAGTCTTGGATACAGCGGACCGAGATTTCTGCTGTGGCTGGGCAATGCGCTCCTGGCGCTGCTCATGTGCTTCATCCTGTTCTTCTCCATTGTCTATACCAACCCTGGCATCTTCGACCAGTCCAACAAATATCTCTATATCATGTTCATCGTGACCTTCACTGCTGTGTTGGCCATGTCCATTGAACGGATCGACCCGAAGATGCTTTATATGGTGCCGTTCTCCATCTCTTCCCTCTATTTGTTGGCATTTTTCAGAAAAAGAGTAGTGCTGCCGGTCTATATCATCTCCCTGTTCCCGTTGCTCCTGTTCGCACACAATGGCATAGAACTGTTTACCATGAATGTGGTGGCCGGGGTGTTGACCATGTACATTTTCCAGTTCTTCAGCAGGGGATGGAGGCAGTTCATCTGTGCACTCATTGTATTTGCAGCCATGACCTTGACATGGATTGGTTTCCGTCTGCTCAATGACCTCCAATCCGTGACAGACTGGATGAAGATCTTCTACATCTTCATCGGCTCCATGTTGACGGTGGCAGGCTATCCGCTTATCTATCTCTTCGAGAAGATTTTCGGCCTCCTGTCCAGCTCCAGATTGCAGGAACTGTGTGACACCAATGCCAACAAATTGCTGGGAGACCTTTCACAGAAGGCTCCGGGAACTTTCCAGCATTGTCTTCAGGTAATGAACATGTGTGATGCGGCAGCCAGAAGCATCGATGCAGATGTGCTGCTGGTCCGTGCCGGAGCGCTGTATCATGACATTGGAAAGACAGCCAATCCGCAGTGCTTCGTAGAGAACGAGGCCAGGGGCTTTGACTACCATGCCAACCTGACTCCGCTGGAAAGTGCCAAAGAAATTATTCAGCACGTGGCGGACGGTGTTGCACTGGCAGACAAGTACAACCTGCCGGCAGAGGTGAAGGAATTTATCGTTACCCATCATGGCACCACCAGTGTGGCCTATTTCTATACGAAATATGTCAACGAAGGGGGCAGCCCGGAAGATCTCCATCTTTTCACCTATCCGGGACACAAGCCTCAGACCAAAGAACAGGTGATCTTGATGATTTGCGATACGCTGGAAGCGGCTTCCAGGACATTGAAAGAAAATACACCGGCTGTTTTTGATGCTTTCGTTGAGAAAATCGTTTCTGGAAAAGCGGCAGAAGGTCAGTTGGATGAGGCCGATATCACCCTTCGGGAAATCAACATCGTCAAGGAAGTCCTCAAGAAATATCTGGGCCAGATCTATCACGAACGGATCGTCTATCCGACCCGCAAGAAATGACAGGAAGGAATTGGTAATTTCCGAGAAATTTCCTATTTTTGCGGACTGCATTATCGAATAGTAGAAAAACAAAGATTATATAGACTATGAATATTGAAAAGAAACAGATCGACGAGCTCGATATCCAGCTTACATTGACTGTCACTAAAGAGGACTACGCTCCAAGTGAGAAGAAGATGCTGAATGAAAGAAGAAGAAACGCAGACCTCAAAGGTTTCCGTAAAGGCATGGCTCCAATGTCATTGATTCAGAGAATGTACGGTGAGCAGGCATTGTATGAGGCAATCAACAGAGTCATTTCAGAGTCTCTCAACAAATTCATTGAGGAGAACAATCTGAAAGTGGTAGGCGAACCTCTTCAGAGCGAGGACCAGCCTGAGCTCGAGTGGAAGTCAGGCAATGATTTCACATTCAAGTTCGATATCGCAACAACTCCGGAGATCAAAGCGGAAGCTTCCAAGGAAGACAAGATTCCTTATTACAATATCAATGTGACAGAGACTGCCAAGAAAGAGATGAAGTCCAATATGCTCAGCCAGCTCGGAACACTTGTAGATGCCCCTAAGGCAGGTGAAGAGGATTTTGTTATTGCTGACTTGAACCAGGAAGGTGGCATCAACGTTGAGAAGGCTTACATTTCTGTAAAGAAAGTGGCAGGTGATGCACAGAAATCATTCATTGGCGCCAAAGTGGGCGATACTTTCGAGATCAGCGTAAACGATGCATTCTCTGATGAGACAGACCGCGCTTCTCTCTTGAAGGTCAAGAAGGAAGAGCTCGCAGGCATCAACCCTCTGTTCAACGTGACTGTCGGCGAGGTGAAGACGTTCAAGCCGGCAGAGGAAAGCCAGGAGACCTATGACAAACTTTTCGGTGAAGGCAAGGTGAAGAGCGCAGAAGAGTTTGACAAGGCAGTCGAGGAGCACCTTCAGGCCAATTACAAGCAGGAAGCAGAAATGAGACTTGCCAAAGACATCAGAAACCATTTTGTGGAGAAGGCGGCTATTGCACTTCCTGAGGCTTTCCTCAAGAGATGGCTGTTCCAGATCAACGAGGGCAAGTTCACTATGGAGGACATCGAGAAAGATTTCCCTGCATTCCTTGAGGATTATCGCTGGAAACTTGTCCGTACTGCATTCCTTGCCAAATACAACATCAATATCGAAGAGAAAGATCTCGTTGAGGCGGCCAAGGCCTATGCATCTTACCAATATGCAATGTACGGTATGGGCAATGTGCCAGAGGACATGATCGCAGACTTCGCCAAACGTCTTCTCAATGACGAACGTCAGGCAAGAGCCATCTATGACAATCTTGAGGAGCAGAAAGTAATTGAGGCTGTGAAACCTGATATCACACTTTCAACCAAGAAGATTTCTGTAGAGAAGTTCCGTGAATTGAAATAATTTATGAATAAGAACGAATTCAATAAATTTGCGAATCAGGGTTGTGGAATCAGTTCCATGACCCTGCATCGTTATGAGTCCATACAGGACAATTACATCAATCCGACAATCATAGAAGAAAGGAAGCTCAACGTCGCTTCCATGGATGTGTTCAGCCGTCTGATGATGGACCGCATCATCTTTCTGGGAGTGCCGATTGATGATGATGTGGCCAATATCATTGAAGCCCAGCTTCTTTTTCTGGCATCTCAGGATAGCAGTGCTGACATTTCTCTATATCTGAATACTCCAGGCGGTCAGGTGACTTCTGGTTTGGGTATCTATGATACGATGCAGTTGGTAGCACCGGATATTGCCACTATCTGTACAGGTATGGCCGCTTCCATGGGTTCCGTCCTGCTTTGTGCCGGAGCCAAAGGCAAAAGATCCTGTCTGCCTCATTCGAGAGTGTTGATTCATCAGCCGCTTGGTGGCGCACAGGGTCAGGCTTCCGATATCCTGATTGCCGCCAAGGAAATCGAAAAGACCCGCAATGAACTATGTGGCATCATCGCTGAACATAGCGGCCAGCCTTTCGAGAAGGTCTTCGCTGATGCGGACAGGGATTTCTGGATGACCGCGCAGGAAGCGAAGGAGTATGGTATGGTAGATGATATCCTTTGTAAAAAGAAATAGAAACTGTGGCGAACAATAAGAATACGAACAGCAGCAAACATTGTGTGCTATGTGGCAGAGGGGAGAATGAAGTTCCTCTTCTTTTGGCAGGTCTGGATGGCTACATCTGTTCTGATTGCATAGAGATGGCCCATGAGGTCCTTGGTCAGCAGATGGGAACAGTGCGCAAGGAGGAAAGCCGGCATGCAAGATTGGAAAATCTTTCCAAGCCGAAGGAAATCAAGAAGTATCTGGATCAGTATGTGATTGGACAGGATAGGGCAAAAAAGCTGCTGTCTGTCGCTGTATATAATCATTACAAGCGAATTAACCATAATCTGGTCGACAAAGTGGAACATCCTGAAGACGAAGTGGAACTGGAGAAGTCCAATATTCTGATGGTGGGTCCGACCGGTACTGGCAAGACCTTGCTGGCCAAGACCATCGCCAAATTATTGGACGTGCCTTTCACCATTGTGGATGCAACCGTCTTGACAGAAGCCGGTTATGTGGGAGAAGATGTCGAGAGTATCTTGTCCCGTCTGCTTCAGGAAGCAGATTACGATCTGGAGAAAGCGGAACGGGGTATTGTCTTTATTGACGAGATTGACAAGATCGCCCGCAAGAGTGACAACCCATCCATTACACGTGATGTATCTGGAGAGGGGGTTCAGCAGGCCATGCTGAAGCTGCTTGAAGGCAATGTGGTCAATGTACCGCCAAAGGGAGGGCGCAAACATCCTGATCAGGACTATGTTCATGTCAATACTCAGAATATCCTTTTTATCTGCGGTGGTGCTTTCGAGGGCATCGAAAGAAGAATTGCCCAGCGTATGAATACGCAGGTAATCGGTTTCGCTCCAAGCGGAGTCAAGCAAGTGGACAAGGATAATCTCCTTCAATATGTGGAGGCGTCCGATTTGCGTGCCTATGGATTGATTCCTGAAATTATTGGCCGTCTTCCTGTAATCACCTATCTGGATCAATTGGATAAGAAAGCCCTCAAGGACATTCTCATCAAGCCGAAAAATGCTATCATGAAGCAGTATGCCAAGATGTTTGAACTGGATGGCATCACTTTAGAGATTGAGCCGGCCGTGTACGATCTCATTGTGGATACCTCTTTGGAAAACAAGTTGGGAGCCCGCGGCTTGCGTGGTATCTGTGAACGAATCTTTGCGGATGCGATGTATGATGCTCCATCTTCTCGCAAGAAGACTTTCAAACTTACTTTGGAATATGCCGAAGAGCATCTTTCCAAAAATAACTGATTGGTCAGGAAAATGAGATAGAAAATACTGGTCTGCATGTGTCAATGTTGCAGACCAGTATTTTTATTTTATAAAAGTGGGGCATTTTCATTTTTCACTGTCTTTTCCAAAATAATTGCTATCTTCATAAAGTTGAATTGAAACCAATAAAATAACGCCAAAAATGAAAGAATATATTGAACAGAACAAAGAGCGATTCTTTGAAGAATTGTTTTCTTTGCTGAGAATCCCTTCAGTCAGCGCAAAGGCTGAGCACAAGCCGGATATGATAAAATGTGCGGAGAGATGGAAGGAACTTCTTCTGGACGCTGGAGCCGATGAGGCGGGAGTTTATCCGACTAAAGGCAATCCGGTCGTATTCGCAAAAAAGATTGTGGATCCGTCCTGCAAGACAGTCCTGGTGTATGGCCACTATGATGTCCAGCCGGCAGAACCTTTCGAACTGTGGAACAATCCGCCGTTTGAACCGGTTATCCATGATGGCGCTATCTGGGCAAGAGGAGCCAACGATGACAAGGGACAAACTTTCATGCATGCGAAGGCCTTTGAATATCTCGTCCGTACAGGACAGCTCAAGCACAATGTCAAGTTCATCTTTGAAGGAGAAGAGGAAATTGGCAGTCCTTCTCTTCCTGCATGGGTCGAGGAAAACAAGGAGATGCTTGAGGCCGACATCATTCTGGTTTCCGATACGACCATGATGTCAGACAAGGTTCCTTCCATCAACTGTGGTATGAGAGGAATGGCCTATTTTGAGTTGAAGGTCACCGGACCGGACAAGGATTTGCATTCTGGCCATTATGGTGGAGCCGTCGCCAATCCGTTGAATGTGTTGTGTGACATTGTTTCTTCCTTGATTGACAAGGATGGTCGTATCACGGTGGAAGGTTTCTACGATGACGTTGTGGAATTGCCTGCTGAAGATCGTGCCATGTTGGCAAGAGCTCCGTTTGACCAGCAGGAATTCAATGACTTCTTGAAAATAAAGAATGTCAAGGGCGAGAAGGGCTATACGACCAATGAACGTATCGGCATCCGTCCATGTCTGGATCTGTGCGGTATCTACGGCGGTTACACTGGAGAAGGCGCCAAGACCGTCCTTCCTTCTTGGGCCAAGGCGAAAGTGTCCATGCGCCTGGTTCCGAACCAGACCGCCGAGAAGATCAGCGATCTGTTCGTCAAGCATATCGACAAGATTGCCCCGGATTATGTCAAGGTGGAGGTCACTCCAATGCAGGGCGGTAACGGCTTCCTGATTCCAATCCAGTCAGAAGCCTATCAGGCAGCAGCCAAGGCAATGGGCGAAGTGTACGGCATTGAGCCGATTCCAAGCCGTGGTGGCGGCAGCATCGCCATTCTGGCAGACATGCAGCGTATTCTCGGTATCGATCCGCTTCTGATGGGATTTGGATTGGAAAGAGACGTCATCCATTCACCGAACGAGAGCTATCTCCTTACCCAACTCTTCCGTGGTATGGAATCCATTGCTCTTTTCTACAAGTATTACTAGAAAATCCAAATGGGGGGGACTCGGACCACATTCCGGAGTCCCCATTTTTTTGTAACTTTGAACAATATTCAGAAAATATCATAAAACCATGACAACAGACGAATTGTACGGACAGATCCAGAAAAAGAAATCTATGCTTTGTGTCGGATTGGATACCGACATCAACAAATTTCCGGAAGGGGTGACAGACATCTTTGACTTCAACAAGGCCATCATCGACGCCACGTCACCATACTGTGTGGCTTACAAGCCGAATCTTGCATTCTACGAGTGCTATGGCTTGGAGGGAATGAGGGCACTGGACAAGACCGTCGACTATATCAGGACTCACTATCCGGAGCAGTTCATCATCTCCGATGCGAAGAGGGGAGACATCGGCAATACCGCCAAGATGTATGCAAAGACTTTCTTCGAGACCATGGATTTTGATGCAGTCACCATTTCCCCCTATATGGGATCCGAGACCGTGACTCCATTTCTGGAATACAAGAATAAATACGCCATTGTAGTAGCCTTGTCTTCCAATTCTTCTTCCGCCGATTTCCAGTTTGCCCTGCAGGGAGGAAAACCGCTTTACCAAGTGGTGATGGAAAAGATGATGGAAATCTCCACTCCAGAGAACATGATGTTCGTAGTAGGTGCGACCAAGGCCGACAAATTGGCCGAAATAAGGAAATTTTGTCCAGACAACTTCTTTCTGGTACCGGGCGTCGGAGCACAAGGTGGTTCTGCAGAAGAGGTCATCGCACACGGTGCCAATGCCAAAGGAGGTTTGCTGATTAATTCTTCCCGCGGAGTGCTCTATGCTTCTCATGATAAGGATTTCGCCGAGGCAGCAGCCCGTGTGGCACTTTCTACTGCCCATCTGGACTAGTCAGCTGTGGAAGACGAAACGGCACAGGACGGAAAGAGATGCATTTGAACTGGAAAGAAAATAGGAATCATCTCTCTGCTTCCTGTGTCCGTCTTATCGTCTGCACACCTTCTTCCATTGAAGTCAATCATTTCCAATAGCGGAAATCTGACCCAAACGTGTCCTCCAGCGTTCTCCCAGCGTCCCCCCAGCGTTCCTCCAGCGGGAAATGCAGAATTCGCAAGTGCTTTGTTTCCAGGCATTTGCAGAAGTT
>JAHHQQ010000035.1 GCA_020026275.1 Bacteroidales bacterium
CCCCCATATCCCTCTCCCATGAGTCCTAAAATATCTTCTTTGTACCTGTCTGAAATAAAAAAATTTCGTCCTGAACTCGTTTTCTTTGTACGGAAAATGCCGATGAACACGAAACCAAGACAACAATATTTCATATATATCGTATCTTACCTGACAAATATCGATAATTTGTCCAAAGTTATTAAATAAAATCAACAAGATATTCATACATATTATTATATTTGCATATCTCGACAGAATGTCGGAAGAACCACTTTAATTATATACCATGACAGATAGAAGATCTTTTATCAAGGGAGCAGCTGCAGCAGCTGCCTCTATAATTGTTGCACCGGAAATCATCTCCTGTACTCCCAAAAACCAAGAAGGCCTCATTGAAAGCCACCTCATAGTACCGAAAGCGAACGGTCTGAAAATTACCGGCACATTCCTGGATGAAATTTCCCATGACATCCCTCACCAGAACTGGGGAGAAAAAGAATGGGACAAAGAATTCCAATACATGAAAGCAATCGGCATTGACACTGTCATTGAGATACGATGCGGCTACCGCAAATTCATCACCTATCCTTCAGACTATCTTCTAAAAAAAGGTTGCTATATGCCTTCTGTTGATTTAGTTGACATGTTCTGCCGTCTTGCCCAGAAATACGACATGAAATTCATGTTGGGACTCTACGACTCCGGCCAGTATTGGGACACTGGCGACATGTCTTATGAAGTGGAAAGCAACAAATATGTGATTGATGAAGTCTGGAACCGCTACGGAAAGAAGTACAAGAGCTTTGGCGGCTGGTACATCAGCGGTGAAATCAGCCGTGCCACCAAAGGTGCCATCGACTCGTTCCGCACGATGGGACGCCAATGCAAAGAGATTTCAGGCGGACTTCCGACCTTCATTTCTCCATGGATTGACGGCAAGAAAGCCGTATCCGCCGCCGGCGGTTCTCTGACCAAAGCTGAAGCGGTTTCCGTCGCCCAGCACGAAAGAGAATGGGATGAAATCTTCGATGGAATCCATGAATTCGTTGATGCCTGCGCCTTTCAAGATGGACACATTGACTACGATGAACTGGATGCCTTCTTCTCCGTCAACAAGAAACTGGCAGACAAATATGGCATGAAATGTTGGACCAATGCCGAAACATTTGACCGCGACATGCCTATCAAGTTCCTTCCCATCAAATTTGACAAACTTCGTCTGAAACTTGAAGCAGCCAAGAGATGTGGCTATGACAAAGCCATCACCTTTGAGTTCTCCCACTTCATGAGTCCTCAATCTGCCTATCTTCAGGCCGGCCATCTCTACGACCGCTACAAAGAATATTTTGACATCCGATAATATCCGTGACCTCAACAGGGCTTCCCTCTCGGATGCCCCTTCCTATAGACTCCGACGACATCTTTTCCTGTCGCCGGAGTTCTTTTTGGGACATTTCGTTTTCTCACGGCCCATATTAATAAAAATATTAAAGAATAAGTGAATGATATTTAAATTTCTTTGTATTTTTGTAAAGATTACTTGATCCGGAATCTCCAGTCCACTGCTGGAAATTCCCCCAAAACACTGAAACAAAATACAGTATCATGAAAAATTCAAATAAAACAGGAAATGTAAACCTCGGTTACGTCATTTTCCTTGCTTTTGTAGCAGCCATCGGCGGAATCCTTTTCGGATATGACACAGCTGTCATATCCGGAACAACCAGTGCCGTCAAATCTCAATTCGCCCTCAATACCCTTCAAGAAGGATGGTATGTAGGATGTGCCCTGATCGGATCCATCGTCGGTGTTCTTTGCGCAGGTATCCTCAGCGACGGAATCGGCAGAAAAAAAACAATGCTCATTTCTGCAATCATGTTCTCCATCTCCGCATTCGGATGTGCCATTTCCACGAATCTCACAGAACTGGTCATCTACCGCATCATCGGAGGATTTGGTATCGGTGTCGTATCCATCGTCTCCCCTATCTACATTTCAGAAGTAGCCACTGCCGAAAAGAGAGGCACCTTGGTTTCCCTCTACCAGCTCATGGTCACTGCCGGTTTTCTGGTCGCCTATCTGGCCAATTACGCCATCTTGAAAAACGCGGACATGAGCGGAGTCAATCCCGACTCTTCCTTCAGCTTCCATGACATGTTCAATTCCCAGTACTGGAGAGGCATGCTCGGCTGCGAACTGATTCCTGACTTTCTCTTCCTCATTGTCATCTTTCTCATCCCTGAAAGCCCGAGATGGTTGTTGGTCAAAGGCAGAGGACAAGAAGCCGGGGCAATCCTCCAGAAAATCTATCTCTGTCCAGAAGAGGCAAAAGCGCAGGCAGATGCCACTATCGAGTCCATCAGCGGAGAGCAAAAATCAGAATGGAAATCTCTGCTGGAACCAGGCATCATCAAAGCAGTCCTCATCGGTTGTGCCATTGCCATACTCGGTCAGTTCATGGGAGTCAATGCTGTCCTTTACTATGGACCGGAAATATTTGCTGATGCCGGCATGACCGGAGATGTCTCTCTTCTTTCACAGGTACTGGTCGGTGTCGTCAATTTCCTGACCACCATCATCGCCACCCTCATCATCGACAAGGTCGGACGCAAACAACTGGTCTACTGGGGAGTCTCCAGCATGATCATCTGTCTGCTCATGATTTCCCTCTACTTTCAGTTTGGTGCAGCATGGGGGTTGGGAAACTGGTTTCTGCTGACCTTCTTCCTGCTTTATGTGTTCAGCACTGCCATCTCCATCTGTGCAGTCGTCTTCGTACTTCTCTCGGAAATGTACCCGAACCATGTCCGCGGTCTGGCCATGAGCATAGCCGGACTGGCACTATGGATTGGCACTTACCTGATAGGCCAGCTGACTCCATGGATGCTTGAAAACTTGACTCCTGCCGGAACTTTCTTCCTCTTTGCTGTCATGTGTGTTCCATATATGCTGATTATGTGGAAGTTGGTTCCTGAAACAACAGGAAAGACCTTGGAAGAGATTGAAGCGTATTGGAAGAAAAAATAGTTTAAATAATTGCTTTTTGCTATATTAGCACTAATTGTTCAATATTTATAATTAGAATTCATTCCAAATGTCTTTTTTAAGCAACATAAATGGTAAAAATTCAGAGACCAAGAAACAAATTCTTGGTCTCTGCATCAACAGCAACTACAGTATCGCAGAGTTGAGCAAAGAATTGAATTCAAGTATTCCGACCATCACCAAACTGGTTGGAGAACTGATTGAAGAAGGCTTCATCGAGGACATGGGAAAGCAGGGCACTTCTGGCGGCCGCCGTCCCAGCATTTTCGGTCTGAATCCTTCCATCGGCTTTCTGGTAGGAGTGGATGTGGGCAGACACACCACCTCCATCGCCATCACCGATTTCAAAGGCCAAATCATTGAATTCAAAAGTAAAATCCAGTTCCATTTCGAAAACAGTCTGGAATCTTTGACAAGCCTAAGTGAACTGATCAAGAACTTCATCAAGGAAGCAGACATCGACATGGACCAGATCATCACCTGCGGTGTGAACTTGACCGGCCGTGTCAATTCTTTCACGGGATATAGCTTCACCTATTTCATGGGAGAAGACAGAAGCATCACAGATATACTATCTGATCTGCTCAACATTCCTGTCTATATTGAAAATGACTCCCGCGCCATGACTTATGGAGAATACTTGAACGGAGTGGTCACCAACGAGAAGAATGTCCTCTTCCTGAATGCCACTTGGGGTTTGGGTATGGGCATGATTCTGGACGGAAAACTTTACTACGGCAAATCTGGCTTCTCCGGAGAGATTGGACACTTTCCAATGCTATCCAACAATGCCATCTGCCATTGCGGAAAAATCGGCTGCCTGGAAACCGGCGCTTCCGGCTATGCGGCACAGCAGTACATTTGTGAGATGATGAAACAAGGCAAAAGTTCCATCCTTTCAGAGAAATACAACAATGGAGAGACTATCACCACAGAAGACATCATCGATGCCGTCAATGAAGAGGATGTCCTCGCCATCGAAGCTCTGGAGACAGTGGGTGCCACCTTGGGCAAAGCCATCGCCGGTCTGATCAACCTGTTCAATCCCGAACTGGTCATCATTGGAGGAAAACTTGCCCAGACCAAAGAGTATCTCATGCTTCCAGTCGTATCGGCTGTCAACAAATACTCCCTCAACATTGTCAGCAAGGACACGGCCATCAAATTCAGCAAACTGGGCAACCAGGCCGGTGTCATCGGAGCTTGCCTGCTTTCACGCAGCAAGATTCTGGGCTTGATTTAAGGTTCCGCCTTTGAGGGGCAAAAGATAAAAAATGAAAACAGTACACTTTCTTTTACAGGCAACCATTTGTCTTCTAATGCCGATTGCCTGTCATGGACAGAATCAAAGCAATTCTCTGCCTCGAACAGAAGTTCATCCTGAAATAGAAGAAGCGATCACTGGATATATCAATGCTATGCAGGACAATGAACTTGACCCGCATAGCATTATGATTTTGAAAGCAGGTTGCGTCGTCGGTGAAAGATGGTGCAACGGCTGGAAACCAGAACAGCCCCACACCCTCTATTCCATCAGCAAAACATTCACGGTCATGACTCTGGGATTTGCCGTGGAGGAAGGATTGCTGAGCATAGAAGATTCCGTCATGTCCTTCTTCCCGGACCTGGTGAAGAAGATTCAGGCGGAATCCTCCCTAGCTTTTCCGGACCTTGCCAATCCATTGCTGCCCGACCTCAAAGTCAAACATCTTCTGATGATGGCAACCGGCCATGCAGAGGACTTGACCGGCAAAATGAAGCGGCTCTCTCCGAATCAGGATTGGGCTGAAGTGTTCCTGAAAACTCCCATCAAGTACCAGCCAGGTACCCGTTTCCACTACAACAGCATAGCGACCTTCATGGTCGCCGCCATCCTCCAGCGCCTGACCGGACAATGCCTCAACGACTATCTCTACGAGCATCTGCTCGAGCCGATCGGCATTCCCCATCTGAACTGGGGGACCAATCATCAAGGCATCAATTTCGGTGGCTGGGGGCTGGAAGCCACGACGGAAGATCTGGCGAAACTCGGCCAGTTCATGTTGCAGAAAGGTCAGTGGAACGGCAAACAGCTTCTGCCTTCCTCCTGGATTGAAGAGTGTTCCTCCTATCAGATTGACAACGAGACAGATGACATCTCCGATTTTGAGAAGAAGGCGAATCAGATTTCTGCGGACTGGATCCAGGGCTACTGCTACCAGATGTGGCGCGGTCTCCACAACAGCTATCGGGCAGACGGTGCCTACGGCCAATACATCATCGTCCTTCCCGAGCAGGATGCCGTAGTCGTCATGACGGCCCATTCCAAGAACAACCGGCTCCAGATGCGTCTGATGTGGGATCATATCTTCCCCGTTCTGTAAAATGCAAAAAGACCGCCCGCATGAGCATTTCCCGTAAGGGGGGATTCTCCGGCGGACGGGACGAAACAATAAAGGGATGGCCCCGATTGGAACCATCCCTTCTTGTTTCTGCGCTTCGGGGAGCGATTATTCCGGTTTGTAGGAGTCTTTCAGGGCAGTGGTCTTGTTGAACACGAAGTGCTCGGCGGTGCTGTCCGGATCCTTGAAGAAGTAACCGTCTCTCTCGAACTGGACTGGCAAGCCGGATGCGTCTTCCAACAAAGCCGGCTCTGCGTAGCCTTTGCTGACGATGAGAGAATCTGGATTCAGGAAATCCTTGTAGTCCTTGTCTTCTGGGATGTCGTTCATGTTGGCCTGGGTGAACAGCCTGTCGTAGAGACGGAGTTCCACTTCCTTGGCATGCTCGATAGATACCCAGTGGATGGTTCCTTTGACTTTTCTCCACTCGCCTGCGCCTGGTTTGGAGGTCGGGTCGTAGGTACATTTCAGTTCCACGACTTCGCCTTCGGCGTTCTTGATGACCTCCTCACATTTGATGATGTAAGTATACTTGAGACGGACCTCGCCTTCCGGTTTGAGACGGAAGAATTTCTTAGGGGCGTCTTCCATGAAATCGGCTCTCTCGATGTAGAGTTCACCGGTGAATGGCACTTTGCGGGATGCGCCTTCCGGATCGGCCGGGTTGAGCGGAGCATCGAACCATTCTACTTTGCCTGGCTCCCAGTTGGTGAGGGTGACCTTGATCGGATCTTCCACGACCATGTAGCGGTTGGACCTCTCGTTCAAATCCTGACGGACGCACCATTCGAGCAGCTGGATATCCATCAGCTGGTCTCTCTTGGAAACACCGATCTTGTCACAGAACATTCTCAGTGCTTTGGCAGTGTAGCCTCTTCTGCGCACACCGCAAAGGGTCGGCATACGAGGGTCGTCCCAGCCGCTGACGAGTTTCTTCTGGACCAGTTCGAGCAGTTTTCTCTTGCTCATCAAAGTGTAAGTGAGGTTCAGTCTGGCAAATTCGTACTGGTGGGAAGGCCAGATCTCCAGAGCATTGATGAACCAGTCGTACAATGGTCTGTGCACGTCAAATTCCAGTGTACAGATGGAATGAGTGATGTGCTCGATGGAATCACACTGTCCATGGGTATAGTCATACATAGGATAGATGCACCATTTGTCTCCGGTCCTGTGGTGATGGGCATGTTTGATACGGTACAGAATCGGATCACGGAACATCATATTCGGATGAGCCATGTCAATCTTGGCACGCAGCACACGGGACCCGTCTTCAAACTTGCCGGCTTTCATGTCACGGAACAACTGAAGGTTCTCTTCCACACTACGGTTACGGTACGGACTCTCAATACCTGGTTTCTCAACAGTACCACGACCTTTGCTGATTTCCTCTTGATTCTGGTCATCCACATAGGCCAGTCCTCTCTTGATCAGGTCTTCTGCCCACTCATAGAGCTGGTCAAAGTAATCAGAAGCATAAAATTCATTTTCCCAATCAAATCCCAGCCATTTGATGTCTTCCTTGATGGAATCTACATATTCTGTATCTTCCTTGGTCGGATTGGTATCATCAAAACGAAGGTTGGTCTTTCCACCATATTTGGCTGCCAGCCCGAAATTCAAGCAAATACTCTTGGCATGTCCCAAGTGGAGATAACCATTGGGCTCTGGTGGGAATCGGGTCATCACACTCTTCACCTTGCCGGATGCAAGGTCAGACTCAATGATTTCCTCGAGGAAATTCAATTTTTTGGGTTCCTCGGCTGTAGGATTCTTAGCTTCTTCCATAAATTCTATCTTATAATTTATAATATTCTTCCTTACAATATTGTTTCTTGAATGTTCCTTGACGATGAACTGCATGAGTTAGCGGCGCAACCCAATACAATCTGCAAAGATAATCAAATAAGGCGGATTTTTTTAGATATTCCACCACGAATTTTGTAAATTTGCATCGGACAAAGGATTGGATAGAAAATCTGGAAACAATCCTTCCCCTGATTTTAAAAATTTACAATCATGATCAAATCAATGACAGGCTACGGCAAAGCTGAAGCAGTTCTAGACGAAGGCAAACTCACCTTTGAAATTAGGACTCTAAACAGCAAAAATGCAGACATCAATCTCAAATCCTCATTGCTTCCTAAAGACAAAGAACTGCTTGTCCGCCAGAAACTGGCAGAACAGCTCTACCGGGGGACCATCGATTTCTACATCACGTTTGAAGCCAATGCTGTAGAAGGCAGCAGAAAAATCAACACAGAAGCAGCCAAAGAATATTACCGCCAGATCTCTGCCATGCGCCAAGAAGTGGACGGTATCAGCGGAGGTACATCCGGAGCTTATATTTGGAGCACAGTAATGGGCTTGCCGGACGTGCTGGAGAACAAGAGAAAAGAAATCATCACCGAAGGAAACTGGCCGCTGATCGAGCAGACCATCGACCAGGCCATCCAGGCAGTCAATGACTACCGTTCCAAAGAAGGTGAAGCCCTGTATGCCGACATCACTTCCCGCATCCGGAACATTCTGGAATTCGAGAACGGAGTGGAAGCGCTGGAAGGCGAAAGACTCGCCACAGTCAAGGAAAGATTGACCAAGAACCTGGAGGAACTGCAGCAGGTTCCTGACCAGAGCCGTTTCGAACAGGAGCTCATCTACTACATTGAGAAACTGGACATCAATGAAGAGAAGGTCAGACTTCGCCAGCATTGCAAATATTTCATGGACACCATCGACAACGAGCCGAATCCAGGCAAGAAACTGGGTTTCATCCTGCAGGAGATGGGGCGTGAAATCAATACGACCGGCTCCAAGGCCAACCATGCCGGCATCCAAAAGCTGGTAGTCAAGATGAAGGACGAGTTGGAGAAAATGAAAGAACAGAGCCTGAACATCCTATAACCCCCTCGTTTCACAGAAAACAGATACTGAAAAGGGAGATTCCTCTTGGTGGAATCTCCCTTTTTTTCGCAACCGGCCCCTAGCCGGCGGACAGGAAATGAAAAAAGCCTTACAGATTAGATTCTGTAAAGCTTTCATTTGTGGAGATAAAGAGATTCGAACTCTTGACCCCCTGCTTGCAAAGCAGGTGCTCTACCAACTGAGCTATACCCCCCTAACGTTTTCTGAACTACGGACAGACCGTCTGTTCATTTGAGATTTCAAATATAGCACTTTTTTTCTTCATTCAAATTTTTTTTCGTATTTTTTTACAAAAAAGTCCATTTTAGGATGAAAAGTGTTCGTTTATGTACCATAAATCTCCTTGATTTTCTCTAAATTTGTTATTAGAGAATACATATATTGAATATTTCAGAAATGAATAAAACAGCAGAATATCAATTTACAATCATTGTTCCTATCTACAATGAAGAGGACAACATTTCCAATTTGGAGACACAGCTAAGCAACTATCTGACACACAGCAGCTTTAAAACCTGTGTACTCTTTGTCAATGATGGCTCCAAAGACCATAGCCTGGATGGAATCAAGGCAATTTGCAACAGACATCCCGATTTTCTCTATATCAGTTTTGTCCGCAATGCCGGATTGAGTGCGGCCATCAAAGCCGGCATCGACTATACAGAATCTACTTATGTCGGCTATATGGATGCAGACTTGCAGACTTCCCCCGAAGATTTCAACCTGCTTTTGGCTGACATCAAAGACTACAGCATGGTGATTGGAATCCGTGCCAACCGGAAAGACAGTTTCTTCAAGAACCTCCAGTCCAAGATTGCCAACGGTTTCAGAAGAATGATGACCGGAGACGGTGCCACAGACACGGGTTGTCCGCTCAAGGTGCTCCATACAGATGCCGCCAAAAGAATTCCACTGTTCAAAGGCATGCACCGTTTTCTGCCGGCACTGGTTCTGCTGCAGGAGGGCGGCCGCTACAAGCAGGTGCCTGTCAGACATTTCCCTCGCACTGCCGGCAAATCCAAATATCATCTCTGGAACAGACTTTGGGGGCCTTTCGCCGATTGCTTTGCCTATCGATGGATGAAACCCCGCTACATCAATTATCGCGTAGGCGACCAGAACCTTAACATCTAATCTATATGTTTCAAACAATACCTGACTGGATCATCTTCTGCATAGGGTTCATCGCACAGGTCTTCTTTTCACTGAGAACCTTGCTGCAATGGTTCAAATCAGAAAAGGCAAAAGAAATTGTTTCCCCTTCCTCCTATTGGGTGCTGAGTGTTCTCGGTGCCTACATCATGTTTTTCTATGGCGTGATGCGAAATGACTTTTCCATCATATTGGGGCAATTGATTTCATATTATATCTATCTATGGAACCTCAATGCAAAAAATATCTGGAAGAAATTCAGCTGGTTTACCAAGATTCTTCTGTTGGGTACACCTATCGTTGCAATCGGATTGATGACGTACAATTCCCATATTTTTGTCGACCGGCTCTTCTTCAACGACAAGATCCCTTTCTGGCTTCTCGTCTATGGTTCTGCCGGACAGATTATCTTCACCCTCCGATTCGTCTATCAATGGGGCTATTCCAAGATCAAGGGTGAGTCCCTCCTGCCAATTGGTTTCTGGATTATCAGTTTGATCGGCTCTGGTGTCATCATTTCTTATGGGATCTTCCGCGCCGATCCAGTCCTCATCCTTGGGCAATCATTCGGTTTCATCGCCTACATCAGGAACTTGATGCTAGGTTACCAACACAATAAAGCAAAATGAAAATAAGAGAATTCGTCAAACAGCACCCCCTTTTCATCAGCTTCACACTGATCTTCATCTGCATTTTCCCAGTCATCCTGCTCAGAGGAGCCACTCCTTCCAATGAACTTAGATATCTGAGCATCGTAGATGAAGCGATTCAAAATGGCAATTTGTTCACCTTCACCAACCATGGCATTCCCTATGCAGATAAACCACCTCTCTATTTCTGGCTGCTCATAATTTGCAGACAACTTTTCGGAGCCCATGTCATACCGATACTGACCCTGTTCTCCCTGATTCCTGCCTTCGTGATCATCTGGATTATGGATAAATGGACTGGCATCAAAAGTACCTTCAGTCGCATTGCCATGGCCCTCATGCTTGGCACAACAGGACTATTTCTGGGGATCTCCGTGTTTTTGAGAATGGACATGCTCATGTGCATGTTCATCGTACTGGCTCTATATTCCTTTTACATATGGTATGAAGACGACAAAATGAGAGAGCGGCAACTCATTCCTGCCGATTCACGCCCCAAAGGAAAAATCCAGAAGTGGCTCTTTCCTTTCTGGATTTTCATGGCTCTCTTCACGAAAGGTCCGGTCGGACTGCTGGTTCCGCCACTGTCCATCCTCATTTTCCTGCTGCTCAAGCACGAAGGCAAGAAAGTGGGTAAATACCTGGGCTGGAGAACCTGGGGAGTCATTCTCGGCTGTTCCTCCCTCTGGCTTCTGGGAGTCTATATTGAAGGTGGCAATGAATATCTCAACAATCTCGTCGTACATCAGACCGTAGACAGAGCGGTCAATGCCTTCCACCACAACAAGCCGTTCTGGTATTATTTCACCGCCATCTGGTATGTGACTCTTCCTTATTGCCTGCTCTGCATCGGCACTTTCATTGCCTCCATGGTCAGCAAGAAGAGGAAGAAATCTGACAAGGAACTGCTTTTCCAGGTGGTGATTGCCTCGACGATCCTCATGCTTTCCTGCTTCAGCTCCAAACTGACCATCTACCTGGCACCTATCTTCCCCTTCCTCGTCTACCTGTTCGCACTGGTCGAGCATCGCATTGGCTGGAAGAAATGGATGAGCTGGACATTAGGTATTCCGTCCTTCTTGCTTTTCGCAACAGGAATTGGCGTGCTCGTCTGCACCAGCAGTCCGAAACTCCTGACTTTGCTTACTGAGTACATTCCGCCTTATCCGTTCATCCAGTCCTCCATGATCAAATTCGGTGCACTCCTTCTGATTGTGGGCAATGTCACCGCGATTCTCTGGCTCATCAAGGGCAAGGCTGGAATACGCAGCATCTGCATGATCGCGACTTCCATCCTGCTGACCATCTACAGTGTCTCCTATCTCTTCCCTCAGATCAATATCTTCACGACCTACGGTCCGCTGTGCGAAAGGGTTCCGGAGAATACGGAAGTGGCTACGCTGTATGTCCACCGGCCGGAGAACATGGACGTCTATCTGGGCAGGGAGATTGTGGACTACAAGAAGGATCCGGAACAGTTCCTGGAACAGGAAATACGCCACCGCACAGCCGCTGACGGTCCGCTTTCCCTCATTATCCTGACCGACAAGGTCAATGAGAACAGCGAACTGGCCGACTTCCTGAACACTTTGGACAGAAGCTATTGCGGCCAATATGTGATTTACACCTACACGCCTGAGAACAAATAAGTTTCAAAGATATGAAGATTCTTGTAACCGGAGCCGCCGGATTCATCGGCTCCACTTTGATTAGGAAATTGGCAGAAAGAGGGGATGAAGTAATGGGAATTGACAATATCAATGACTACTACGACGTAGAACTCAAATATGCCCGTCTGAAAGAATGCGGCTTCAATCAGCCGTTTACCGACTTGGAATCCTATGCCAGCAGCCGATACCCACTTCTGCATTTCACGAAAGTGGACCTTTGTGACGAGGAGAACATCGACAGAATCTTTGAGGTGGGCCAATTTGACAAGGTGGTCAATCTGGCGGCCCAGGCCGGTGTCCGGTATTCGATTACGCATCCGAGGTCCTATATCGGTTCCAATCTGAACGGTTTCTACAATCTGCTGGAGGCTTGTCGCAACTATCATGTCAAACATCTGATCTTTGCCTCTTCCAGTTCCGTCTATGGGCTGAACACGAAGGTGCCGTTTTCAGAGGAGGACCTGACCGATGCGCCTGTCAGCCTGTATGCCGCTACCAAGAAGTCCAATGAACTGATGGCGCATTCCTACGCCCAGCTTTACGGTTTTGCCGCTACCGGTCTGCGTTTCTTTACGGTGTACGGTCCTTGGGGCCGTCCGGACATGGCTCCGTTCAAGTTCACGAGGAAAATCTCTGCCGGTGAGACCATCGATGTCTACAACAACGGCGATATGAACCGGGATTTCACCTACATTGATGACATCATTGAGGGGACTCTCAAAGTCATTGATTCCATGCCGAAGAGACAGCTGGTCAAGGACGGTGTGGAAGGACCGGCATTCAGAGTATACAACATCGGCTGCGGTCATCCGGAGAAATTGATGGATTTCATTTCCGAACTGGAAAATACCATCGGAAAGCCTGCCAAGATTCATTTCATGCCGATGCAACCAGGAGATGTCTATACGACCTATGCCGACACGACCCGACTGGAGACGGAAATGGGTTACAAGGCCAAAGTCGGTCTCCGGGAAGGTATCCAGAAGTTTGTCGAATGGTACCAGTCCGACAAGAACCCATTGAAATGAAATCGGTTGCAAATAGGAAGACAAGTTACTGACTGAAAAATGAAAAAGCCTCTCTGCTAGCCGAAAAAACGAACTGAACCCCGAAAGTTTTTTGTCCAACTTTCGGGGTTCAGTTCAAAGACCGCAGGGTGTTCTACTTATAAATTACAGCTATAGTTTTTATTCCACAACTGGCAAGCTAATGAAAGACTGGTGATTCCTATTCGTATAAATTGTAATTTCTGACTGCCGGTAATCTTTCCGGACCGCTTTGTATGGATTCTCCAGAAAAGTCTGAGGATTCATCGCCAGCCATGGAAACATGCTGCTCTGGATCTGCACCATCAGCTTATGTCCAGGCAGGAAATAATGGGCAATATCATTCATGTCAATCCTGACATCCATCACTTCACCAGGAACCACAGCTTTCGGTTCACTGAAACTATTTCGGAAACGCAAAGGCAAGACAGACCATCTTACCAACATCTGATAGCCATCTGGACGGACATCTATCAACTTGACAACCAGATCAGCATCAGTTGTGGACAAGGAAACAGATAGATTGGCTGTAACTGGTCCAACCACTTTCAAAGTGTCCTGCAGTTCGCTACCGGTAAATGTCAACAGATCCGAACGCCAAGTCAGGTAGCTCTGGTCACCTGTCACCTGGTCTGAAGCCCATGAAGTCATTTCCTTTCCCACGCAACGGACGGGACGAGATGGAGAGGAGAAATAACTGCTTTTCCCTTCCTTGTCTCTGACAGCGGTTTTACGTAAATCCTTATGATTGCCCAAATAATAGGAAACCTTCGTCGATGGCAGCGGCCAACTCTCTGCGGTCTTCCACAGATTGTCGGAAACGACCCCTTCCATGACCTTTCTGTCCGTTTTCACGATTGGAAAATAATGCACCTTTGGCAACTGCAGTTCAAAACGTTCCCTCAAATAACGGTCAAAGAACCGAAACAAGATATGCTCATTGAAATATCTTGAGGATCCTTCGCCAAACCAAGCATCTCCAAGATGATTGTATGAGAGATTGTTCCAACTTCCATGCGCCCATGGCCCCAGTACAAGATAGGCATCTGTCTTAGGAGAAAGACGGCGTACAGTCTGATAGGTATTCAATGTTCCGTAGAAATCTTCACGGTCGAACCATCCGCCGACGACCAGAAAAGCCGGCCCCAGTTCCTTCATCTTGCTGAGAGGACATCTGCTCTGCCAGAATGCATCGTAATTGGGATGATTCTGTATCTCATTGAAAAAAGAGAGACTGTCTCCAAAGTCCTTGAAGAGATTGGAAAGCGGACCTTTGTCGAGAAAATAATCGTAGTAGTCCCCTGTCGGTCTGACTACCGGTGGCAGGGCTTCACTGACAGGAACAGGTCTATTCCGAAACTGTCTTGCGCCGAAAGTATAAACTGTGTTCAGGAAGGCTCCATTGATGTGGGCGTCATCTCCCATGAACCAATCGCCGATAGGGGCTTGCGGGGAAACAGCTTTGATGGCAGGGTGACCGCACATGGCTGCAACCGTCGCGTAGAAACCATTGTAGGATGTTCCTAGGAAACCGACATTTCCATTGTTCGTTGTATTCTCCAGCAGCCACTCCACTGTATCATAAGAATCGGTGGCATCATCTGTCCGGGAAGAGAATTTTTTTTCAAGAGGACGGATTTCCTCGAACTGCCCTTCACTCATCATTGTTCCTCTGACATTCTGAAAGACCAGGATATAGTTTTTCTTCAAGAAGACATTGTAACATTTTCCTAGAGAAATACTTTCCGGATTATTGTACGGTGCCAATGAATAAGGAGTCCGCACAATGATAATCGGAGCGACAAGCCTTTTGTCTTTCGGGGCATAGATGGCTGTATACAACTTGACACCATCTCTCATAGGAACCATCACTTCACTCTTCTCATAGTTGGCAATCGGGTCCGAAGTTTCATTGTCAATGGAGACTAGGGCGACCTCGTTCTCCCGGACATTTTCACGAGCCAGGGAAGATGTTTGGCCAAAAATTGAAAGCACAGCGACCAAAGCCGCCCAAAACCATCTTTTTCTTCTCATATCAAACTAACTTTTAACAGTTGAACTTTTCTGATGACACCACACCTGTGCGGAATCTGACAGTAAGACCGCAGTGCAATACAGTGAAATCGGGAAGCATTTGCGATATATATAACGCATCTCCAACCCAAGAGAAGGAATAATTCTTCTCTTGGCGACAGTCTTCATCTTCGACAAAGTCCGAGAGAGCAATTCAATTCCTGAACCGGAATCGATTGCACCGATTACTTTGTATTCTACGGTCATTTGCACTGAAACAGGCAGATCGACCACATAAGGGTCCATGCTGACATCTACATGACAATCACAGGAGCAGCATTGTTTAAAGAGACATCCAGTACTCTGTAACAATGCAAAATCACATTTCATTCCTGCAATAATCTTAGAACAGCACAGCATGATCCGATTCAAAATATTTCAGAAATACAAATTTAAAAAAATAGATTGTCATATCTAAATCTTGACAAAAATCTGAGACGTGCATATACAAAAAAAGAAGTCCACGACCGCAAGGTCATGGACTTCTCGAAGAACGGC
>JAHHQQ010000036.1 GCA_020026275.1 Bacteroidales bacterium
GATATTTAACGTTATAAATAGAAATTGTGACGATACTCACAAACCTCTGTAAAGATAGTGAATTTTGTCCAAACAAATCCAATAATATCCTCCAAATAATGCGCTTTATCCAAACAAACCAGGCGATTTCAGACTATCCAATGCGGTTGTCCAAATAAATAAAATCCCCGCTAATCATATTGATTAACAGGGATTTACATTAATTTCTTTGTCGATTTTTCGCTTAGTATTCCTCCTCGTTGAAGAAGAAGTCATCTTTGGTTGGATAATCTGGCCAGATGTCTTCGATGGTCTCGTAGATTTCTCCTTCGTCTTCCAGTTCGGTGAGGTTCTCGATCACTTCTTCTGGAGCACCTGAACGATTGGCATAATCAATCAATTCCTCTTTGGATGCTGGCCATGGCGCATCATCCAAGCTGCTTGCAAGCTCTAATGTCCAATACATAATCTTATCGTTTAAAATAATTAATATTCAGTACCTTAATTAGTTTTCTGAAAGGGACGCAAAGATATGTAATTTTTCGAAATTTCGGATAGATAATGGATATATTTTTTCTTTTGTGGCATTAAAGCCAATTTAGAGGGCATTTTGGATGATATTCTGCATTGATTGTTTAAATTTGTATTTGCCGTTATGGCGTTTTGAAATTTAACTGATAGAAAAAAGAGATTATGGCAGATATCGTTGATGAGAAAAATGTGGATGAGATTGCTTACCACGTGAAGGAAATTCTGAGATTGTTGGGAGAGGATCCGGAAAGGGAAGGACTGGTCAAGACTCCGGTAAGGGTGGCCAAGTCGTTGAAGTTCCTGACAAAAGGATATCAGGAGGATGCGGTTCAGATCATCAAGTCTGCGGTCTTTGATGAAGAGTATCAGCAGATGGTGCTGGTGAAGGACATTGAGTTGTATTCCACTTGTGAACATCACATGCTTCCTTTCTTGGGCAAGGCGCATGTCGCCTATATTCCGAATGGAAAGATTACCGGTCTGAGCAAGATTGCCCGGGTGGTGGAGACTTTTGCCAGAAGGCTGCAGGTCCAGGAGCGGCTGACGGTGGAGATACGTGACTGTATCCAGGAGGCCCTGGAACCTCTCGGGGTGGCAGTCGTCATTGAGGCCAGCCATACCTGCATGCAGGTTCGTGGGGTGCAGAAGTCTCATTCCGTTACAACGACGTCCGCATTTTCGGGGGCGTTCCTGACCTCTTCCAAGACAAGAAGCGAATTTTTGAATTTGATCAAGTGATGACGGCTCCGGAAGTTCGGCATTGCTCTTGCAGTGACGAAGAGTTCTGCCCCCAGGACTTCGGGAGGCTTCACAATCGAATTTCTTATTAATTGATATGAATGATGAAAAGGTTTTTTGAATATTTGATGGGCATTGCTGTGGCTGTTTCCCTGCTTGCCTGTTCTCCTCAGGAAAAGGTCAGTGTCATCAATCTGAGCACGGAGAATTTGACTTTCCAGTCTCTTTCCGGACAGCAGAAGGTGTTTTCCAGAGGACAGGGTTTTGAATTGGATGCAATTGTGATGGACGGGGAAATTGTGTCTGACAGAATTGACCGCAACGGAGATCTGCTTCTGGATGCCGGATGGATCAATGTATTCACTCCAGGCGCTGCCAGCGGCCAGGTCGCCAAACAGATGATTGTTGCCGTAAGGGGAAACAATACGGGTTCTGACCGGGAGTGTGAGATTTTGGTCCACAATGGCAAAGTCAGAGAAAAAGTGACTGTCATCCAGAAGAAGGAGGCAGTGGAAGAAAAGAAATAAAGGTCCAGATCGGGCCGGTTGATAAAATCAGGAATCATGGATATTCACATTGTTATTATGGCTGGTGGTGTCGGAAGCCGTCTGTGGCCTCTGAGTACCCCTGAACTTCCAAAACAGTTCATTGATCTGCTCGGTGTGGGCAAGACAATGTTACAGATTACGGCAGAACGTTTCAAACCTATCTGCAAGGCAGATCATTTCTGGGTGGTGACTTCTGAAGATTATGTGGAACTGGTCAAGCGGCAGCTTCCTGAGGTACCTGAATCCCAGATTCTGGCCGAACCGGAGCCTCGCAGTACCGCTCCTTGCATCGCTTATGCCTGCAAGAAAATATCCATGCATTTTCCGGATGCAGTAGTTGTGGTCACTCCGGCAGATGCTATCGTCATCCGTACGGAGAGATTCACTTCTATTATAGAGAAGGCGCTTGACTTTGCTGAGAACTCAGATAATATTGTTACTGTCGGTATCAAACCTACTTGTCCCGCAACAGGATATGGTTATATCTGTGCCGCTTCGATAGAGGAGAACCAGATTGTAAAAGTGTCTTCGTTCAAAGAGAAACCGGATAGAGAGACCGCATCGTCCTATTTGGCTGCCGGCAATTATTTCTGGAATGCTGGTATCTTCGTATGGAACGTCCGTACCATCAATGAGCAAATTGCCCGGTTTGCACCTCAGATCTGTCTGATGATGAACCGGATGGCGGATTTCTTTTATACGGATCAGGAGGCGGAGGCTGTGGAAAAATATTTCCCGCAGTGTGAAAAGATTTCCATTGACTATGCCGTTATGGAAAAGTCAGATGATATCTATGTGATTGCCGGGGATCTTGGTTGGAATGATTTGGGGAGCTGGAGTTCTGTCGGTGACTATATTCCAAGGACAGAACAGACCAATTCTCTGGTGGGGGACAATGTGCGTTTGTTTGATTGTTCGAATTGCATTGTCCACGCTACGGATGCCAAGCAACTTGTCGTTCAGGGATTGGATGGGTATATTGTTGCTGAAAAGGCAGGGAACATCATGATATGCAAGATATCAGAAGAACAAAGGATTAAAGAATTCTCAAAGGGAAAATGACAATATGAAGATTGCAATTGTAGGTACAGGCTATGTAGGATTGGTAAGTGGCACTTGCTTTGCCGAAATGGGGGTAAACGTCACTTGTGTGGATGTGGATCAGCAGAAGATTGACAAATTGGTTCAGGGAACAATACCCATTTATGAACCGCATCTGGATGAGATGGTGATGCGTAACGTGAATGAAGGACGTCTTCATTTCACGACAGATTTGGCTTCCTGTCTGGATAGTGTGGAACTGGTGTTTAGCGCTGTCGGCACCCCTCCGGATGAGGATGGAAGTGCAGACCTCAAATATGTGTTGGAAGTGGCTCGTACTGTCGGTCGGAATATGAAGAAATATGTTCTGTTGGTGACTAAGTCGACGGTGCCGGTGGGGACGGCTGTGAAAGTGAAGGAGGCTATTCAGGAAGAATTGGACAAGCGGGGCGTGGATATTCCTTTTGATGTTGCTTCCAATCCGGAATTTTTGAAGGAAGGCTCTGCCATCCAGGATTTCATGAGTCCGGACCGGGTGATTGTCGGAGTGGATTCTGAACGGGCAAAGGAACTGATGTCCAGATTGTATCGTCCGTTGATGCTGAAAAGTTTCCGTGTTATTTTCACTGATATCGCTTCTGCGGAAATGATCAAGTATGCCGCCAATTCGATGCTGGCTACCCGAATCAGCTTCATGAATGATATTGCCAATCTTTGTGAGATTGTCGGGGCAGATGTCAATATGGTCCGTCAGGGAATAGCGGCGGATACGCGTATTGGCAGCAAGTTTCTGTATCCTGGCTGCGGTTATGGCGGAAGTTGTTTTCCGAAAGATGTCAAGGCCCTGATCCGTACAGCACAGAAGCATGGTTATGAAATGCAGGTCCTCAAGGCAGTCGAATCGGTCAACTATGACCAGAAGCGTCTGTTGTTCAAGAAATTGGAAAAACATTACGGGGGACGGCTGGAAGGCCGTACCATTGCATTGTGGGGGCTTTCATTCAAGCCGGAGACGGATGATATGAGGGAAGCTACTTCTCTGGTGACGATTGATTTGTTGAGGCAGGCAGGTTGCAAGATCCGGGTTTTTGACCCGATTGCGATGGGTGAATGTCGCAGAAGGGTGGGAGATGCTGTCTTCTATGCAGAAAATAAATATGAGGCCGTGGAAGGGGCTGATGCTCTCTTGCTGCTGACCGAGTGGAAGCAGTTCAGATTACCAGACTGGAAAAAAGTCTATAAACTGATGAAAGAACCGCTTGTCATAGATGGTCGTAACATCTATATGCCGGATGAGATGGAAGAAGCCGGTTTCCTATACCAATGTATAGGTAGATAAGCTGCAGACTATATGAAATGAAAAGAATTTCATGTAACTTGTGACAAGTTAAAAAGAAGAAATTATGGTGGAACGAACAAAATATAGGACAGTAGTCATTTCAGATGTTCATCTGGGGGCGCCCCATTCCAAGTTGGAAGAAGTGACTGATTTCTTGAATTCGATAGACTGTGAGCGTCTGATTCTTGCTGGAGACATTATTGACGGCTGGCAGCTCAGCATTTCAGATGATCAGTGGGATGAACGTAAATCTATGTTTTGTCGTGCTGTTTTCAGAATCAGTCAGCGGAATAAGGCGAAAGTGATCTATGTTGCCGGAAATCACGATGATTTTTTGGATGCGATTATTCCGTGTGAGCTGTTTGGAATCAGTATTGTCAGCAAATATATCCTGGAATCAGGAGATAAGAGGTATGTGGTCATTCATGGACATGCGTTTGACAGCATTACAGCCCAGTTCCGCTGGATTTCCAAATTGGGAGATGTCGCTTATAATTTGCTGATTAAGTTCAATAATTGGTGGAACCGCCATCGCCAGGCAGTTGGAAAGGAGACGTATTCATTTTCCAAAGTGATCAAGCAGAAAGTGAAGCAGGCGGTCAATTACATTTCCGGTTTTGAAACGGATTTGTCGGACTATGCCAAATCGGTCGGATGTGACGGTATCATATGTGGTCATATCCATCGGGCAGAAGACAAGATGCTTAAAGGAGGAATCCGTTACTTGAATTCTGGCGATTGGGTAGAGTCCAAGACAGCCTTGCTGGAAGATTTTGAGGGGAATTGGAGTATTTATAGATATCAAAAGTAACAGAGTATGAAAATTCTTTTTCTAATACAAGGTGAGGGAAGGGGACATCTGACACAAGCCATGACCATGGAACGTATGCTTGAAAAACATGGTCATCAGGTGGTCGGTATGTTGGTAGGCCAGAGCAAAAGCCGTAAACCTCCCAAATTCTTCGAGGAGGGGGTTCATGCCAAGGTGGAATATTTCGAGTCTGTCAATTTTGTGGCATCGATAGACCAGAAGCGCCCAAATATGTTCAAGACTATTTTTCGGAATCTGTTCCAGGCATTCAAGTTTTTTGCTCCAGTTCGTATGATTCGGAGAAGAATCAAGCGCTCCAGGGCCGATCTCATTGTGAATTTCTACGAATCTTTGGGCTCTGTGGCTTATCGTTTGACTAACCGGAGCATCCCGATGGTCTGTATTGCCCACCAGTTCCTGTTTCTTCATGAAGATATGGAACTGCCAATTTGGGGGTATGAAGAACATGTGGGGCTGGATATTTTTTCCAAAGCCATATCGCGGGACTGTGCGAGGATACTTGCCCTTTCTTTTCGTAGAATGCCCGATGATCTGGAACATAATATCAAGGTGGTCCCACCGCTTCTGAGACCGGAGCTGCTCGCTTTCCGGGGCAGGGATGGACAGAAGGATTCTCCGGAGTTCCGGCAGGGTGACTACATCTTGGGCTACATGTTGAATACCGGCTTTGCCGAAGAGGTAAGGAAATGGCATCAGGCTCACAAGGAGGTGCCGCTGCATTTCTTCTGGGATGACAAGAATCACGGCAAAGTATATAAGGAGGACGAGACGCTTACCTTCTATTATCTGGATGACAAGGAATTTCTTCGTCAGATGGCTGGTTGTAAGGCGTATGCTTCAACAGCTGGTTTCGAATCCATTTGTGAGGCGATGTATCTTGGCAAGCCTCTGATGATGGTTCCATCGCATATAGAGCAGAAGTGCAATGCTTATGATGCCACCCGTTTCAAGGCGGCAGTTGAGGCAGAGCAGTTCGATCTGTCTGTACTCGAAAGTTTTGCTGACAATGAATTTAAGCCAGATCTTGATTTCCCGGCCTGGGCAAATTCTGCTGAATCTATGATTGTCAGTGAGTTGGAGGAGGTTGCGAGGGCCTACAAGAGACCACAGGATGATATCTGCTGAGGAAAGCGGAAAGAAATTTTTAAAAAATATTTAAAAAAAAGCTGGAAAAGTTTGGAGCGTAAGATATTTTACCTATCTTTGCAATCCCGTTTGGAAATCATCACTGATTAAACCAATAACGGTTATGGAGAGATTCGTTAGCTCAGTTGGTAGAGCACAACACTTTTAATGTTGGGGTCTCGGGTTCGAGCCCCGAACGGATCACTGCCTGCTTCCTTAGCTCAGTTGGTAGAGCACGACACTCTTAATGTTGGGGTCTAGGGTTCGAGCCCCTAAGGGAGCACAAAAAGCCTTTCAGTTTTACTGGGAGGCTTTTTTGTTGTACCTGCTTGAATTATTCGACGAGAACTATTAATTTTGCAAATCAATTCATAGAAATTATTCACTTATGAACGATTTATTTTTCGGTAATGGCATTGCCCATTCCATTATGCTCTTTGCTTTTGTCATAGCAATCGGTCTTTATCTGGGAAGATTCAAGATTAAGGGAATCTCTATCGGCTCAACTTGGATTTTGTTTATCGGTATCTTGATGGGACATCTTGGATTCGAAGTGAATCCTTCCGTCTTGACCTTCATGAAAGAGTTTGGTCTGATCCTGTTTGTATTCTCAATAGGTCTTCAAGTAGGTCCCGGTTTTTTCCAGTCCTTCAAGAAAGGGGGCGTCCTGTTGAATGTTCTGGCAGTCTGTCTTGTCCTGTTGGCGGTCGGAACTGCTTGTGCCATTCATTTTGTTACAGGCGAGTCCTTGCAGACCATGACAGGTGTGATGTCTGGTGCAGTGACCAACACCCCGGGGCTGGGTGCGGCTCAGCAGACGCTTTCTGATTGCATTGTTGCTGCCAACGGTACGGCAAAGGATGCCGTGGACGCTTCTGCTCATCTGGCTTCTGCCTATGCGGTCGCTTATCCTATGGGTGTAATAGGTGTCATCATGCTGATGATCTTCTTCAAGGCCGTCTTCAAGATTGACCTCAAGAAAGAGAAAGCGGTTCTAGATGCTGAATCTGGCAACGCAGATGCTGCAAGACGTGTGCATTGTGAGGTTACCAATCCGGCAGTGTTTGGAAAAACTATCAAGGAAACTGTTGCAGACCTGCATGACAAATTGGTTGTTTCCAGGGTGATGCGTGAGGGAGAAGTGCTGACTGTCGGACCTGATACTGTTCTTCATGAGGGAGACAAGGTTCTGATTGTCACTTCGCAACCTAATCATGATGCCGTCCGTATCATCTTCGGAAAGGAAATTCCAATGCATTTGGTTGATTGGCAACATGTCGGGGAGGAAAATGTGGTGTCCAGGCGTCTTTCCATCACCAAGTCCAAATTGACGGGAAAGAGCTTGAAGTCTTTGAATATCCGTGCGGTATATGGGGTCAATGTGACCCGTGTGCTCAGAGCTGGTGTAGAATTGGTGGCAGGTCCGAATCTGATTCTCAAGATGGGAGATTCTATCCAGGTGGTCGGAGAGTCCAAGAATATCGATGCATTGGCAGAACTGGTCGGAAACAAGCCTGAAAGCCTGAGTCATCCTAACCTGGTTCCAATTTTCTTGGGAATTGTAGCCGGTATTATTTTCGGTTCCATTCCAATGATGATTCCGGGTATTCCTCATGCCATCAAATTGGGTCTGGCCGGTGGTCCGCTTATTATTGCTATTCTTTTAGGTTATTTCGGACCGAAGTGGAAGATCACCACTTACACTACTTTGAGCGCCAATTTGATGGTGCGTGAAATCGGCATTTCTTTCTTCATGGCAGCTGTCGGTTTGGGGGCTGGCACTAATTTCATCAGTTCTATCCTCAATGGCGGTTATTGGTGGATTCTGTATGGTGCCCTTATTACTTTGATTCCGGTTTCCATCATATTCCTGCTCGCAAGATTGGTTTTCCATCTGAATTTTTATCAGATATGTGGTTTGGTGGCTGGTGCCACTACCAATCCTCCAGTGCTTGCTTTCGCGCAGAATGCGTATGGTACTGACTACACATCTGTCAATTATGCTACCGTTTATCCGTTATCTATGTTCATGCGTGTGTTGGTAGCTCAATTGCTGATTTTGCTCTCGCTGTAAGATGGAACTTTATTATCCATCAGATGTCGCGCCGATTTTGCCTTTTTCCGCAATGGAAGGATTTGTCTCTGGGCCTGTCGCTTGTGAGATGGTCCCCATTGTGGAAGCAAATGGCAATGTGATAGGGCAAGCCAGTAGAGAATTTGTCCATGGGGGGTCTAAACTTCTTCATCCGGTCGTCCATTTGCATGTCCTTAATAGAATAGGGGAAATTTATCTTCAGAAACGATCCATGAAAAAGGAACTTCTGCCTGGCTATTGGGATACAGCTGTCGGAGGCCATGTCGTTTACGGAGAATGTATCAAAGAAGCGTTGATTCGGGAGGCGTATGAAGAATTGCATTTGTATGATTTCAATCCTTATTTCATAGATTCATATGTGTTTGAAAGTGATACAGAACGTGAATTGGTCAATGTATTTGCCTGTATCGGAAATTTTCATCTCGAGCCAGACCAGGATGAAGTGGAGGAAGGAAGATTTTGGAATTCTCGAGAAATTGAAGAAAGTTTTGAAAAATCAGTTATAACACCTAACTTTGAACTTGAGTTTTTGCGGATTCATAAGAATTTGGAAGCTCTACTTTAAAGTTACATTTATGACTGAAACAATAATCAAATCTGAAAAAATGCTGAGAAGTACATCTTCTTTGCGTGAATTGGCATCTGAAATCAAGACAGATTTCTTTCTTGTTAACATTTCTCCTTTCGATTGCGAACTTGGCGAATTGGCCTATGAACGTTTCTTGGAGGTGGCAGAATATACATCTGCGGATATGGTGTATGCAGACCACTATGATCTTATCGCAGAAAAAGACGGGGAAAAATTGTGTAAGCATCCTCTGATTGATTGTCAGGCAGGAGCTTTGAGGGATGATTTTGATTTTGGAAAAGTGTTGCTTTTCCGTACATCTTCTTTCAAGAAGGCTGTTGCCGCAATGGATGTTGACTATGAATTTGGTGCATTGTATGATCTTCGTCTGAGAATAGGCAAGATTGTCCATATTGCTGAATTCCTATATACTATCAAAGAGACGGATCTTCGTAAATCTGGTGAAAAGCAATTCGATTATGTCAATCCCCGTAACCGTGAGGTTCAGATTGAGATGGAGCAGATTTGTACTGCCTATCTTAAACGAATTGGTGCATTTGTTGGCCCGGAATTTAAACCTGTGGATCGTGAAGCCATCAAATTCGATGTGCAGGCTTCCGTTGTCATTCCTGTCTTGAACAGGGTGAAGACTGTTGGAGACGCCATCAAGAGCGCACTTTCCCAAAAGGCAGATTTCAATTTTAATGTAATTGTCATTGATAACCATTCAACAGATGGTACTGCAGAATTGATAGACAAATTGGCAGCGGAAGACAGCAGGTTGATTCATATCATTCCTGTCCGTCATGATCTTGGAATTGGTGGTTGTTGGAACGTGGCGGTACATGATTCCCGCTGTGGTGAATATGCTGTCCAGCTTGATAGTGATGATGTGTATTCAGGACCAGAAACCCTTCAGAAAATTGTGGATGTATTCAAGGAAGAGAAGTCAGGTATGGTCATCGGCTCTTACAGCATGACTGATTTCAACATGAATCCGCTTCCTCCGGGATTGATTGACCACAAGGAATGGACAGATGACAACGGAAAGAACAATGCCCTTCGTATCAATGGTCTGGGCGCTCCTCGAGCGTTTTATGTTCCACTTCTCAGAAAAATCAATTTTCCTAATGTCAGTTATGGTGAAGACTATGCTGTCGGTTTGAGAATCTGCAGGGAATACCGTATTTCACGTATCTACGAATCACTTTATTGCTGTCGTCGTTGGGAGGGGAATTCCGATGCGGCGCTAAGTATTGAAAAAGTTAACGCCAATAACTACTATAAGGATAAGATCCGTACTTATGAGTTGGAGGCCAGATTGAAAAAATAATGAATCAAGGCATTTTAGACAAATTTTTCAGCGATCAATTGTCTGTATGGCCTTTAGCTGCTGCAAACTTCAGGTCTTTGAAGTCAGTCGAAACAAGAAAATTGAATGTCAATGGACTTGAAGTTTGCCTTCAGCATAATCCAGAGAGAATCAAATCAACTTCCGCCAAGGTGGACAAAGCGTCCATCAAGGCTCGGAAGTGTTTTCTTTGTAGTGCCAACAGACCATCAGAGCAGTTCTCGCTCAAATTTGAAGGTCGCAAGGATAGGAAATATGATATTCTGGTCAATCCTTATCCTATTTTTCCTCAGCATTTGGTAATTGCATCTACACAACATCAGAATCAGTCTATCTGGCACAAGTTGGGTGATCTGGCAGATCTGGCGCATCATTATACTGATTTTACGTTCTTCTATAATGGGCCCCGTTGTGGAGCATCTGCTCCAGATCATCTCCATTTTCAGGGATGTCCAAGACACATCATGCCGTTGGAGAATGAAATTGACCAACTGCTTTCAAGAATTGCAGAGGTTCATCAAGATACGGGCGTTCCAGATGGTCCTGAAATGACGGATATTCCGTCTGATATTCAGAAAGAAATTGATTTCGTGACTTCTGTGCAAGAAGCGCAATTGTATCATTATAAGCACTTTACACGTGGTGTATTCGCGATGAGGGCAAGGACTTCCAAGTCTTTGGCCAAATTGTTCTATCGTCTGCTCGACTGTGCTCCGATTCCAGAAGGGGAGACCGAACCGATGTTCAACCTGCTCATATGGTATGCACCGATGGCGGAGAATTCCACCCGTCCATCTGGCTGCACTCATGGAATGGCCGATTTTGAGTACAGGGCGATTGTCCTCTGCAGAGGCGCCCACCGTCCTCATCACTTCAATCTGGAAGGAGAGGGCCATCTCGGTTTGAGTCCAGGTTGTGCGGATATGGCAGGACTGTTCATTGTTCCAGCTACGGACGATTATGAAAAATTGAATGAAAAACTTCTTGGAGAGGTGCTCTCTGAGGTGTCTGTCTCTGAAAAAGTGGAGTCTGACATTTTGTGGAGATTGACCCGTACACAGGAGACGATACAGGTTGGCATTTTGTCTGCAGATGAAATCTGTTTTGAAATCCTTTCAGATGGTGCCGGAAAACAGAAAGTCAGCTACCAGGAAGGGAAAATTGCTTATAATGGAGCCTTGTACGATGAATTGAGTTTCGATTCCATTACACCGTCCACTCTTTTTGCGGAGCCGACTTTTGTTTTGTATGGTGTCGTAATTGGTGTAGATTTCCATTGGCAGAGGAAGGTGGACCAGAAATTTGCCGGGTCCCTCAAATTTATCATTGAGAATGGAAAGGTGGTCGCTGTGAATGTGATTGGCGTGGAAGACTATCTGTTGAGTGTCATTTCATCAGAAATGAAAGCATCCGCACCTCTTGAGTTCTTGAAAGTCCACTCTGTGATTTCCCGTTCCTGGGTAATGTCACAGATTTCGCATAGGATGTCTCCGAGGTCTCGCGAGAATGTACCAGAAGTGAAGGATGTGCCGACTTTGGTCACTCGCCTTGAGGATGAACTGCATCCTGTCGGAATGGATGCGGACTGTCCTGAGATCATCAGATGGTTTGACCATGATGACCACAAGAAATTTGATGTTTGTGCTGATGACCATTGCCAGAGATATCAGGGACTGACCATGGTGGTAGGAGAGAATGTCAAGAAAGCGATTGATCAGACATGGGGAGAAGTCTTGACGTATAAAGATGAAATCTGCGATGCCCGTTTCTACAAATCTTGTGGAGGCAGGACAGAAAAATTCTCTTCTTGTTGGGAAGACAAGGACTATGACTATCTTCCGTCACTTCCAGATACACCAGAACATAATCCAGAAGGAAAGGTATTCTGTGATACACAGGACAAGCGGATTCTTTCTCAAGTATTGAATGACTATGATCTGGAAACGGTCGATTTCTACAATTGGAAGGAAGAATATACTAGAGAACAACTGTCTGAACTGATTAGCCGTCGTTCAGGTATAGAGATCGGTACCCTTCAGTCTTTGGAACCGATATTGAGAGGTCCTTCTGGGCGTATCATCAAATTGAAGGTTGTCGGAGACAAGAAGTCTTTCATTATAGGCAAGGAACTGATGGTAAGGAGAATCTTGTCTGAGAGTCATCTCAAGAGTTCAAATTTTGATGTCAAGGTGAATGGGGACCAGTTCATTCTTGAAGGATATGGCTGGGGGCATGGTGTTGGACTTTGTCAGATCGGCGCTGCTGTGATGGTGGATGAAGGATATACATACAATCAGGTTCTCCAACATTACTATCCTGGTTCTGTCGTTGAAAGAAAATTTAAATTGAAATAAAAAAAGAATGAATAACATTAAAACTAGAAATCCATGGTGGTGGATACCTACTTTGTATTTTGCCGAGGGTATCCCGTATTTTATCGTCAACAATATTTCTGTCATGATGTTCACTAAAATGGGTGTGCCGAATGGAGAGATGGCGATGTTTACCAGTCTGCTTTATCTTCCGTGGAGTTTGAAACCGCTGTGGAGTCCATTTGTGGATATCATCAAGACAAAACGTTGGTGGATTGTCACCATGCAGGTTCTGATGTCCATTGCTTTTGTGTTGTTGACTTTGTCTATTCCGCATCCTGATGCCGCTACTATTGCGGCTTCGGAAACTCCGATCAGCATGTTCACCATCACTCTGCTTCTGTTCATCATTACAGCATTTGCATCTGCTACTCATGATATCGCTGCGGATGGTTTCTATATGTTGGCGCTTCCTACTGACCAGCAGTCTCTGTTCGTCGGTATCCGCAGCACTTTCTACAGACTTTCATCCATTTTCGGACAGGGTGTCCTCGTGTTCATCGCAGGTCTGCTTGAGACCAAGACTGGAGATATCCCTGAAGCCTGGACGATTACCATGCTGATTACCGCAGTAATGTTCTCACTGATCACGTTGTGGCATACTTTCTTTATTCCGAAACCGGCTTCAGACCAGTCTAAGATAGATGAGCATGCAGCCCACAAGGCCAGTGCCATCATGAAGGAATTTGGACGCACTTTCGTGACTTTCTTCAAGAAGCCGGGAGTCTGGATTGCCATCGCTTTCATGCTACTTTATCGTTTGCCGGAGGCATTCTTGTTGAAGATGGTGAATCCTTTCCTGGTTGCATCGATTGACGCCGGAGGTCTGGGGCTTCCAACAGAGGAAGTGGGTATTGTATATGGAACTATAGGAGTCTTCTTCTTGACAGTCGGTGGTATTCTCGGAGGTGTTGCCGCTTCTAAATGGGGATTGAAGAAGAGTTTGTGGCCGATGGCCGCCTGTATGACCCTTCCATGTCTGACCTTTGTCTATCTGGCCATCGCACAGCCGTCCAACCTCATTGCCATCAGTAGTGCAGTGGCTGTAGAGCAGTTTGGTTATGGCTTTGGATTTACAGCATATATGTTGTATATGATGTACTTCTCAGAGGGAGAGTTCAAGACTGCACACTATGCAATTTGTACTGCGTTCATGGCTTTGAGTATGATGATTCCGGGAATGTTCGCCGGTTATATCCAGGAAATGCTGGGGTACACCAATTTCTTCTGGATGGTAATGGTCTGTTGTTTTGCAACCGTTCTGATGACATTCATCGCCAAGAGAACAGTGGATGCCGAATACGGTAGAAAAGAATCATAAAATAAACTGAAACGAAAATGAAAAGATATATTGCTATTGTTGCCGCTGCCTTGATTCCATTTATGGCGATGGCACAGAAACAAGTTGTCAAGACAGGCATCGAGGTACTGGAGTCCCGTGATTTTTCCATTTTGAAAGGAAAGAATGTCGGTCTGGTGACCAACCCGAGTGGCGTGGATTTCCAGCTGCGTTCCACAATTGATATCCTTCACAATGCGGAAGGTGTGAACCTGGTGGCCCTTTACGGCCCGGAGCACGGTGTCAGGGGCGATGCTTATGCTGGAGATGCTGTGGCTGATTCCAAGGATCCTGCAACAGGAGTTCCTGTGTTCTCCATCTATGGCAAGAATCGCGAGCCGTCTCCGGAAATGCTCAAGGGCGTGGACGTGATGGTATACGATATCCAGGATGTCGGCAGCCGTTCTTACACCTTCATCAGCACCCTCGGTCTGGTGATGCGTGCTTGTGCCAAACAGGGCATTGAAGTGGTGGTCCTCGACAGACCGAATCCACTCGGTGGCCTGAAAGTTGAGGGAAACGTAGTTGAACCAGGATATTATTCATTCGTCAGCGAGTTCAAGATTCCTTATATCTATGGATTGACAGTCGGTGAATTGGCCATTCTGGTCAATGAAGAAGGACTCAATCTCGGAGAAAAAGGAACCGAAGAGCATTTGAAGTGCAAATTGACAGTGATTCCGATGGATGGATGGAAAAGAGATATGACTTATGCGGAGACCGGGCTGCCTTGGGTTTTGCCTTCTCCAAACATTCCAAGTTCGGAGACCGCCATCTGCTATTCATCTTCCGGTATTTGTGGAGAATTGAACAATTATTTGAACATCGGTGTCGGATATACTCTTCCATTTTCCACATTTGCAGCTGAATGGGTCGATGCAGACGCATTGAGAGCCAGACTGGAAAGTTATCAGCTTCCAGGAATCGCATTCAGAACCATCCACTACAAACCTCTTTTCGGTGGCCAGAAAGGCAAGATGCTCCATGGCGTTCAGTACTTCTACACTGACTATGAAGCAGCTGAGGTGACGCTGACCCAGTTCTATGTGATGCAGGCTGCTTACGAACTTTGGCCTGACAAGAATCCGTTTGAACTGTCCAAGGGCAGATTCGGAATGATGGATAAAGTCTGTGGTTCAAATTATATTAGAGAGACTTTCTCCAGGAGATTGAAAGTGGAAGACATCATTGACTATTGGAACAAGGATGTCGAAAGCTTCAAGAAGCTCTCCAAGAGGTATTATTTGTATAGATAAAAATTGAAAGGTCATGAAGAATTTTTTGAAAACATTATGTGCCGCTGCAATGATGGTTTCATTGTGCGCATTGCCGAACTCCCTGTATGCCCAGGTTCGTAGAACGACTACCACGAATTCAGAGAATTCTTCCAAAGAAAAGTCAACCCAAGTTCGTCGGACCGGAACCCGGAACCGGGAGCAGGTCCGCAGGACGGGTTCAGACA
>JAHHQQ010000037.1 GCA_020026275.1 Bacteroidales bacterium
TGCCCTCTACGAGGCATGTGCTACAAATCAATGAAGGAGAGTAGAAGTATAGAAGCAAACCATCAAGGTGAGGAATACAGGGAGAAAGCGCGTGAATTGCTGACAAGTGAACGAGGACTGCATCACAGGAGCAATCGTCCTGTCGAACCCGAAGCTGTCTTCGGTGACATCCAATTCAATCACGGCTTCAAAAGGTTCCACATGAAGGGTCATAAGAAGGTAACCGTAGAGTTCTGTCTGATAGCCTCAGCTCATAATCTTAGAATATATAGCTGCATCCTTAAGGAAAACTGGGCCTAGTTGTCAGATGACCGACAATATTGTGGCCAATGATGAAAAGATGCCGCAATACATGGTATAGGGCGGAGGCCCAGCTCCGATAGAGCGTGGCCGGCCGCGGCCTCGCGAGCGGCTCCCTGACGACGAAGTCGGAAGGGTGGATGGAGTGGAGCGTCAGCGGAACGGAACTCTATAGGAGCGACCTCCGCCCTTATCACGCCATATTATATAGAAAACCGGATCAAAATTACTTTTGACCCGGCCTCGTAAAAATTCATATATTCAAAATTCTATTTGCTCCTACTTTTCTGCAGAGGGAATGGAAGAATCTTGATGTGGCACTTCATCTTTTCCTTTCAAATAGGAAGGCAAATTCATTCCTGCCATCTTGAAAAGTTCTTCCAGTGGCGGAACAGCCTGCATCATTCCCGAAATGAAATTGGCGGTGGAGGTTTTTCCATCAGAAGAATTGTTGCCGTCCCATACTGTAACTTTATCAATCTTGATTCCTTTGACAGCCTCAACCTGAGTCTTGACCAATTCAGGAAGTTTGTCTGCAATCAACATGAGCACAGCTTTCTGAGGATCTCCCTCTGCTGCATTGACCAATTGGCTGAATCCTTGTGCCTGTTTGGACAAAATTTCATACACGCCGCGAGCTTGGGCATCCATCTTGGCATAGATAGCATCGGCTTCACCCTTTGCCATTCTGCGCAATTTTTCTGCTTCTGCTTCTGCATCAATGATAGCCTTTTCTTTTTCAATCTGTGCAGGAACCACCACATTCGCAATCTGGGTGGCCTTTTCTCGTTCAGCTCTGGCCATTTCCGCATCTTTTTCTGACTGATATGCTTCCTGCAAAGCCAAAGCAGATTGAACTTTCTCTGCAGCAACTGCCAATCTGGATGCCTCCGCTTCCTTTTCACGGCGCAGTGCCTCTGAATTTGCAATCGCAATTTTAGAGTTATTTTCTCCTTCTACTGCAGAAGCATTGGCGGCAGCCGTATTGATACGGGTATCTCTCAAGGTTTCAGCGATACGAATATCCTTATCCCTGTCTGCTTCAGCCTTGCCGATTTCTCCGAATCGATTCTGTTCAGCGACACTCTTTTTGGCATCATTGATTGCCTTGGCAGCAGCCTCCTTGCCCAAAGCCTCAATATAACCGGATTCATCCCGTATATCGGTCACATTCACGTTAATCAGTTTCAAACCAATTTTACGCAACTCGGCCTCCACATTTGTACTGACATTGGCAAGAAACTTATCTCGGTCAGAATTGATTTCTTCAATGTCCATCGTGGCGATCACCAGACGCAACTGGCCGAACAGGATATCGGTCGCGATGTTCTGGATATTGTCAATTGACAATCCAAGAAGACGCTCCGCTGCATTAGTCATACTTTCTGGATCAGTAGAGATGCCTACGGTAAAACGACAAGGTACATCAACACGAATATTTTGTTTACTGAGAGCATTTGTCAGATTGCATTCGATAGAAATAGGTTTCAAATCCAGGAAAGCATAATTCTGAAAGACCGGCCAGATAAAAGCGGCGCCTCCATGGATACAGCGGGCTGAAGAATGTCCATCTCTAGTTTTTCCTGTCTTTCCATAAATCACCAAAATCTTATCCGAAGGACAACGCCTGTAGCGCTTGAGAACAGCTGCAAAAGTCACGAACAGGACCACTGCAACTACGACAATCAATGTAGGTAAACTCATCATATCAATTCAATTTTAACCGTTATTCTTTTCTACGAGAAGAGTCAGAGAATCAATTACCTCAACCACTTTGACAGGAGTTCCGTTCTCCAATTTCTCCCCTTCTGTGACAGCTGCATATTCCCGTACAGCATTGGAAATGCTGATCTGAACCTTTCCCTCTCCAGATTTATGAGCAGGAACAGTCAAATAAACAGTTCCCGTACAGCCTTTGGCTGAACGATAAACATCCACATTGCCAGATTGCTGCATGGAACTCAAAAATTTGAAAAGATACATTACAGCAACCACCAACAGAATTCCGACAAGGATAGCCAATGAGATAAGAAGAGTTCTCGAGGGGATAACTTCTTCGAAGAGGACAACTGTCCATCCGAATCCGAGTGAAAAATTGACCAGATTTCTGAAAGTCAGAAGATTCATCCCAGTATCCAGACCAGAAAAGTCTGAAGAGGAATCCAATGCAGCTTCAAAGTCCCCAGCATCAGCACCCAGAAAAGTCATAATGCTTTGGACAATAAACGTGGCTGTTGCCGCAAGGGTGATTCCCCAAATTATTTTCATAGACAAGCTCAAGCCTGCCCACCATATTGCAATCATATTTCATATAATTAATTGACCCTATTCAAATGTATGAATTTTCTATAAAATCACAAGAAAACAGAAATATCATTTCAATCCAAATATCAGAGTCTGGCGAATCTTATCTGATCCGGAGCCTACATGAGCGACAAAACTTCCAGGTTCTGCCTTCCAAGAATGAGTTTCCGGATCATAGAAGCTCAAATGACTGACATCAATGATGAAATTAACTTCCTTAGATTCGCCTGGTTCAAGATAAACTTTGTGGAAACCCTTCAGTTCTTTCTTCGGACGTTCCACGGAGGCCTCCATGTCCTGAATATATAACTGGACAACTTCAGAACCTGCCACTTTGCCCGTGTTCTTGACATTGACGGTTATAGTAATCTGCCCATCTTTTCTGAAGGATTCCTTGTCAGAATGGATTTCTGAAATTTCAAAAGTCGTGTAACTCAATCCATGACCGAACGCGAACTGCGGTTCAATGTTCTGAGCTTCATACCAACGGTAGCCAACGAATATTCCCTCATCATAATAGATATCATAGATAGGAACATCATAGGACTCTACACCACCAGTACGTCCTTCCAGCAAACCTGGATACTGTCTTTCTGTCCGGATTGGACAATCTGAATAGACTTTCGGATAAGAAAATGGAAGTTTTCCAGAAGGATTGACCTTTCCGACAAGGACATCAGCCAGACAAATACCAGCTTCACTTCCAAGATACCAGCTCTGTAGAATAGCCGGAACCTTATCGGCCCATGGCATCCCCACTGGACTGCCACTGATATTGACTACAACCAGCTTATCATTGGCCTCTGCCAATGCTTCAATCACTTTGTCCTGATTATATGGAAGATTATATTCCACACGATCACGTCCCTCACAATCTTGAAATGTCGCCTTATTCAATCCTCCGATAAAGATAACAAAATCCGCCTTTCTGGCAGCCTCGACCGCATCGCGAATCAAGTCATCCTCAGAACGACTCTCGGACAGATTCTGTCCCGTCACGACACGATTGTAAACACCTGTCACATCTCCCTTGTATCCTCTTTCGAATAAGACCTCAGCTTTTCCTTCCAATTCGGCACGGATTCCTTCAATCGGAACAATCTCATGCTGTGCCTTTAACGAAGAGCTTCCCCCTCCAACAGACATCTTCTTGATGGCATTTTCCCCCACGACCAAAACTTTCTGTCCTTTTTTTACCTGCAAAGGCAGCAGTCCATCATTCTTGAGCAGAACGATACTTTCTGCACCGATTTCATAAGCCGCTTGGTCATGCTCCGGACAAGTGAAACGTCCCCAATAACGTTCCTTGGCCATAGTTGTGCGGAAAATCATACGAAGTATGCGCCGGCATTTATCATCCAATTCTCCTGTCCCATATTTTCCGGAACGAATTCCTTCATAATATGGTTTGGCGAGAAAATAATTCTCATAAGCATTGGACATACTCCGGTCAAGGCCATTGGTCCAAGTTCCCATTTCCAGATCAAGGCCGTTCTTGACTGCCTGTTCCGTATCATGCACTCCTCCCCAGTCACTGATAACAACTCCATCAAATTTCCATTTTCTTTTCAAGATATCATTTAACAACAGGTCATTATGACAATTCCACTGTCCTTTGTACTGATTATAGGATCCCATGATCGCCCAAGCATCTCCTTCCTGGACAGCCGCTTTGAAAGCCGGCAGATAAATCTCATGCAACGTACGTTCATCTACATTGCAATTGGTCGTCACACGATTTGTTTCATTGTTATTGATGGCAAAATGTTTCACACAAGCAGCTACCCCTTTTTCCTGGACCCCCTTTACATAAGGGACTGCCAGGCGGGAAGCCAGATACGGATCCTCTCCCATATATTCAAAATTTCGCCCCAGCAATGGGAAACGACAAATGTTGACGCCTGGTCCAAGCAGGACAGACTTGTTACGATATTTTGCCTCCTCTCCAATACTAATACCATACAAATGGGATAAATCTTCATTCCATGTCGCCGCCAGAGCTGTCAATGCGGGAAAAACTGTACAGGAATCATTGGTCCAGCCAGCCATATCCCAATCATCCCAATATACTTCAGGACGAATACCATGGGGACCGTCTGTACACCATACCTCCGGAATGCCCAGACGAGGAACACCAGGAGAAGAAAATTTGGATTGAGCATGGGTCATTTTGACTTTCTCTTCCAAAGTCATTCTTGCAAGGGCATCTTCTACACGTTCTTCGACAGGCTTGTCCACATCGAGATAAATCGGCCCTTCATTTTCAGGAGATTGAGAACAAGAGACAATGTGCCCCAGCAAAGAGAGGAGCAATAATTTTCTTTTCATTTTTCTGTGTTATTAATAATATTTCATATTGCGAAATATACACGATATTTTGTTTTTATTCAAATTTGGCACAGTTATAGCATATAGTGAAAGCAAGTAGTACATAAGTTATTTTAATGTTAATTGAATAAGTGAAACTGAAAACCGGAGCAAGTCGTGAAGATTCGCTCCGGTTTATCTTTTTTCTCTTATTATCTATTCAGCATACAGCAGATATGCTTCTCGCAGAACCTTGAAGTCTGCAACATCTTGCTGCCACTTACTCTTGATTTCATCTGCACTGTGTCCTGTCTCTATCATTTGACGAACCCATGAAACCCCTGTCAGCAATTCAAAAAAACCGTTCTTCAAAAAGAAATCATCCCCGATGTTCAAATTGTCGTAGGCATCAATGATGTACTGAAGATCCACTCCATCTTCCCAAATTTTCTCATTGGACTTGTTACGGAGATTGACTCCATGACAAATCTGATTCATAAATTTTGGAGTTTTCGCTCCTGACATACTCACCGGAGTAAAAGTATAGCTTTCCATTCCTGGTGTATAGTGACCGGTTCGGGTCGGATCATAATTTGGATGGCCATATATTTCAAATGGATATTCCGTTCCTCTTCCAGTTGTAGCCACAGCTCCTTCAAAAAAACAGGTAGAAGCATAAAGATAAATGGATTTCATATCCTTCAAGTTCGGCGAGGGACGCTGCAGCAAAGCATAACGGGTCTGATGAGTGTAGTTTTTACACGGTACGACAGTCAGTTTGCATTGTTTGCTGTCGTCCAGCCAACCTTCCCCGTTAATCATGAGAGCAAGTTCCGCCAAAGTCATTCCATGCACAATCGGAACAGGAAGCCGACCTACACCGGATACATACTTCTCCATGTCCAGAACAGGTCCATCCACATAGAATCCATTCGGATTCGGCCGGTCAAGCACCACCACTTCCTTATCATATCGTGCACATGCTTCCATCAGACGGAACATAGTAATATAATAAGTGTAGTATCGCAGACCTACATCCTGGATATCGACTACCAGCACATCAAACTTGGACATGGACTGGGCAGAAGGATAAGAGGAGCCCTTCTCGTAAAGAGACAAGATTGGCACTCCTGTCTGCGCATCTACAGAGCTGCTGACATGTTCTCCGGCATCTGCCGTTCCTCTGAATCCATGTTCCGGAGAAAAAATGGCCGTTACCTGGACCTGATGGGAAAGCAGCAGATCCAAGACATGAGGGCCATACTTTGCACCCTCCGGGATTCCGAACGGTTGGATGGAAGATTCTTCGGTCGTCAGCTGCTGACGTTCCAGTTCTTTCCCTTCCGCGTCCAGCACGACATCCCCTACGATGCCTGTCTGATTGCTCAAGATCGCTACACGTTTTCCTTTCAGGAGAGGAAGATAAATTTCTGTCCTTTCATCTCCCAAGACCACTTTGTCTGAGGAATTGATGTTTCCGCACGCCAATACGCTGAATGTCAATGCGGCAAAAATTAGAATAGTTGCAATTTTCTTCATGTGGGTTTCAGGTTTTTGGGGAGGTCATCAAGCGATGGTTCCTCCCACGATATCAAGAATTTCACTAGTAATCTTCTGCTGACGACCCTTGTTGTACTGCAAGGTCAGGTCGTCGAGCAATTCGTTGCCATTGTCGGTTGCAATCTGCATGGCGACGGTACGAGCGGCATGCTCCGCAGCGGCCGCATCCAACAGGACCGTATAGATCTTCATTTTCAAGACTTTCGGCAAAAGCAAGTCTATAAGTTCGTCCCGTCCAGGTTCCAGAATGTATTCTTCTGGAATATGTACAATTCCAAATGTTTCTCCTTTTTCAGAATGAGCGATCGATTCCACAGAAAGAGGAAGATAAACCTCATGAACTGTCGGCTGGGAACCTGTTGAAGCGAAATGATTATAAATCAGTTCAACCTGATCGAAAGTACCGTCCACAAAGCCATCAACCAGACATTTTGCCAATTTCTTGGCCATTTCATAATCCGGACTTCCAGAAAAATCAGAAAAATCAGAAACAATATCGTACCCAGCATTGGAAAGAGCTGTTGCCATCCTCTTTCCTACCGCATAGATGACCAGATCTTCTTTTCGGAATCCCTTATCCAGATAGGAAGTGATGACTTCTTTGGATTGACGAATTGAATTGGCATTGAATCCTCCACAAAGAGAAGAATTGGAAGACATGCAGACAAGCGCAACTCGTTTCACTGGCCTTGTTGCGATGAAAATGGAGTCTTCCTTGCTCTTCGCTGAAGATTTGTGTCCCTTTTCTTTTGAATCGGTATCCATCAGGTCCATGAGAATACTGGTCAGCTTTTCCTGATACGGGACCATATTGCCGATGGCAGTCTGGGCTCTCTTGAGTTTGGCTGAAGCTACCAACTTCATCGCTGAAGTGATCTTCAATGTACTCTTGACAGAACCGATCCTTCCTTTTATCTCCTTCAATGATGGCATAAACTACAGTTATTTTTCGACGACATAATGCTGGGAGAGCGATGCTGCTTCCTTTTCAATGATTTCTTTGATTTCATCGGTCAGCGAACCTTGGGATAGAAGATTGAGCACATCTTCTGCATGTGCACACCTCATCCTCTGCAAAAATTCCTCCTGGAATTTGCGGACCTGGTCAATCGGTACATCTTTCAACAGTCCGTTGACTCCGCAATACAAGATGGCAATCTGTTCTCCGACAGGCATTGGAGAATACTGTTTTTGGATAAGAAGTTCGTTGTTCTTTCTTCCTTTATCCAATGCCATCTCTGTAACGGGATCCACATCACTGCTGAACTTGGAGAATGACTCCAGTTCATGGAACTGAGCCTGTGCCATTTTCAAGGTTCCTGCCACTTTCTTCATACTCTTGATCTGGGCGCTCCCCCCCACACGAGACACAGAAATACCGACGTTGATAGCTGGACGGAACCCCTGATTGAACAAGCCAGGTTCCAAATAAATCTGACCATCTGTAATGGAAATGACATTAGTCGGAATATATGCGCTCACATCGCCGGCTTGCGTCTCAATGATAGGAAGTGCGGTCAGTGAACCTCCCGCCTTCACTTTTCCTTCCAAAGATGCAGGCAGGTCATTCATCTTTTCTGCGACATCCTGCTGCTCAATGATTTTCGCAGCTCTTTCAAGTAGACGGGAATGCAAATAGAAGACATCTCCCGGATAGGCTTCACGACCTGAAGGCCTACGCAAAATCAAGGAAAGTTCACGATAAGCGACAGCCTGTTTGGACAAATCATCATACACTACCAGTGCATGACGGCCAGTATCGCGGAAATATTCCCCGATAGCAGCTCCAGCAAACGGAGCATAATATTGGAGAGCGGCAGGATCTGCGGCAGTGGCAGCCACGACAATTGTATAATCCATCGCACCCTTGGCGCGGAGGGTCTCGACGATATTGGCAACTGTTGAGCCTTTCTGACCAATTGCAACATAGATGCAATAAACTGGTGTTCCCTTCTCATATTCCGACCTCTGACTGAGGATAGTATCGATTGCGATGGCCGTCTTACCTGTCTGACGATCACCGATAATCAATTCTCTCTGTCCTCTTCCGATAGGAATCATCGCATCAATTGCCTTGATTCCGGTCTGAAGAGGTTGGCTCACCGGCTGACGAAAGATAACACCCGGAGCTTTTCTTTCCAAAGGCATTTCAATACTCTCCCCCTCAATCTTTCCTTTTCCGTCCAGCGGGAAACCAAGTGGATCCACCACTCTTCCCAGCATAGAATCACTCACGTCAATAGAGGCAATTCTACCTGTTTTCTTGACAGTCATCCCTTCCTTGATCAAGTCGGTCGCTCCCAAAAGGACAGCACCGACATTATCTTCTTCAAGGTTCATGACCACTGCCATTACACCATTTTCAAAAACCAGCAGTTCACCGGCTTCAGCATTTCTCAATCCATAGATACGTGCCACACCGTCACTGACCTGGAGGACAGTACCTACTTCTTCAAATTTCACTTGAAGATCAATGGATTTAAGCTGATCCAGCAACACATCTGAAATTTCACTGGGTTTAATGAGATTCTGCGCCATAATTTACATTTACTAGGCCGTTGATGGCCATTTATACAATTCTTCTATTCTTTTTCTGGAAAGAACGTTTCAACTTGTCAAGCTGTGTCTTGATGCTGGCATCGACTCTGTAGTCGCCAACACTGACAATGAAACCGCCTACCATTTCTGGTCGGATAACCGTTTCTATTATCACATTCTTTCCGCTTACCTTTTTTATGATGCCGGCAAGTCTCATCTCCAACTGAGGAGATTCTTTGGGCACGATGAGTTTGGTGAGATAGATGTCGTAGGCATTCAAGAAATCGTCCACGAACTTTCTCAACATGAAGCGTAACAGATTGATCCTTTCGTTATGAATCAGGAGTCTGACAAATTGTTCCAGACTTCTCGTCATCTTGTCATCTCCCAATGCAGATTGGAGCAATTCCACTTTTCTATCATCGGATATGGATGCTTTGTCATCAATGATGCGATGAAACTCCGGAATCTCATCAAAGGCCTTCACAAGAGTGCGGGCCTGCTGACAAGTCTCTCCCGCTTCGCCGTTTTCCTCAGCAAAACGCATCAATGCCTTGGCATATCTGGATGAAATGATTCCGATATTCATATTCGTCAGAAATTATTGGACTTGGATGGATCTGCCAATTCATCCACCACCTTTCTCAAATATTGAATCTGCGCATCATCGTCCCCTTCAAATTGTTGACGGAGGACTTTTTCTGACACCTTGATGGAAAGCAAAGCAACTTTCTGCCGAATGTCACGCAATGCCTTCTCCTTTTCAATATTGATTTCCGTTTCAGCTTTGGCCACGATTCGTTGCGCTTCTTCTCGTGCCTGTTCCTGGGCAGCTTCGACAATGCGGTCCCTCATGGCAGTCGCCTCTTGGATGATGGCTCTCTGCTCCTTCTGGGTCTTCAACAACAAGCTTTCCTGCTCATCGGCCAAATTACGGATTCTGGCCTCGGCTTCTTCTGCTTTCCGGATAGATTCCTTGATAGAATCATTTCTCTTCTCGACCGACTTGGTAATGATAGGGAAACCGAACTTGGCTAACAGAAAAAAGACGACACCAAAAATCAAGGTCATCCAAATGAGGAGACCACTATCTGGCGTTACAAGACTCATGATATAATCTTAATTAAAGTACGATAGCAAGCAGACAAACAATGATTGCGAACAATGCGGCACCCTCGACCATACCGGCAACGATAATCATGCTGGAACGGACGTCAGAAGCAGATTCTGGCTGACGGGAAATAGCTTCCATTGCAGAAGAACCAATTTTGCTGATACCGAAAGCACCAGCAAAAGCTGCCGCTGCTGCAGCAAGTGCGACACCTGATTTAGCAATAGCTGCACCTGCAGCTGCCTGAAGTAAGATTGTAAGTAACATAATAATTAATTTAAATGATCTATATACTATTTAATTTTTATTTTCCTAATCATGGGCACCTTCTCTGGCCATTCCAATATAAATGGAGGAAAGCACGGTAAAAACATAAGCCTGAATAAAGGAAATCAACATTTCCAGTACATCCAGGAACACTCCGAACAAGACAGACACGACACTCATCGATCCGAAAAGAAGAGGTCCGTACTTGGCCATGATGAAAATGACACAGACAACACTGAGAATCTGGATATGTCCGGCCAACATATTGGCGAACAATCGGATGGTCAATGAAATCGGTTTCATGATGGCACTGAAGACTTCAATGAGTGGCATGACCGGCTTCAAGAAAACAGGTACGTCCGGATTGAACATTTCCTCATAGTAGTGCTTGCTTCCAAAAATATGGACAGTGAAAAAAGTGAACAGCGCCAGCACCAATGTGACGGCGATATTTCCTGTAACATTGGCTCCTCCCGGGAAAAATGGGATAATTCCGATGAAATTGTTAAGCAAGATGAAGAGAAAGGCCATGCAAAGGTAAGGGGAAAATCTTCTGAAATCTTTTTCTCCAATATTCTCCCTGGCCATCTCGTGCACCATCATGACTACCGGCTCCATGACACCTGCAATGCCGGCAGGAGCTTCCTTCTCTGGATCATGATTGTTATACCACCGAGCTGTCATCAAGACGATGACCAGCAGAAGAAGACTGCTTATCATCAGAGAGAGGACATTCTTGGTAATTGAAAGGTCAAATGGCCTCACCACTTCACCATCCACTTCCTCGACAATCTTGTTTTCATATTTGCTTCCTTCCGGAGCGATATAGAGTCCTTTGTATGAGCCGTGCTCCAAATGATGTGAGGAAAAGACCTGCCACCCGGAATTATGGCTCTTGACGATAACCGGAAGCGGAATCGCGATGGAACGGTCTCCAACATCGGTAATGTGCCACTCATACGAATCTTCCACATGACCGAAAATTACTTCTGAAATGTCCACATCCGATTCTGCCTGTTCATCTGCAACGACATCCCCTGCCGAAACGACGGTATCGGCTACAGCGGCTTTCTCCGCCCGAAGCGGAAATGTCAGCATCATGCATACGAATGACAGCAGTATGTATCTGAGATATCTCATTACAAATCCAAACAAACTGATACCTTATTATTATTGATTTCTACAAAACCTGAACAGATAGACATGGAATGCATCTGACCATCAGCATAATATCTGATCTGCCCTTCTACCAAAGAGGTAATCAAAGGCGCATGTCTGCGAAGCACCTCAAAAGAGCCACAGACACCTGGCAGGAATACCTTTTCAACCTTCCTGCTCAATAAGGTGGACTGCGGAGAATTGATTTCCAACAATATATCTTCTGCTACGTTCATGGTCTCATTATTTTACATTTTCAAGAATAGCTTTTCCTTTCTTGATGGCATCTTCGATGGTTCCGACATTCAGGAAAGCCTGTTCTGGAAGATAATCGACTTCACCATCCAAAATCATCTCAAAGCCCTTGACTGTATCTTCCACATCCACCATGACACCTGGCACACCAGTAAACTGTTCCGCTACGAAAAATGGCTGTGAGAAGAAACGCTGCACCTTTCGTGCACGGTTGACAATGAGTTTGTCTTCATCTGACAACTCATCCATACCCAAAATGGAAATGATGTCCTGCAGTTCCTGATTTCTCTGGAGAATCTGTTTCACTCTCTGGGCCACATCGTAATGGCGTTGTCCGACCACATTCGGGTCCAAGATACGGGAATTGGATTCAAGTGGGTCCACTGCTGGATAGATACCCAATTCTGTAATCTTTCTGCTCAAGACGGTCTGAGCGTCCAAGTGGGAGAAAGTGGTGGCAGGAGCAGGGTCGGTCAAGTCATCTGCCGGCACATAGACCGCCTGTACAGAAGTGATGGATCCGTTTTTTGTGGAGGTGATTCTCTCCTGCATCTGCCCCATTTCAGTCGCAAGTGTAGGCTGATAACCTACTGCAGAAGGCATTCGGCCCAACAGGGCGGAAACCTCTGAACCGGCCTGGGTGAAACGGAAAATGTTATCAATGAAGAAAAGGATATCTTTCGGATCTTCTGCCTTTGTGGAATCACGGAACGATTCAGCCAAAGTCAAGCCGGACAAAGCGACAGAAGCACGTGCTCCCGGCGGTTCGTTCATCTGACCAAAGACCATGGCCACCTGTGATTTCTTCAATTCCTCAGAATCCACTTTGCTCAGGTCCCAATGACCTTCCTGCATACTCTTCACAAATTCGTCACCGTAGCGGATGACACCTGACTCAATCATTTCACGAAGCAGATCATTTCCTTCACGGGTACGTTCACCGACACCGGCGAAAATGGAGAAGCCATTGTGTTTTTTGGCGATATTGTTGATCAGTTCCTTGATCAGCACGGTCTTTCCCACACCAGCACCACCAAAAAGACCAATCTTTCCACCTTTCAGATAAGGTTCCAACAGGTCAATGACCTTGATGCCTGTCACCAACATCTCCTGCGATGTGGTAAGATCTTCAAACTTTGGAGGTTCCCTATGGATGGGGAGAGAAGCGGAATTTTTCTCAAGTTCGGACAAGCCATCAATGCTATTGCCGATGACATTCATCACTCGACCTCTGATCTGGGTACCTGTCGGCATAGAAATCGGAGCCTGCATACTGACAGCTTCCATTCCTCTCTTGAGGCCATCCGTAGAGTCCATTGCTACAGTACGTACAGTGTCTTCACCGATATGCTGCTGGACTTCAACTATCAATTTCTTTCCACCTTCTTTCTGGATGGAAATAGCATCATGAATTCGTGGAAGACCTGTTGCGTCATCCGCCAATTCAAAATAAATATCGACCACCGGACCGATAACTTGAGAAATATGTCCTATAATCTTTTTTGGCATACTACGTTGAATTTTATCTTGAAAAAATAATGAAAAAATTGTACCTAACCAAAAAACTTTTTCACTTTTTGTCACCAAAAGACAAAAAAAAGTGGAGATTATAAAAACTCCACTCTTTTTTGATCCTATATGCTTCTACAAGATTATTTTACTCTCTTGTAACCATATTTGGCAACTTCACCAAGTTCAAGTTCGATTTTCATCAAGCGGTTATACTTGGCGATACGGTCTGTACGGCTGAGTGAACCAGTCTTGATCTGACCTGAATTGGTAGCGACTGCAACATCAGCAAGAGTTGTGTCCTCAGTCTCACCGGAACGGTGTGAAACGACAGTGGTATAACCATGTCTGTGAGCCATCTCAATGGTATCAAGAGTCTCAGAAAGAGAACCGATCTGGTTAAGCTTGATAAGAATTGAGTTGCAGCAACCCATTTCGATGGATTTGCGGAGATATTTTACGTTGGTTACAAGAAGGTCATCACCGACGAGCTGAACTTTCTGTCCGAGAGCGGCGTTGAGTTTGACCCAACCTTCCCAGTCTTTCTCAGAAAGACCATCCTCGATAGAGTCGATCGGATATTTGGAGATGAGTTCTCCAAGGTAAGCGATCTGCTCCTCTGTTGTAAGTTTCTTGCCCTCCGGATCCTTAACTTTACCGTCAGTCAAGTGGCTGTAGTCATAGAAGAACTTGTCACCTTCCTGGAAGCAGAACTCAGAAGCAGCACAGTCCATAGCGATGGTAACATCTTTTCCTGGAACATAGCCCGCTTTCTCGATTGCAGCTACGATACAAGAAAGAGCGTCATCGATGCCTTCGAGAGCTGGGGCGAAACCACCTTCATCACCTACTGCAGTGGAGAGGCCACGCTCTTTGAGCACTTTCTGAAGCGCATGGAACACTTCTGCACCCATTCTGACACCTTCAGCGATGCTGTCAGCACCAACTGGACGGATCATGAATTCCTGGAATGCAATAGGGGCATCAGAATGAGCACCACCGTTGATGATATTCATCATAGGAACAGGAAGTGTATAAACATTGGAGCCACCGATATATCTATAAAGAGGAAGGCCAACATACTGAGCGGCTGCCTTGGCCACTGCAAGAGAAACTCCCAGAATAGCGTTAGCGCCGAGGTTGCTCTTAGTAGGAGTACCATCGAGGTCAATCATTGCTTTATCAACGCCTCTCTGATCAAGGGCTGACATACCGATGATTGCAGGTGCGATCTTGTCATTGATGTTAGCGACTGCTTTAAGCACACCTTTGCCACCGTAGCGGTTCTTGTCGCCATCACGAAGCTCCAAAGCCTCATTCTCACCTGTAGAAGCTCCTGAAGGAACTGCTGCTACACCAACAAAACCAGACTCGAGTACTACCTCAGCCTCAATTGTAGGATTTCCTCTTGAATCAAGGATCTCTCTACCTGTTACTTGAATTATTCTCATATCAATTAATGAATTAAAGTTGATTCTTATGATTTTGCAAAGTTACAAAATGTAAAATCAATATACAATAAAATTCGGGATGGGGATCAAACGAAACGAAAGACTCATTCCTCTTTTATACAAATTACGCACAAAAATAGTACATAATACGTGCCAAAATAGTCCTGGATGGACAATAAGTAAAGTGCAATTGTGATAATGTCAAACTGACGTCATACAATGAACATATTATATATATGTAGGAATTTCCATGCAATGAGGCCCTTCCAGAGGGGT
>JAHHQQ010000038.1 GCA_020026275.1 Bacteroidales bacterium
TTGTCATGCCGCAAATCCGAATCTTGTCTGCTATGCGCAATGACAAAACCTTGTTGTCATACTGCGAAATCCGAATGAAATGTCTTGTCCAGGACTACTGGACGAATTCTTTGCAAAGAGTTTCAATTTTCTCATCGGCAGCTCTACCGGCAACACCAAAGTAGAATTTGATTTTAGGTTCTGTGCCGGAAGGACGGATGGATACCACGTCTCCTTCTTCGTTGAAGAACTGGAGGACATTGGAAGAAGGAAGACCTGTCTCTTCTGTATTCAAGTAATCTTTCACTTTGACCACCTTGGAACCTGCCATGGTCTGAGGTGGGTTCTGACGGAGATTCTGCATGATCTTGGCGATTTCCTCTGAACCGGTCTTGCCCTTTCTGACAAGGTACTTCATAGCCTCTTTCCTGTAGCCGTATTTCTGATAGATTTCCTGGAGGACATCGTAGAGAGACAGGCCCTTTTCAGCAGCCCAAGCGGCACAGTCAGCCACCATGGAAGCAGATACCTGGGCATCTTTGTCCCTTACAAACTGGCCCACATTGAAACCAAAACTTTCTTCTCCGCCACAGATGAACTCACCGTCCTGCTCATGTTCACGAACAACGGAAGCGATATATTTGAATCCGGTCAGCACATCATAGCACTTGACGCCGAAGCTCTTGGCAATGGCTGGAAGAAGTTCAGTGGTCACAATAGTCTTGACAATGTATTTGCTTTCATCCAGTTTGCCCAGTTCCTTCCATCTGGTGAGGATGTAATAAGTCAGGATCGAGGCGGTCTGGTTACCGTTGAGGCGGACCATCTTGCCTTCGTGGTCACGGACTGCAATGCCGATACGGTCTGCATCCGGATCCGTTGCCATGACAATATCCGCACCCACGTCTTCTGCCTTGTCGAGAGCCATTTTCATCGCGGCCGGCTCTTCTGGATTTGGAGATTCCACTGTCGGGAAATTGCCATCACTGATGTCCTGCTCTGGAATATGATAGACATTTTCAAAGCCAAGACGACGAAGACATTCCGGAACCAGACGCACACCGCATCCATGAAGAGGAGTATAGACAATCTTTATGTCCTTGTGCTTTTCCCTGGCCTCCGGCGAAAGAACAAGAGAAAGGATATCGCTCACATAGCACTCATCCATTTCTTTGCCCATCATTTCGATGCCGCCACATTCTGTCTCAGACTCGAATTTCACTTGGGAAGGAGAAGAAATCCGGTTCACTTCAGCAACGATGGCCGTATCGTGCGGACTGGTCACTTGAGCTCCGTCTGACCAGAACACCTTGTATCCGTTATATTCTTTCGGATTATGAGAAGCTGTAATCATGATACCGGCCACAGCCCCAGTCTTGCGGATGGAGTAGCTCAATTCCGGTGTAGGCCGGATGTTGTCAAACAACATGACATGCAGCCCGTTGGAAGACAATACGTCCGCCGCAATCTTGGCAAAGAGTTTGCTGTTGTTCCGGCTATCGAAAGAGATGCAGACCTTCAATCCATCCCCCTTGATATTCTTCAGAATGTAATTGGCAAGCCCCTGAGTGGCCATACCGACAGTATATTTGTTCATTCTGTTAGTACCCACACCCATAATACCACGCAGACCACCGGTTCCAAATTCAAGATTCTTGTAGAAAGCATCCTCGAACGCAACGGGATCAGAGTTTCTCAATTCAATGATTTGACCTTTGGTTTCAGGATCAAAATCTCCTGCAAGCCATTGTTCGGCAACTTCTCTATAATCCATAATTTTCGTAAGTGTAGATTTATTGTTATATAATTTAGGTTACAAATTGTTTTCAAATATATCATTTTTTCTCAAGAATGGCTAATTTTGCAAACAGGAAATTTGAACTATTCAAAATTTCTCCCGGCGTTCTGGCAACGCTTCATCCAAAGAGATACCACACATGGCAGACACCCTTACAAAAGAAGAAAAATTCATTGAGGAACATCAGAATGATGATCCGGCCAAACTGCTTTTCCAGCGAGACAAATGGAAAGATTTGGATATGGAAAAGATGGTCCAAACGATAGAAGGAAGAAAGAAAATCCGGAAGAAACTACCTTCCTGGTATCTGGAACTTGGACTCCGTTATCCAGATCGGCTCTGTACCGAACAGTGCAGTTCAGAAGCGACCGCCCTGTACAAAGCCACCATTGTGCACAGACTCGGAGCACATCGCATTGCGGATCTGACCGGCGGGCTGGGGGCAGATTGCTGGGCTTTCAGTCAAGTGTCTGAAGCGGTTCTTCATAATGAAATGAAACCTTACCTATCCGAGGCGGTCCGTTCCAATCTCACCCTGCTGGGAGCCACAAACCTCCAATATACCCAGCTCGAAATAGGACCGAACAACATCGGCACTCTATTGACGGAGTTCCAGCCTGACCTGGTCTTCATGGATCCGGCACGCCGGGATGCGGCCGGAAAGAAAGTCTTCCTGATTGAGGATTGCCAGCCGGACGTATTGACCTTGAAAGGCCTCATTTTCCAGCAGTGCCGCTTCATTTTCCTGAAACTATCTCCAATGGCAGACATCAGAATGGTCGCAGAACGCCTGGGAAATGTACGGGAGATTCACGTCGTTTCCGCAGACGGCGAATGCAAAGAGTTGTTAGTTGTGATGGAAAGAACTTGGGACGGTCCCTACACTCTTCACATCAAGGAAGATTGTTCCGGCCATGGGTCAGGAGCAGAATTTTCCGTTCCGCAGGACCTGGAAAGCAAAGCAGTCCCACGCTTCTTTCCTCACAGGGAAAGCCTCTCCGAAGCTATCGGACAGATTTTTTTCGAACCAGGGAAAGCCATCACCAAGGCAGGTCTGTTCAATACCATAGGAGAAATGTTCCATCTGACCAAACTGGGAAAATCCTCTCACCTCTACCTTACTCAACAGGAAGGAACGAACGAGAACAGCATTGATTCGGAAGCACAAAAAGAACTGGCAGCCTTCGGCAAATGCTTTCGTGTTCTGGAAGTGTTGGAATCCGGCAACAAGAATTTGAAATACCTGTCCAAGACCTATCCGCAGGCAGAAGTGACCGCCAAGAATCTGCCCATCAGTTCCGATGCCCTCCGCAAGAAGCTGCGCTGCACTTCCGGCGGAAGTATCCACCTCTTCGCCTCCAAAGTGGACACCCTGGAAGGGAGCGGCAACTACATTTTCGTGACCAAAAGAATCTGACAATCAACTAACTGAGACATATCATGAACAAGAAAGAATACGCCAGAGCCAACAAAGAATGGCTGGCCGACAAAGCCAAAGAAGAGGAAGTGCATTTCCTCGAAAAGGGCATCTACTACAAAGTCCTGCAGTCCGGTGACGGCAAAGGCAAGCAGCCGACCGAGAAAGATGTCGTCATCGCCCACTACACCGGCTGGACCATCGACGGGAAAGAATTTGACAGCAGCCGTGACGGTGCACCCCTCGCCTGCCGCCTGCGAGACCTCATCCAGGGCTGGATTGTCGCCATGTGCAGAATGCAGGTCGGAGACTGTTGGGAAGTGTATATCCCTGCTGAAATGGGCTATGGCAACTATTCACAGCCAGGCATTCCGGGAGGCTCGACTCTGATCTTCCAGATCGAACTCCTCGGTGTGCAATAGAGATATCCTTCCTGTTTTTTTAACGGGTGTGTCTGGCAAGCTATAAAGAAGGCCTGGAGCAATCGCTCCAGGCCTTTCTCATTTCCCGAAAGGGGGAATCTTATTTTTCCAGCAGATATTTCAGCCAAAACTCTTTGTTGTCCGAATCGAAATGGGTCCCTTGGTAGCCATGGTAGCCGTGCATGCCGTCCGGATAAATCATGAACTCGAACTTCGCACCGTATTTCTGGAGCTCGTCAATCAGCTGGAGCGTGTTCTGGAAATGCACGTTGTCATCGCCGGTACCGTGGGTGATCTTCAGCATGACCGGTTCGACTTTCTCCATCTTGTCAAACAGTTCCTGGGCAGATTTGCAGTCGTTCATGCTCTCGTAGGAGGTGGCATATTTGACCGGATAGTTCTTGGCGCTGTTGATGGCACGGGTCTTGGCATATCCTTCCGGATTGTTCTGTGGGCTGTCCATGAAGCGCTCGGTGTAATGCGTGTCGTAGAGGGCCCAGTCGTAAACGCCACCACCGGCGATGCCGTAATGGTATTTGTCTGGATGGTTCATGAGCAGCAGTGCGGTCATGGTGCCTCCGAAGGAGAAGCCCTCCACGCCGATCTTGTCGTCCTTCACGTAAGGGAGAGACTGGAGATAGTCTGCCCATTCCACGAAATCCTCAATTTCCACGACGTCCAGCTGGCGGTAGATGCAATCCATACCTTCACGGCCGTTGTGACCGGCGGCACGGCAGTCGGCAGTCACCTGGATGATGCCTACGGAAGACCACCACTGGTTGCAGGAATTCGGATAATAGTATCGGTCGTTCACTCTCGGAATGTCCGGACCGCCGTAGATGTCCACATGGACCGGATATTGCTTGGACGGATCGAAATCTTTCGGATAGACGATATTTCCTTCGAGCACCAGGCCGTCCTTGGTCGTGATCTGGATCGGCTGCGGATGGACGTACAGGTCGTCCTTGTATTCCGGACCTCTTGCATCGGCCACTTTGTAGGCTTTCTTGCGTGGATTGACATTCATGAGCCAGATCTGAGGAGGAGTGGTGTAGTTGGACAGCTGGGCGACAAAGCTTTTCCCGTCTGGAGAGAAACGGACTCCGGACACATGGCAGGCAGGATCGGTCAAAGCGGTGATCTTGCCCTTGCGGTCCACCTTGTACAAGGCCTGACGAGTACGGGAATCCCTTTCTGCGGTGTAGTAGATGTCCCCTTTCTTCTCGTCCACCCGGAGAATGTCCACTCTCCAGTTCGGGCCGTCGGTCAATCTGCGGAACTCCTTGCCGTCATAGGAAAGGTAGTAGATCTGGGACCAGCCGGTCTCGAAGCTGCGCGCCATGTAGAGGCCCTTCTCACCGAAGACCATACCTTCAATCCAGTCGAGCCAGGTCTTGTAGGTCTCGTGGTAGATGTGCTTCTTGGAACCGTCCTCCACGGACACGGCATAGAGGTCCAGGGTATTCTGCACCCGTGGCTCCCGGCTGATGAAAAATTCCTTGCTGTCTGCGCCCCAGAATGGAGTGCCGAAATACTGGTCTTCCTTCGGGTCGAAGTCCGCCCAGGTAATCTTGCCGGTAGCGACCTCTGCAATGCCGATCCGCACCTCCGGATTCGGTTCGCCGCATTTCGGGTAACGGGTGTTCCTCAAGAATCCGTCCTGTCCTTTGGCAGAATAGATCGGGAACATCGGCACGTTGGTATTGTCAAAACGGTAGAAACCGAGTTTCTTGGAATCTGGAGACCACCAGAAAGCGCGGTAACGGGAAGGTCTGCCGAAGATTTCCTCGTAATAGACCCAGGAAGCGTAACCGTTGAGTATCAGGTCGGTACCATCAGTGGTCAGCTGGGTTTCCTTGCCATCGGCAATGTTCACCACGAACAAGTTGTTGTCACGGGTGAAGGCCAGCATGGTGGAATCTGGAGAATAGGTCAGATTCACTGCCCCTTCCGGACGAATCGGGAAAGAAGCGTATTTTTCAGGAGCCTGTTTGAGGCTCTTGTCAAATTTGCGATAAGGACGGATGGCAAAATCCTTCTCCCCGGTATAAGTCCCATCATAGCTGAAGGCGACTTCCCGGTCATTGAGCCATTTCCAGGATACCGGAATCGGATTGAACACCTGAGCGGCGGCTCCGATCCCAAATGAAACGGCCATTACCAGTACGGATAGTAACTTCTTCATAATTATCGTATTTTAAATGTTTCCTAATTATCTGAACATGTCGTCGTTGAAATTGACCAGATACACTTTCTCCACGCCACGGGTCACCGCTGTGTAGAGCCATTTGAGGTCGTCCAGGGTGACTTCCTCCTGCCACAGCGCATTGTCAATGAACACACAGGACCATTGTCCGCCCTGGCTCTTGTGACAAGTGATGGCATTGGCATATTTGAGCTGGAGCGCATTGTAGAACGGATCCTCCCTCACGGCCTCGTAGCGTTTCTTCTTGCTGGTGATATGGGCATAATCCGCATTCACCCCCTGATAGAGAAGGTTCTGCTGCTCGTAGGTCAGCGAAGGGCTTTCCGACTCCAAAGTGTCCAGACAGACCTTCGCATCGATCTCCAGATCGTCGTAGTCAGGGAAAGACAAGGTGGCATCGGCGAAATGCAGGCCGTACCTTTCCGTGAAATGATGGATCTTGACCAGCTTGGCCATATCACCGTTGGCAATGTAGTCCATCTCCTTGACGTCTTCCAGGAACTGGTAGCAGTTCTTCACAACCATGAGCTTGTCTCCCCTCACCAGTTTTTCCTCGCGGTACTGGACCATCGCCCGGATGCCGGCATTGTACTTGTTCGCCCGTTTGTTGGAGCGGCACAAGACCACGGTCTCGTCTTCGCCGTATCGGCCGCAGGCATCTGAAAGAGCCTCAATCAGTTCTCCACCACCGATGCGTTCAATGTCATCGAAGCCTTCCACATCCAGCTGGAGGTCACTGCGTTCCATTCCATAGAAATCATCCTGCGCAATGATCTGCCGAAGGCAAGTCGCATTCTTCAGAATACCGGACTCCTTCTTCTGGCGCACCACGTCCGTCAAGGTCGCATACCGGACGCCTCCGGCAAATGACATATATTCCTTGGACAAAGCAGGACTGCAGTCCAGACCGACCGGCGGCAGCTGCGCCCCGTCTCCAATGAGAATCAGCTTGCATTCTGTTCCGTTCCGCACAAACCGGATAAGGTCTTCCAGCAGATTGCCTGTCCCGAATTGCGCCGTACTGCTTCCGGAAGCATCAATTCCGATCAAGGACACCTCGTCCACGATGAACAGAGAATATTTATCCTTGCTCGGTCCCAGATTGAAGAGGCCGAAACCTTCTTCATTGACCGATTTCTGGCGATAGATGTATTTATGGATGGTATAGGCCGGAGCGTGTGCATAGAGGGACAGCGTCTTGGCAGATCTTCCCGTCGGAGCGAGCAGGACGGTCGGCACCTCAAATTCCTTCAGGGCCTCCACGACAGCCGCCACTGCAGTCGTCTTGCCAGTACCCGCATAGCCATTGACTACCAGGATATCTCCCTCATCGTCCGACACGAAGGCGGCGATGTCCTTCAGCAATGAATTCTGGCCAGGTGTCGGTTCATACCCAAGATGTGCAATAAAATGATCATATAAGAAATCTACTCTTCCCATCTCTGCTCCTCTCAAAAATCGTCTAAAGATACATAAACTCCCACTACATCACAAAAAACTAACGGTTCGTTTTACGGAACATCATGGCCAAGACTGCGAGAACAGGATAAATCTCCAGACGGCCGAGGAACATATCCATGGACAAGACCAACTTGACCATTACTGGCTGAGAACAATAATTTCCGAAAGATCCGATTTCCCCGATACCAGGGCCGACATTTGCCATAGAGGCAATGGTACCTGCTATAGAATTTTCAACAGTCGCTCCAAATGCGACACACAGCAAAATAGAAATGATTATCATTCCCAGATAGATGGTGATGAAAATGATATGTGGCATCACTTCTTCTTCACTCAGCAGATGATTCCCCACTTTCACCTTCTCCACATAGGCAGGATGAACAACTTTGTGAATCTGACGCTGGACGGTCTTCAAGAAGATGAGTACACGGTCTGCCTTGATTCCTCCAGCAGTAGAGCCGGCACATCCGCTCATGAGAATAATCGTCATCAAGACAATGCCGGCCAAAGGAGGCCATGTGGCATTGTCAGCAATGGCCAAACCTGTGGTGGATATATAACTGACAACATGAAAGGCGCTATCCAGCAAGGCAGAGCCCCAAGTTCTGCCAACCTCCCCGAACTTCAAGGTCAAGGTAATGACCAACACTGAAAGCAGGATAATTTGGTTGTAGAAACGAAAGACCGGATTATTCAAGGGTTTCAGCGAACGGGTCACGACGGTAAAATACAGCAATCCGAAATGGATGGATGCAAAATACATGAAGACTATAGAAATGATGCTGATCGGCAATGAATCATAGGAAGCGATGGAAATGTTGCGCGTGCTGAATCCACCCGAGGCACAGACACTGAACGCATGATTGATGGCATCGAACGGGCTCATTCCGGCAATCCAGTAGGACAGGAAAGCCAGCAGGTTCAGCACCAGATAGACGGAGGAAAAGATAAGCACCGTCTTGTTGGCCCTCACATGGTAGATTTCCCGGCTCAACGAGGACAGTTCCAGATTGGCGAGTCTCAACTTGACCGGATTGGAAGAAGAAATGATGAGCAGCAGGAAGACCACCACCCCCAGGCCACCGATGAAATTGGTAGAGGATCTCCAAAACAAAAGGCTGTACGGCAGAGCTTCCACACTCTGAAGGATAGTCGCCCCGGTCGTCGTGAAGCCAGAAACGCTTTCAAATAGCGCATTCACTACAGAAAATGGCCCCCCCCATAACAGATAAGGCATCATGCCGAACAGAAACGAGAGCAACCAGGACAGCACGATAATGATGTAGCCGTCTGTCAGTGTGATTTTCGGAGCTCTTCTGACAAAGATGAAAGGAAAGACCCCACAGATAAAAGTAAGTACAAAACTGATGGACAGTGCCGCCAAAGCACTGTCATTGCCATGAGCAATGGAAACCAAGATGGATAAGAACATGAAAAATGCACTGACAAGAAGTGCAGATCCAACATTCCTTGCGATTGCCTTGAAATTCATAATCACGTATACAGTCAGTTCAGCCTACTATCAAAATGTCTTTCTATTCGTCATCGGTTTTCTTTTCCAGCAGAGCCCTCAGTTCCTTCACTCTCCGGCGCAATTGGATATTTTCATTGATTATTTCCCCTACGTTCTCGTTCAGGCTCGCCAGTTCATCATCGCTTTCCAGTTCGTAAGTGTATCTTCGGTTGTTGTCGGCACGATAGAATTCGATACCGGACAACATCTTATATATCGGATTGATATAATAGACCATGACAAAATACAAGAGAAGGAGTACCAGCAGAATACCGACAGCAACAGCCACAACTCCAGGGATGATACTTCTATAGAAACCGCTTTCGAACGTTGCGGAATTAGTTTTCAATTGATTATATGTAACGGCATTCAATTTGTCCAGATCACTCATGAGCCGCTGGAAGACCGGCTGCAGACGGTCGAAATACCAGGTACGGTTATCCACGAAATTGGAATCCCACACCTTTGGAAGTTCCATGGAGGTCAGCATATAAGCCGAATAGGAATACATGACAGAATCGGCCAAGTGTCCCAGATCATAGCCTCTCAAACCATCACGGAGTTTGTCACAATGTTTTACAAACTCTTTCTGATTGAAATCTGGCATCCTCGCACTCCCATCCTCCCCGATGACCGCCAGCATCTCCAAATTATAATCATTGGCCGCATTGGAAAGCTGCTGCGCTACATTGATGCTCTTGATGTTGTCAGAAATCAGAGTGGATATGTAATTGCTCATCCTGCTATATTCCAAAATGGAAATGATACCGGAAACCAGCAATATGAGCACGACTGAACACAAGCCCAAGGTAAATTTCATCCTCATCGTCAATCTGTAGGAAGCAATCTGGGTGCGTATTTTTTGAAAACTCATGATTCAAGACAATTTAATTGCATATTTCAGCAAAAATAGTAAAAAAGTGTCGAAAGTGAAAGAAAAAGGCCGGCCCAGTTGAGCCAGCCCCGATTATTGTTGTCCAAAGGAGAACTTATTCTACGAAATGTCCATGATAGTCCACCTCTTTGGCATGGAACGGATCCAACAGATGATCCAGCATGACGGCAAATTCCAGACGAGTGATGACCCGGTCGGGACAATAGTTGTCCAGCCCCATCTGGCTCCACACGCCCTTGGCATCCGGCACTTTCGCCCCTGCCTGAGCCAGCATCTCATAAGCATCCGATACGGTCACCTGCCCCCCTTCTGCACTGGCGGCCACCTTCACCTGAGGATAGAGTTCCTCAAAGAAGATTTCGTCAGCCTTCAACGGATCATTCACACGGAACCAGGTTTCATTGGCCCATCCATGAGGCCGTCCCAATCCACGGAGAATGCCGGTCGCACCGATACGCTGTTCTGCGCCAAACTTCGGATTTCGGTTATCCAGATCCTGATAAGGCATGATGTAAACCCCCTCTTCAAGAAGAACATCCTGCAACTGACGGACCTTGACCTTGTCCAGCCCTCCGTTCTTGACTGCAAGTGCGGCCAATGCACCGGAAGCCTGTCCGATCTGCAAAGTCATCGGCTGAAGACGGGTCGTACCGTTGACAAGATTAGTCACGGAAACAGATTTCTCCGCCACAATCAGATCCTGCACTTCCTTTGGAAGAACTACTCCCATTGGAAGATTGTAAGATGGAATCGGATAAAAATGGAGATCTGGAAGAGAAGGCCAGTCCGCATTTCTGAAATGATGATGATCCACTGGATAATTGCCGGAACCGATACCTGTCCGATATAGAGGTTCCTTGTATTCATAAGGACGAGCCGCGGCATCTACGGTAAATCTGACCATGCCATCGATACGGCGGGATTCCCTATGATAAGGAATCATCGGAAGAAGATCTTCTGTAGGATATTCATCGTCAGCCAGCCCCAGATTCTTGTAGCCCAGTTCATGCTGAATGAAATAAAGGAATCCCAAAGAAATGTTCTTGCAACTGTCCAGCGCCTCCTTGCGACGTTCAGGAGCAGCCTCAATCACATTGACATAGACATCATTTCCTTCGGCCGGCCAATTGATCATATATTTGGCATCTGGTCCGGTCACCGGCAACTTGCCATAGGTGAGCATGGTCTCCACAGGATGGAGCGCCAGTTTCACATCCGCTCTTATAGGAGTACCGTTCTCGAAATAGATGTCATGATTCAGAGGATTGATACAACTATTCAGATACAAGGTAGAATCGTAGTCTGCCGGCCTCTCAATGGACCTGTCCGCATTGGGGCCATAATCCTTCAGAGTCATGCACATGGTCAGATCCTGGATGACATCGTTTTCCTTCTCCGGAGCAATGTCCTCTCCCGTATCATAACGGGAATCCATACCGATTTCGTACGGCACGCCACAAGTTTTGGCCACATCACCCAATTCCGTAGCGTCAATCAGGACTTTTGTGCGCACCTCATAACTTCCGTCCGCATTTTTCAAAGTGACCGTCCAGCCTTTGGCATTTTTCCGAGCTCCGACAAAGACAGTCTCATAACGGATGTCCAGATTGTCATAGTGGGCGGCCATCTTCTTGAATATTTCATCTCCCACGTGCGGTTCGAAGAGCACATTGCTGACCCAGCCGGTGCACAAGGCCCCTTCGCTGCCGTAATGGGCGGAGAGAGAATCAACAAAAGAATCATAGATTCCCGAACGGATCCGGTAATTTCCATCTACTGCACTGACTCCGGCAGAAGTCAACATACCTCCCAACCAGGTAAACTCCTCAGTGACCATAGTGTTGGCCCCCATCTTGGCGGCCTGGACAGCGGCCGCCGTACCACTGGCTCCGCCTCCAATGACAAGGACATCCACCCGAGGAGAACAAGACACACACGCCCCCCAAATGAGCGCCATTGTATAAAAAACACTTTTTTTCATATCTTTTTACAGTTTTCAACCAACCACCGGTATTTTTCATTCACAAAAGAAGAGCTGGTGTACAATCCATTCAGCACCAGCCCTTCTTCCATTAATTATTGAAAATATCCGATTTTTCTGTTTCTACTTTGACAAGTCTTCCAGCATCTGTCCAATCTGGTACAAACCTCTTGGAACATGGAAACATCCCTTCCATTTGCCACCCTTCAACGGGAGAAGCACTTCTCCACGACGGTTCAGATAACCGAACCACTCAGGATATTCCTGATCCTTGAAATGTTTCCACATATAGTCATCCAATTTGAGGAACCATTCGAGACATTTCTCGTTGCCGGTCAGCTGATAGCCTTTCAGCATGGCGATGGAAGATTCCAGATGAACCCACCAGAGTTTCTGGTCCCATTCAAGTTTCTGCTGAGGATATCCCTTGCTGTCCAGGAAATAGAAAATTCCGCCGTATTCCTTGTCCCAGCCCAATTCAATGACTCGCAATGATATGTCTACGGCCTTCTGGACCAATTCCTTGTCCCCGAGACGGACCCCCAGGTTCTCGATGAACCACAAAGCCTCCAGGTCATGACCAGGATTGATCTCACGGCCCTCAAAGCAATCTACCAGACTGTTGTCAACAGAAGAGACATTCTCCACCATGGCTCCCAATGAAGGCTGATAGAACACATCCAACACCTCATGGAGACATTCCTTGATAGTCTTGTCCATCAATTCTTTGTCATCGATGATTTTCTCGACTTCCAGTGCCATATTGCAGATAATCATCGGAAGAGCGAAATCTTTCATAGGACGGGTTCCCGGAACACCCTTGCTCCACTGTCCCTTCGGGTTGTTCCTGCGTTCGAGGATCCTTTCAAAGATCTTCTTGGCCATATCGGCATACTCTTCACTGCCGGTAGCCTCTGCAAGCTGCGCGAACGCCATGCAAGCAAATGTATTGGAGAAGATATTGTAAGGCTGGACAATTGGCTTGCCTTCTCTAGTCAATGAGAAATAGAAATCATAATTGCCAGTATAGCCATACTTTTTCAAGAATTCAGCACCCTGCTTGGCACATTCCAGCCATTCTTCATTTTTCTGAAACTTGTTGTAAAGCATTGAGAACATCCAGACTTCACGGCCTTGCAGCCATACGAACTTGTCAGTATCGAAGACGCTGCCATCTCTGTTCAAGCAGGTGAAATATCCACCATATTCCTTATCCTGAGATTTTTCAAGCCAAAAAGGAAGCACATTTTCCAGCAACTCCTTGTTATAGCGCTCGGCCATCTTCTTGAATTCGATTTTATCCATAATATCAATTTATTACTTGTTACTTGATGTCTTTTAAACTTTAACTATTGTATTTAAATTGCACGACAAATTTAGTAAAATATTTTAAAAACAAAACAACTCAATTAGAATTAATTTCCAATAAAATCTTTTCATATTGAAAAAACAGACAATTTGCC
>JAHHQQ010000039.1 GCA_020026275.1 Bacteroidales bacterium
TTTCTTTCAATCCATCCGCTTCCGTCAGGCAATTCTATTGCTGCCACAGACGGCTGGCGATAGAATACATCTTTCCAAAAATCTTCCCCGGACGATAAATGCCTTTGCGGACAGTAACGTCCACACCTGATTCCAGTTTCCTGCGGAAAATGACGAACCAGCCATAAAGGACAATACCTTTGAAAATACTGGAAAGCGTGATACTGAGCCAGATACCATTCAAGCCAAGAGCCGGGATGGACATGAGGGCATAAGCCATCGGAAGACGCAGTCCCGTCAGCACAATGCCGACAATCGCCGGCGGAGTAGTACGGCCACAACCATTGAAGGCACCTGCCGTGACACTCTCAATGGACACGAAAATCTGGGAAGCCGCCAGAATGAGCATATAGTCCCGACCGGCATCCAACACAACCGGATCCTGCACAAAGACATTGAACAGTTCCCTACCGTACAGGATGAACACAATGGTCGCCGTTCCGGAAATGGCCATCGCCAGCTTCATCGTGTAGGAGAAGCCCTTCTTGATCCGCCCAAAATTTCGGGCTCCATAATTCTGCCCTACAAAAGAAGCCAGCGCCGTCGAGAAACCAGAGCCTGTCATCCAGGTGATGGCCTCTATCTGGGCACCGATACTCTGCACTGCCACACCGGCATAGCCCCAAGTCGCGGCCATACTTCCCAATGTCATGGAGAACATGGAGAACAGCGCACTCTGCGCACTGACCGGCACACCCAGCTGGGCAATCCTCTTGATGAAGAAGCCTCTCGGGATCGTCAGGAAATGAAGCTTGCCCAAAGCGGAACGCTTGCAGAAAAGTGAAATGGCGAAAATCACATACACAATCATTTGGGACAAGGCAGTGGCGATACCGGCGCCAGCCGTCTCCATTCTCGGGACTGGCCCCAGACCATAGATGAGAATAGGGTCCAGAATGATGTTGAAGACCAGACCGACCGCAACAATCTTGAGCGGAGTCTTGCTATTGCCCTGGCCATTGTAGAGTCCGCTGAACGTATTGTTGTTGAAAGTGAAGAAGATACCCGGCGAAATGATACGCATATATTGGACAGCCATTTCAGAAATGTGGTCCTCCAGCCGGAAAAAACCCACCAGTCCAGGAGCGGCAACAAATATGAAAACCGCATACACAAATGCAAGAATGGAAGACAAGGTAGCCGCCTGATTGGCATAGACACAAGCCAGACGCTTCTTGCCGGCCCCCAAACTTTGTGAAATTGTCACTTCCGCTCCCACCTTTCCGATAAATGACAAGGCATTGCACAACCAAGTGAAGAAACCGGCGACACCGACAGCAGCCACACTTTCGCTGCTCAAATGTCCCAGCCAGAACATGTCGGTCATATTGTAGGTCATCTGCACAAATGATGCTGTAATCAGAGGAATTGCCATGGACCAAATGCCCTTCCTGATGCTGCCCGTTGTAAGATCTCTCATCTCAATATCAAATTAACACACACCAAACAAAAACCAAAATCCCCTGAAGCAGGGGATTTTCATGAAAATTGCGCGAAGATACAAAAATATTCCGCATTTCACTATATCATACGACGGTCAATTTCTTCTGCAATATCTGCCTCCTTCACCCCTGACATCATTTCCATGTCCACACTACAGACGGGCTGGGACTGGACATCATTAATCGTATTCCAAAAATGGCACGAGTCCTCTTTGGACTGATACAAAGCAGAAGACAAGGTCTCTCCCAGAAAAGACTCTTTCCTAAACTGTATGCAGACCGACTTGGGATAAGTTCCCTCCGCATGAGACCGTGGCATCGAAGACATGGCCAAACCCAAATAGTTACGATTACTCATGTGTCCGTTGAAATCGACATCGTTGTTGTTGATGTGATGCCGGGTAACTTCGATCAGCTGGGCATCGTCCGGAACGGAACAGTTGCGGATCCGATGTGGCCGCCCCTCCCCGACAATAGCTGTCCGGTTCATGAAGTCTCCGGCATCAATCGGCCGGCGGGTCGTCTTGTCCAGAATCACCCAGCTGCTGGTCCCTTCCACAAATACCTTGTCTTTCACAGACATCTTGAAATTGACATATTCACGAACAGCAGAATATTCACAGAACCAGATTTCCACCTGAATCTTCTCCATCCAGAAAGGTCTCTCCCCCACCATCTGCATCTCAATGCCCGTCATCGCCCAATACAGGTTCTGCTGGCTCAAATCAAACGGAGAAAGATGATTGATGGCCATGTACCGGGCCAGACAATCCTGAAAATACAAAGACACTGCCACCATATTCATCCTATAATTGACATCAACGTCAGAGACTGACAAGACATATTCAGTACTATAACGACTCATAATCCAACTTTTTTTCAATTGTTCATAATTCTAACCTGCCGGAGGAAGACCGGCACTTGTTCAGTCGGCCGTCCGACCGATTCCATCTCCAAATAAAACCCTTCCCAAAACAGAAAGGGCGAAATGTCCCCAACACTTTTCTATGGCACCAAGATATTGATGATGTCGTCAACCGAAGCATCGTCGCAACCGCAGAACTTCTGTATCTGCAAACCATCAATCAAGGCAAGAATCACCGTTGCCAAACTTTGATTATTCCCTTGTTGCGGCAAAATCCGGTCGAGTGACTCTGCCAAAACCTTTCTCCAAGAAGCATACATCTTGAAAAACTTTTCTTTCAAGGCTTCGTTGGTGGAAACGTCATTCAGCAAATACAGATGAAGACGGCCACGCGTATCGGATGCAAGAATCTTCTCGAACAAGGTCTTGAGGATTTCCTTGACATCGACATTGCCCGAAGACTCCTTCACGAAATGAAGCAGTTCATCGGTGATTTCTGACAGATTGCTCTCTGCAATGTCGTAGATGATGTCCTCCTTGGCGGAATAATAGTAGTACAAGGTGCCTTTGCTGATTCCAGCTTCCTTGGCAATGTCCTTCAGCGAAGTCTCCTTGATTCCCTTCTTCGTCATCAGGGAGGAAGCCACTGTGAGGATGTACCCCCTCATATCCACAACTATGACTTTGCCGTCACCATTATCTATCTTGATTTCTTTTGTACTCATTTTCCTTGCTCCCTTACAATATCGGTCGGCCGACCGACTAAACTTTATGCAAATCTAAAGAAAAAAAATCAAGGAGCAAATTTCTGAGGATTTATTTTCACTTTTTGTCCAGAATCCCCTACAGGAGACTATCTTTGCATCAAGAATAAAATCGGATACACATGAATATTGAAGCAATCATATTTGACATGGGCGGTGTCCTGGTCGATCTGGACATGGCCGCCGGCAAGAAAGAATTCAAAGAAAAGCTGGGCTATCCGCACACCGATGAGATGCTGGACCCCTGCCATGGACAAGGCCTCTTCATGAAGACCGAGGCAGGAGAGCTCTCCGGCGCGGAATTCCGCCGTGCCATTCTTGCCGAATCCAGACCGGGCTGTACGGAAGACATGGTCAATGAGGCCATGTGGAGCATGCTGGTGGGCATCCGTCCCGAAAAAGCCACGCTCCTGAAGGAGTTGTCCAAACAGTACGACCTCTATCTGCTGAGCAACAACAATCCCATCATGATGATCAAATGCAGAAGACTTTTCGAGGAGGCAGGGATTCCGCTGGAACAGATTTTCAAGAAATGTTTCGTCTCCTGTGAGATGAAGCTGATCAAGCCCCATCCGGAAATCTTTGAAAGGGTTATCCAGCAGATTCCGGAGCACCCTGCCGATCGGATGCTCTTCATCGATGACTCCTTGAAAAATGTGGAAATGGCCGCCCGTTCCGGACTGCGCATTCTGCATTTCCCGCAAGGGGAAAATCTGGCGGAGCGTCTGAAAACCGTGCTGGACTAGCGGCATTCCGTGCTGCCGACCGTCTGCGAACCGGTTATGGTCTGGCCGTGGCCCGTGCTGCCGACCGTTTCCAGATAGGGGGATCGGGAGAGGTCGTTGGGGTTGGTTCCCGGCACCCCTTGCGGCACCGGCTGTCCCTGTTGGCGGAAAAGTTGTTCCCAGAATTCCGGCAGGCTCCCGTCAGGCGCACGAAAGTTCATCGGTCGGGAGGGGAAAATCGGCTGCCCAGCCTTGTCCAGATAAGAAAGCTGCACCAATTCCGAGCAATAGAGCCGGCCGTTGTCGGGGAGGTAGGCCCAGTCATAATCCTGTCCAATAAAGGATTTGGCGCGGCTGACGGCTTCCTGAAGCGGAAAATCCCCTTTCATGCGCATGATCGTCAGTGCCGGATATTGCGTCCGGAAGGCCTCCCAGGACTGCGCCCATACCCCTTGACGGTCATCCGCTTCGATGATGCAGAGCCGTCCCTCCACCTTGGCGGCAATCCCGACATGGACATAGCCTCCGCCGGTAGATTCCCCGATCGCTTCCGAAAAGTCAGACTCCCCTCCCCGGACGAAAACGAGGTCCCCCTCTACGGGAAATGCCCATGTCTGGGGCGAAGTGGCTACTGATGGGGCATCTGAGAGGGCCTTTGAGGTGGCTTTTGAGGTGCGGCATTCCTTCTCATAGAATTCTTCCAGAGAGGTGAAAAGCGGCACGCCGTAATATTGGCAGGTGATCCGGACATTGTCGAAACGGTAGAAATCGGGTTCGCAGATGACCTCCATCTTTCCGCTCCGGGCATGCAGGCCCATTTCGAGCAGCGAAATCGGGGATTTGCTGGTTGCGATGATATACATGATGATCCGGTCCGCCTGCTCCAGATGGCTCAGTTCCCAATTGACCTGATAGTCCATCTCTCCGGGTTTGCTGGCATCCCAATGTTCCTGTCTGGGGGAAAAGAAGATGAGGTTCCGGGTGGAATCCTGCAGTCGGGCCACCATTTCGGACTGCCAGTCTCTCGAAACGCCCATGTCGATGGTTCCGGCGAGGAAAATGCGTGCAGCGTCCTTACAGTCAAGCAGTTCCTGTTCCAATTCTTCCTGATGGGGACGAATCAGATACGTCTTGCATTCGGTGGTGTTCTCCGCTGTCGGGGAGCCGGCAGGACCGCAGGAAGCGAGCGGCAGGAGCGCCGCTGCCAGCAGGAAGATGGTGGATTTCAGTGTATTTTGCATGTCTTTTTACGTCTTTTTGGGCCTCTGTGGAGCCTTCCCTTTCGGGCGATTTCCAGTTTTGGAGCCATTCGGGCACTTGCAGTGTCCTGGGGCTTGCAAGCTTTTGGGGCTTTCGTAGCCCCCTCAAGTATTTTGGCCTCTCGTGGCACATTCGGGTTCTTGGTCTCTCGTGGCACTTGCAGACTGCAAATGTAATGAACCTGTCCCGTCCTGCACAAATTTCTCCAATATTTTTGCTCGTCCCCCTACTTTGGCACAAGGTCGCCGTATCTTGGCGGAAAACAAAATTTCCTCTATATTTGAGGTACATTGAAAAGAAACTATTTTAAAATCATGAAAAAGATAGATGTACAGAGCATGACTGACGTTTGGTTCAGCATTTCCGTCACAGCGAACGCTGTCAAAAGAATCAACGCTTCAGCGGCTCACCCCACGCTGACCGAAGTGGCTGATACCCTTGAAGAAATCGCCCTCAATCTGGGCAGAATGGGATTCAACGACGAATACACCGAGGAGCTCAGCGAAGAAGCCATTGAAAAGACGATCACCGGCTTCATTCCTGCCGGCGAGATTGAAGAAAGTTACCGCAGCAACCAGGCCGCCACGCTCGAGGTGCTGGCGAAGATGCTGGGAGACTGCAAGGAGGTCTTCTTCGAGAAGCTGGAAGCAGAGCAGCTTTCCGGTAAGAATTTGGTCGAGGACGAATCGGACGAGAACGAGCTGGACCTCACCGAAGAGTTCAACAAGATGATTGACTGCCAACAGGACCTGCTGGAACTCGCCTAGCGCATTCCAGCCGGGGAATGCGCCCCTATTGAAATGATGTCCCCTGCGGATTCCTCCGTTCTGGAGCAATCGATTTCCTCCTGAATCCGGTAAAATTTCCGCTCGGATTTATGGGGAGTTCCTTAATATACTTACTTCAGATTTTCCATTCATTCGGCTTATGAAGCGAAACAACAATACATTGTATACAGCCCTATTTGTCATAACAATAGCTGTCATCACATTATTTACGCTGGTTTATACGTCTTCAAGAGGCTTCACGGACGAAGAGCGGACTATCATCCATGCCGCTTCGCCAGCAGCTCGTGCCCAAGAATACGATGGGAAGCTGATGAGAGTGTGGAAAATCACCCAGCTGGATGACTCCCTTCTACTGAGACAGACCGCAGAGCCTTTGACCAAAGAGATGCTGGAGACAGAAGAATTCCGGACACTTGTCGATCGGATGCTCATCACTGTCAAAGACAGCTTGGATGAAGGGGTCGGCATTGCAGCGCCACAGGTTGGCATTTCCCGAAGGGTCGTACTGGTCCAGCGCTTCGACAAGGACGGAGAACCGTTCGAAGCGTTCATCAATCCGGAAATTCTGTCCCAAAGCGACTCCACTGTTTTCGGAATGGAGGGCTGCCTTTCAGTGCCGGAAATCTTCGGCAAGGTGGAGCGTGCCTCCAGCATCCGGCTGAAATACCGCACGATGCAGTTCAAGGACACCACCGAAACAGTCCAGGGATTCACCGCCGTCATCTTCCAGCATGAAATCGACCACCTCAACGGCATCCTGTTCATTGACCGGATGGTGGAATAAGCCGCCCGGCTTCTTCCCCGCCTCAACTCCCGGCCCATCCGCATTTGGCGAATGCCGGCCCCTCCCTCATGGTCTCTGGCCTGGAGACATTGCATTGTTCCCGTTACGAAAATGAAAAAGGGCAACACCGGAGTGCTACCCTAATGTTCTCACAACGGAAAAATCCTTATTGTGAATTGCTTCAATTTGTTGATGTAAATATAATTGAAACATTCCAACTTTGCAAAATAATTCGTACTTTTAACAAAAGAAACTGATAACATTATATTTCTTCAACCATGAAAAAGATATTAGGCCTGGACTTAGGAGTCACATCAATTGGCTGGGCACTGGTCAATGAGGCAGAAAGTAAAAGTGAAAAGTCCTCTATCATCAAACTCGGAGTCCGAGTCAATCCGCTTACCGTAGATGAACAGAATAATTTTGAAGAAGGTAAAAGCATCACGACAAACGCAACTCGAAGATCCAAGAGATGTGCTAGAAGAAATCTCCAAAGATATAAACTTCGGAGAGAACAACTGATCAACATTCTCAAGCAGAATAATCTGATCACCAATCAGACAATTCTCTACGAAACAGGGAACGCCTCTACCTTTGAAACTCTAAAATTAAGAGCAAAAGCGGCAGCCCAAGAGATTTCATTGGAAGAATTTGCACGTGTTCTGCTCATGCTCAACAAAAAGCGTGGGTACAAGTCCAACCGAAAATGCAGCAATTCCGAAGAGAATGGTCAGGCAATCGACAGTTTTTCCATTGCCCAACAAATGAATGATGAGGATCTCACTCCAGGACAATGCATACTCTCTCTGATCCAATCTGGGAAATATCATTTCCCGGATTTCTACGCCTCTGACCTGAAAGCAGAATTTGACAAAATCTGGAATGTGCAGAAACAATATTATCCAGCTCTCCTTACAGACTCCTTACATGAAGAATTGGACAATAAAGAAAGCAAAGCGACCTGGTCAATATTGAGCAAGTCCTTTGATCTTGTCGGAATCAAAAGAGAGACAAAAGGGAAAGAGCAAGTCAAAGAAAACTACATTTGGCGGGTACAGGGACTGGAAGAACAGCTGGCCCCAGAACAGTTGGCAATCGTTCTGCAATCAATCAACGGCCAGATCAAGACAGCCAGCGGTTATCTTGGTAAAATCAGTGACAGAAGCAAAGAGCTGCATATCCACCACATGACCGTTGGACAATTTCTTGTTTCCAAACTTGAAAAAGATCCCAATTGCAGCCTCAAAAACAAAGTCTTCTATCGTCAAGACTACATGGATGAATTTGAAACACTTTGGGAAACGCAAAGAAAATTCCACCCGGAATTGACAGAAGACCTGAAGAAAGAAATCAGGGATGTCATCATTTTCTACCAGCGCAGACTAAAAAGCCAGAAGGATCTTGTCTGTTTCTGTGAACTGGAGCAAAAGATGGTCGACAAAAAGATCAACGACAAAACCGTCAAAATCAATATTGGGCCGAGAGTCTGCCCGAAATCTTCTCCTCTCTTCCAGGAATTCAGAATCTGGCAGAATCTGAACAATCTGAAGATTGATGAAAAATATCTTTCTCTGACGGACAAACAAACTCTTCATGACGAATTAGAGTTCAGATGCAAGTTGAAGCCAGCCGACATCTATAAGATTCTCGGGCTTTCCGGAAAAGGCCATTCCATGAACTTTGAGGAAATCGAAGGGAACAGGACCATGTCTACACTTTATACCGCGTATGCCCAAATGATTGAGGCCAGTGGTAACGGAGAATATGACTTCAGCAAAATCAGACATACAGATGCAGAAAAGATAACGACGGAGGTCTTCGAATGTTTGGGTTGGAACACAGACATTCTTCACTTCGACACGACTCTGGAAGGCAGCAAGCTGTTACAACAACCTACCTGCCAACTCTGGCATTTATTATATTCCTATGAAGGAGACAATTCCAGAACGGGCATTGAAAAACTCATCAACATAATCAAAGAACGTTACAACATCGCAGAGGAATATGCACAAATTCTAGCCAAGATCACTTTTGAGCCAGATTATGGAAGGCTCAGTACAAAAGCACTCCGAAAAATACTTCCGTACATGCAACAAGGTATGGAATACTCCGAAGCATGCTCTTCTGCAGGTTATCAACCTTCCAAATCATCCTGCACCAAAGAAGAAACCAACCAGAAAATATATCTGGACAAACTGGAGGAGATCCGCAAGGACAGCCTGAGAAATCCTGTCGTCGAGAAAATTCTCAACCAGATGGTCAATGTCATCAATGCCATCATCGACGAGTATGGCAAACCAGATGAAATCAGAATCGAATTGGCTCGGGAATTAAAGAAAAGTCAGAAAGAAAGAGAAAAAGACAGCAAATCAGTCAGAGACGGCCACAAGCGGAATGATGAAATCACAAAATATCTCAAAGAACATTTCGGATTTGAAAATCCGTCACGCAATGACATCATCCGTTATAGACTGTATCAGGAATTGGCAGGAAATGGGTACAAGACTTTGTATTCAGACACTTACATTCCAGAAGAGGAAGTATTCAGCAAAAATTTCGATATAGAACACATTCTTCCACAGGCACGTTTCTTCGACGACTCCTTCTCCAACAAGACTTTGGAATCCAGAAGCATCAATCTTGAAAAAAGAGACCAAACAGCTTATGATTTCGTATCTCTCAAATACGGACAGGAAGGACTCGCGAAATATGAAACGAAAATTGAAACATTGTACAAAAATGGTACAATTGGCAGAATAAAGAAAGAACGTCTTCTGACTACCCAGAAAGATATACCGCAGGATTTTATCGAGAGAGATTTGAGAGATTCGCAATATATTGCCAGAGAGGCCAAGAGAATGCTTGAGGAACTGGTGCCAACAGTCGTGTCAACCAGTGGTGCCATCACTGCACGCCTGAGAGAAGATTGGGGGCTGGTTGATGTAATGCAAGAACTCAATTGGAGCAAATATGAGAAGGCTGGACAAACTGCCGTCATGGAAAGACATGGACAAAAGTTCAATCGGATTGAGAACTGGACCAAAAGGAATGACCACAGACACCATGCCATGGATGCTCTGACCATAGCCTTCACCAAAAGATCCTATATCCAATACCTCAACAACCTCAATGCGAGGATTCCAAAAGAGGAAGAATGGGACGGATATGTGGACCTTTCAGCCTACTCAGTCAATAATCTTCCCGACGCTGACAGCAGCAAGGTTGTAAGATACATTGAAAGCAACCAGATGTATCGTGACAATAAAAACAAATTGCGTTTCATTGCACCACTCGAAAACATGAGGGCAGAAGCCCAAAAAGAGCTGGAAAATATTCTTGTATCCATAAAGGCAAAGAATAAAGTTGGCACTATCCATACCTATTATAATCATGGAAAACCCTACTCACAGATAACTCCACGAGGACAGCTTCATAAAGAAACCGTATATGGCCGTTCAATGAGATATGTAACTGAAGATGTCAAAATTGGCAGTAAAACAACTTATGAGGTGCTCTCTTCAGTTGCCAAGAAAATATACAGAGAGGCCTTGACAAACAGACTTTCTCAATTTGGGAATGATCCAAAGAAAGCCTTCACGGGGAAAAATAGCCTGGAAAAGAATCCAATCTATTTAGATAATGCACATAATGAAAAGGTTCCTTCTATTGTCAAGATGGTGAAGATGGAACCCATCTATACCATTCGCAAGCCAATTGACGCTCAACTCAATCTGGAAAAAGTCGTTGATGTCAAGATTCGCGAAATCCTTCTCAAGAGACTGGAAGAGTATGGAGGCGACAAACAGAAAGCATTCAGCGACATGGACAAGAATCCAATCTGGTTGAATGAAGAGAAAGGTATCCAGATCAAAAGGGTGGCCATCAATAGCGGAGAGAAACCGGAAGCCATCCACTCCAAGAGAGACCAATCAGGCAACTTGATTTACAATGCGAGCCACCAAACGATACCTTCCGATTACGTATGTACAGGAAGCAATCACCATATCGCCATATATGAAGATGCAGATGGCAATCTTCAAGAACATGTCGTCTCTTTCCTAGAAGCTTCTGTAAGGGTAAATGAGCTTCATTTGCCAGTTGTAAATGAAGATTACAACAAAGACTTGGGCTGGAAATTCCAGTTTACCATGAAGCAGAATGAAATGTTCGTATTTCCAGATGAAGAAACAGACTTCTATCCGGAGGACATTGATCTGCTCGATGAAAGAAACTACAGCAGAATCAGCCCACACCTTTTCCGGGTACAGAAACTGTCTTCTAAATTTTACGTATTCAGACATCATCTGGAAACGAATGTTGAAAACAACAATGCTCTAAAAGATACCACATGGAAACCCATATACAATTGCAACGCCCTGAAGGGAATCATAAAAGTAAGAATCAATCATCTCGGCAAAATAGTACACATTGGGGAATAGTCAATGATCAAAAGGACTCTATACTTTGGGAATCCAGCCTATCTATCCTTGAAGCTTGGGCAGCTAGTCATCACGTTGCCCAAGCCGGAGGATTCTTCGGTGGAGAAAAAATTCCCGATGACAATTCCAATTGAAGATATTGGCACCGTCATATTGGACAATCGGCAGATCACCATCAGTCAGGCCTTGATAGCCGAACTGCTGGACAACAACTGTGCCCTCATCACTTGTGCGGAAAACCATCTCCCTACAGGACTCATGCTGCCTCTCTATGGGCACACCCTCCAAAATGAACGCTTCCGGCAGCAAATAGAATCCTCTCTTCCCCTGAAGAAACAACTCTGGCAGCAAACTATCAAATACAAGATTCTCAATCAGGCCTCCGTTCTTGAGCATGCGACGGGACATGTTCATAAGAACATGATTCTTTGGAGTCAGAAAGTCAACAGTGGAGATACGAACAATCTGGAAGCTCGAGCCGCAGCATATTATTGGAAAACCATCTTTCAAGACCCTACTTTTACACGAGGGCAATTCGAAGGAGGCATCAATCCTCTTCTCAACTATGGCTATGCTATATTGCGGGCAATCATTGCGCGTTCACTCGTAAGCAGCGGCCTATTGCCCACGCTGGGCATCCATCATCACAACCGATACGATGCCTACTGCCTTGCAGACGACATCATGGAACCATATCGACCTTATGTTGATCTGCTGGTGCTTGAGATCATGGAAGAAAAGATGATTTCACCACAAGAAGAAATCATGCTGACAACCGACATCAAGAAAAGATTACTGTCCATTCCCGTTCTGGACACAAAGATAAACGGCAAGGCAAGTCCTCTCTCAATTGCAGCAACAACCACCTGTTCATCACTGGTCAAATGTTTTGAAGGATCTGCCAGAACCATCGCATACCCGGAACTCAAATAACCAACCATGTCTGAAGACAGATTCAGCGAATATCGTATCATGTGGGTACTCGTATTTTTCGACCTGCCGACCGAAACTAAAAAAGAACGTAAAGCCGCAGCTGATTTCAGGAAACAACTTATCAAAGACGGCTTTGTCATGTTTCAGTTTTCAATTTATGTTCGACACTGTCCAAGTGCCGAAAGTGCAGAAATGCATATACGTAGAGTCAAATGTTTTTTACCACCGCACGGTTCCGTTGGCCTTCTCACGGTAACAGACAAGCAATTCAGCAAAATGGAACTATTTTATGCGAAGAAAGAACAGGAGCCACCTGAAATGTATATTCAACTGGAATTATTCTAGGAAGGTCATTTCAATTTAGAAATAAAGAATTCAGATAAAAACAATGAAATCCTGCCGGTCATTGCAGGATTTCATTATTACAAGAAACAACATAAATAATTATAGTTCAATGAGTTACAACAACTCTCCTGTTGTTTCAGTCACAAATTTAAGAAATTGAAAGCAATTCACAACT